>NZ_JAAXYC010000010.1 GCF_018619185.1 Streptomyces sp. McG3 | reverse complement strand
CCGTCCGAGCGCTCCGCCCGGCCCGATCGGCCGATTCCCTCGCCCCGCCACTCCACCCACGCGGTCGACCGCGCGTTCCTCAAGCTGGAGCGCCGTCGGCCCGACGTCCGCTGGGACGCGGGCGGCGTCGCGTATCTCAGTGGTCCGCCCCCGGCCCTGGCGGACCTTCGCGCCTACGTGGGCCACCGCCTCGGCGAACTGCCCCTGCTCACGAGCCGGGTGGAGGGAGGCCGGCGGTCCCGGTGGCAGCCGGACGCGGACTTCGCCGTCGACCGGCATGTGCACGAGGTGGTCGCCGACGGGCCCGGCGCCTGGGACTCCGCACTGCACACCGCGCTCAACGCCCCGTTCGCCCCCGGCTGCTACTGGGGGGTCTGGCTGATCCACGGCCACGAACCCGACACGTACGCCGTCTGCTACCGCTTTCACCACGCCTGCCAGGACGGTTCGGCCGCCGCCATGACCTTCCGGGCCATGCTGGGGGAGGGGGAGCCGTCCGCGCGTCCGGTACCGGGCCGGAGCCGTCCGTCCGGGGTGCCCCGGCGGGTCGGCGCGGCCGTCGGGCTGGCCACGAGGTTCGTGGCCGGCTCCCTGGCCGTTCGCGGCCACCGCCCGGACGCGGCCTTCGCCCCCTCCGGGGAGCGGCGGCTGTGGCGGGGCCGGGCACCGGTGGACACCCTTCGCCGGATCGGCGCCGGGCGGGGCGGCTCGGCCCATGACGTGCATCTGGCGGCCCTCTCCGGGGCGTTGTCGGTCTGGTCGGCCCGTGCCGGGGTGCCGCTTCCCCGGGTGACGGCCGTACTGCCCGTCGACGCACGACGCGCCGACGAGGAACAGACGTGGGGGAACCGCTGCTTCGCCCTGCCGCTCGAACTGCCCGTACGGACCGTCCCGGAACAGCCGGACGGTTCCCGGGAGGGTGAGGAGCCCCTGCGCCGACTGGATCAGGTCATGGCGACGACCCGGAAGCTGCGGGGCGAGACCTGGCGGCAGGCCATTCAGGACCTGGTCCGCTTCATGCCGGACGGCCCCACCGAGTGGTACCTGCGCAGGATGCTCTCGCCACGCGTCACCAACGTCATGGCCACCTCCATGCCGCTCGCCGACAAGGGGAGCCTGGGGGAGACGCAGGTGACGGGGACCGCCCTGTTGCCCCTGCTCGTGCCGGGGCATCTCTTCGCGGTGGGGCTGTCGTTCTTCGGTGACTGGGCGGAGGTGTCCTTCGTCGCCGACCGCGCCCTCCCGCTGGGGGAGCTGCTGCCGGAGCTGTGGGAGCGGGCCGTGGGCGAGCTGGAGGTGAGCTCGACGCCCGGATGAGCCGGGCGGGAGCTCCGCACCGGCCGCACGGAGTGGGCCGGCGGATCACACGGCATCGGGCACGGCGGCGGGGGAGCCCGCCCCGGGCCGGGGCGGGAACACACCGCGGGCCCGGCGTCTGCCTGCCCGGAGTTCCCGCCGGAGGGCTCGCCGGTAGGAGCGGATGTCGATCTCGATCCCGTGGCGGTAGGTGGGCGCGTAGGCCTTGTCGTGCTGTCGCCGCGCGCGGGCGATCGCCCGCGTCATCTCCGCCGGCGCCGGCAGGCGGACCGTTCCCTCGATCAGGTCGGCGACCCATTCGGCCTGCGGTTCGAGCAACGGGAAAGCGGCTCCCGCGGGTTGGGCGAGTCCCATGAAGTAGAGCCCGGGGAGCCGGGGCGGCACCGTGCGCAGATAGAGCTCCGTGCGGCCGCCCGGGGCGGCGAAGACGGAGGGGGCCAGGAAGGGGAAGGAGAGGGAGTACCCGGTGGCGTACACCACGGCGTCCACCCTCTCGCGGCTGCCGTCCGTGAAGAACGCCGTGTCCCGGCCGAACGAGCTGACACCGGGCTTGGGGGTGACCGCGCCCCGGGCCAGCTGGACGAGGAGTTCGTCCGAGGTGGAGGGGTGGGCGGCGAGAGGCCCGCGGACCGGTTCGGGAAGCCCGTAGTGAGCCGGGGCGCCGCGGGTCAGTCGCAGGAGAAGCGCCATCGCCGGGTCCTTGAGGAACCGCGGCAGGCCGGCCAGCGGGCTCCCCGCCAAGTGGTCCGCCGGCCGGCCGAGCAGCATCTTGGGGAACACGTGCGCCGCGTCCCGCGCGGAGAGGAACGTCCGCGCGGCCGTACGGGAGATCTCCGCCGCGATCTCGCACGCGGAGTTGCCCATGCCGACCACGAGCACCTGCCGGCCGGCGTACGGCTCGGGGAAGCGGTAGTCGTGCGAGTGGAGAGCGGGGCCCTCGAAGTCCTCGGCCCCCGGTACGGCGGGGTCCGGCAGCCGCGGGTCCCAGTGGTGCCCGTTGGCCACCACCACCTCGGTGTAGTGCTGTGTCCGCGCCTCCGTGTCGCCGCGGTGCCGGCGGACGACCTCCCAGCCGCCGTCCTCCAGGGGCCGTACGGAGGTGACCGTCGTGCCGAACCCGATGTGCCGGTGCAGGCCGAACGAAGCGGCGTACTGCTCCAGGTAGGCGAGGACCTTGCTGTGGTGCGGGAAGACCGGGTAGGTCTCCGGCATCGCCAGCGAGGAGAACGACATGCTCTCCTTGGAGATGTTCGCGTGCAGTGACGCGTACACCCCCGACATACCGTTGTCGTTCCCGTAGCGCCAGAGTCCGCCGATGCCCGAACCCGCCTCGAAGCAGTCGAACGGAAGGCCGCGCGAGGCGAGGACCTTGCTCGCCGCCAGGCCGGACGGGCCCGCTCCGATCACGCACGTTCTCCGCATGGCCGACCGGCCTTTCCTCGTAGGTACGTGATGAGGGCTCCGGGCCCGAGACGCCGGCGCTCCGAGCCCGGTCACGCTAAGGGCTGCCGCCGCGCCGGGAGCGGCTTCCGGCGGTAGTCCCGCCGCACGCGTGACGGGTCGTGCACCGGGTTGACGCCGGGCGAACGGGTGCGTCCCCGGCGCCGTTTCCGCCGCGTGACCGGCTCGTTGGGCACGAGCGGACCGGTTCCGCGATCACGGGCAGGACCTGGCACGACGGAGCGAGACGATGGACGTCCACGATGTGCACCACTCCTACCGGCAGCACGCCGTTCTCCGGGGAGTCGACCTGCGGCTACGGCCCGGCACCCTCGCCGGGATCGTCGGGGAGAACGGCGCGGGCAAGTCGACGCTGCTGAAGATCCTCTCCGGTGAGCTCGGTCCGGACCGCGGATCGGTGCGTCACCACGGCAGGTTCGGCTACTGCCCGCAGTCCGTGGTGCTGGACGACTCCTTCACCGTCCGCCAGCATCTCGACCTCTTCCGGGCCGCGTTCGGCCTCCCCGACCTGCGGCGGGCCGAGGAGGTGATGGAGACCCTGGCCTTCACCGAGTACCTCGACCGGCGTGCGGGCCTGCTCAGCGGCGGCTCGCGGCAGAAGCTCAACCTGACCCTGGCGCTCATGCACGACCCGGACGTGCTCCTGCTGGACGAGCCCTACCAGGGCTTCGACTGGGAGACGTATCTGCGCTTCTGGGAACTGGCGACGAGGTTGCGCGACGCCGGGCGTTCGGTGCTGGTCGTCTCGCACCTGGCGTACGACATCGACCGGCTGGATCTGCTCTGGCGCCTGGAGAACGGGCGCCTCCACCGCCAGGAACGGCCTACGGGGGCGGCGGCATGAGGCGGCACTGGTTCCTGTTCGCCACGGCGTCCAAGTACGCGTTGACCGGGCACGCCCGCAACCGGTTCGCGATGCTGCTGGTGGTCGTGTACATCCCGGTGTGGATCGCCCTCGCCTACGTGACCATTCCCGATCAGCCTGCCCCGTTCCGGCTCCGGGCCACCGGCGAGATCCTGTCCCCGCCCGGCAACCACCTCACCCAGATCACCGGTGCGCTGAACGCGGTCACCCTGATCGCCGGGTTCATGATGTTCGCGGCCACCTTCACGGGAGGTGCTTTCGACCGCCGCCTGGCGATGGCGGGCTACCCCCGCTATCACCTCGTCCTCGCGAAGCTGTCCGCGCTCACGCTGGTCTGTGTCGCCGTCTCGGCGTACGCCACGGTCGTCGTCGGGTTCGCCTGGCCGCCGCGACAGCCCCTCGTCCTCGCCGCCGCCCTGTTCTGCGCGGCTCTGACCTACGGCGCGCTGGGCGTGGTCTTCGGATCGGTACTCCGCCGGGAGGTCGAGGGCATGTTCGCCATCCTGATGATCAGCATCCTCGACGTCGCCCTGCAGAATCCCCTCTCCAGCTCCGGTTCCGACAGCGCCGTCGTGCGCTTCCTCCCGACGTACGGAGCCGTGCAGGCGAGCATGTCCGCGGCCTTCTCCGACGCGTCGGCTGTCCGGGGGCTCGTGATCCAGTGCCTCTGGCTCGTCGGCGCCGCGTCGGCCGGCTTCCTGGTCTTCCGTCGCCGGACCCGGAACGCGCTCTCACCGGGACGTGGGAGGTGGGTTCCGTCCCCTCGCGGCCGCGGCCGCGGGACGGTCGACAGCCCTCTCGTCGCACGGACGGCCGACGACCCTGTGTGCCACCGTCCGCCCCACCGATAGGCCCGTGACCTGCACAGGCAGTGATCGTTCTGTAGCCGTCGGGCGCTGATGCGGCGCCCGGACCGTCACGTTCTTCCGTACAAGGAGCACTGCCCCCATGACCCTTTCGCGTACCGTCCAGCGCACCGTCCTCACCGCGGCACTCCTGTCCGTCTCCGCGCTGGGCGCCCCCTCCACCGCGCAGGCGGCCCCGCTGCCTCCCGCGTGTCAGGAGGCGCTGCTCGAAACCCTCGACAAGTTCCCCGTCGTGGACTTCACGGTCCCCGACAAGGCCAAGAACACGATGCTGGGCGAGGTACTGGGACTGAGCGAGGCCGACCAGGCCGTGTTCACCGAAGCGGCGTGCGCGGCCTGGAACACCTGGGCGACCCAGAACGGCCAGGCCGTCGCGACGGACCTGGACACCCGCTACCGGAACGCCGCCGGACCCGTGTGCAACAAGTTCGCCAGGTCCTCGCTGGCGACGATCAAGAAGCACGCGCCGAACGTGCCCGCGGCGACCCGTGACATGGAGAAGGTGGCCAAGAAGGTCTGGAGCAACTCCATGGAGAAGCTGGCCGCGGACGCCACCAACGCCGACTGCCGTACGGCCTACAACGCGGTCAAGGCCGGCTGGTAGCAGGACAGAGTCCGGGCGCGTCGCCCTGCCGGGCGACGCGCCGGGCAGGGCGGATTCCGGCACCGGGAGCAATGAGTTCTGCGTCCTGGGCCGGGACCGAGGCGAAGAGGACCGGCCCCCGCGCGGCGGTGCCACACTGCGCACCACCGCTCGGGGGCCGGGCCGGAGCGAACGTCGGCGGGTCGGGGCCGCGCCGAGCGGGCGGCGGGCCCCGACCGCGCGGTCAGACCAGGTCGAAGCGGTCGAGGTCCATGACCTTGCTCCAGGCGGCGACGAAGTCCGTCACGAACTTCTGCCGCGCGTCGTCGCTCGCGTAGACCTCGGCGAGGGCACGGAGTTCGGAGTTGGAGCCGAAGACCAGGTCCGCGCGGGTACCGGTCCACTTGACCCGGCCCGTCGCGTCGCGGGCCTCGAACTCGTCCTGCCCCGCCGACGTCGACTTCCAGGTGATGCCCAGGTCGAGCAGGTTCACGAAGAAGTCGTTGGTCAGCGTGCCCGGGCGGTCCGTGAGGACGCCGTGCTTCGAGCCGCCGGAATTGGCGCCCAGCACCCGCAGACCGCCGACCAGGACCGTGGTCTCCGGGGCGCTCAGCGTCAGCAGGTTGGCCCGGTCCAGGAGCAGATACTCGGCGGGAAGGCGGCTGCCCTTGCCCGCGTAGTTGCGGAAGCCGTCGTACACGGGCTCCAGCGCGGCGAAGGACTCGACGTCCGTCTGGTCCTGCGTGGCGTCGACCCGGCCCGCGGTGAACGGCACCTCCACCTCGACACCGGCGTCCGCGGCCGCCTGCTCGACGGCCGCGTTGCCCGCGAGGACGATCAGGTCGGCCAGCGAGACCTGCTTGCCGCCCTCGGCGTTGAAGGACTCCTGGATACCCTCCAGGGCCCGCAGGACCTGGGCCAGGTCGTCCGGGTTGTTCGCCTCCCAGCCGCGCTGCGGCTCCAGACGGACCCGGGCGCCGTTGGCGCCGCCACGCTTGTCGCTGCCGCGGAAGGAGGCGGCCGACGCCCAGGCGGCCGAGACCAGCTGCGCCACTGTCAGGTCCGTGGCGAGCACCCGCTCCTTGAGCGCGGCGATCTCCGCGGCGCCCAGCGGCTCAGCGGTGCGCGCGGGCAGCGGGTCCTGCCACAGCAGCACCTCGGAAGGCACCTCGGAGCCCAGGTAGCGCTGGACCGGGCCCATGTCGCGGTGCGTCAGCTTGTACCAGGCGCGCGCGAAGGCGTCCGCGAACGCGTCCGGGTTCTCGTGGAAGCGGCGCGAGATCTCCTCGTAGGCCGGGTCGAAGCGCAGCGACAGGTCGGTGGTGAGCATCTGCGGCTTGTGCTTCTTCGACGCGTCGTGCGCGTCCGGGATGGTCGCCTCCGCGTCCTTGGCGACCCACTGGTGCGCACCGGCCGGGGACTTGGTCAGCTCGTACTCGTAGGCGAAGAGGTTGTGGAAGAACTCGTTGCCCCACGTGGTCGGGGTGCTGGTCCAGGTCACCTCCAGACCACTGGTGATGGCGTCCCCGCCCTTGCCCGTCCCGTAGGAGCTGCGCCAGCCCAGGCCCTGCTCCTCCATCGAGGCGCCCTCGGGGTCCGCGCCGACGCTCTCGGCCGGGCCCGCTCCGTGCGTCTTGCCGAAGGTGTGGCCACCGGCGATGAGGGCGACGGTCTCCTCGTCGTTCATCGCCATCCGGCGGAAGGTCTCGCGGATGTCGCGGGCGGCGGCGACCGGGTCCGGGTTGCCGTTGGGGCCCTCGGGGTTGACGTAGATCAGGCCCATCTGGACCGCGCCGAGCGGGTTCTCCAGCTCACGGTCGCCGGTGTAGCGCTCGTCGTCGAGCCAGGTGGTCTCCGGGCCCCAGTAGACGTCCTCCTCCGACTCCCAGACGTCCTCGCGGCCGCCGGCGAAGCCGAAGGTCTTGAAGCCCATGGTCTCCAGGGCGACGTTGCCGGTGAGGATCAGCAGGTCGGCCCAGGACAGCGCCTGGCCGTACTTCTTCTTCACCGGCCACAGCAGACGGCGGGCCTTGTCCAGGTTGCCGTTGTCCGGCCAGCTGTTCAGCGGGGCGAAGCGCTGCTGACCGGCGCCCGCGCCACCGCGGCCGTCGCTGATGCGGTACGTGCCGGCGCTGTGCCAGGCCATCCGGATCATCAGCGGCCCGTAGTTGCCGAAGTCGGCCGGCCACCAGTCCTGCGACGTGGAGAGCACCTCGGCGATGTCCCGCTTCACCGTGGGCAGGTCGAGCCTTTGGAACGCGGCCGCGTAGTCGAAGTCCGTACCGAGCGGGTTCGCCACGGCGGGGTTCTTGGCGAGGATCTTCAGATTGAGCCGGTCCGGCCACCACTGGCGGTTCCCGCCGCCCTGCGTGGGGTGCGGCGCGCGGCCGTGGGCCACGGGGCAGCCGCCCGCCTGCGCCCCGGGCACCTCGGGAACGGCCGTCTCGGGCGAATCCGGGGTGACGGGATCAAAGACATGCGACTCGTGGTTCTCGGTCATGGCAATCCTTCCGGACCCGGTGGGTCGTGGGGGCGCTGAACGGGGGAGGAGGATTCGGTCCGTGCAGAAGGGACACGAGGTATGCCGGGTGCCGCCGCGCCCGCCCGAACCTCACGGACGGGACCGGACGGTCCCGGGCGGTGCGACGAGGACGGCGCTCGGTCGGCGCCGCGCGGTCGACCGACGGTGTCCCACCGCGTTTCTCTGCTGCCGTACCGGAGTCTTCCTGTCTCTTGGATGTCGCCGGGATCGATCCTACGATGGACTTCGTCCAAGTCAAGAAGTGCGCTAAAACGATAATGGCTGGGGCGCGATGTCATCGGATCCATGGATCCGTCCGGGGCCGCGCGTCCCCCGCGAAGCGGAGCAGGTGACGAGATGAGCGACCTCCTTCAACGGCTACGGGGCCGTGGCTGGCGGTTGACCTCGCAGCGGCGTGTCGTCGCGGAGGTCCTCGACGGTGACCATGTGCACCTGACGGCCGACGAGGTACATCTGCGGGCCGCCGCGAGGCTGCCCGAGATCTCCCGCGCGACCGTCTACAACACGCTGGGGGAGCTCGTCACGCTCGGCGAGGTGCTGGAGGTCTCCACCGTGGGCCGCGCCAAGCGCTACGACCCGAACGCGCGCCGCCCCCATCAGCACCTGGTGTGCTCCGGCTGCGGCACGGTCCGCGACGTCCACCCGGTCGGGGACGCCCTCGGTGACCTGCCCGAGGCCGAGCGGTTCGGGTTCGCCGTCGGCTCGGTGGAGATCACCTACCGGGGCCTGTGCCCGGCCTGCTCCTGACCGCCGGCTCCGGTTCTAGGAGCCGGCGGAGGGCTGCGGGGAGCGGAGCACGAGCAGGGTGATCTCGCTGGGGGCGAAGACGCGGAAGGGCGGGCCCCAGAAGCCGGTGCCGCGGCTCGTGTAGAGGAGGGTGCGAGCGCCGTGGCGGCTGAGGCCCGCGACGGCCGGCTGGTCGAGGCGGACCAGATGGTGGAAGGGCCAGATCTGGCCGCCGTGGGTGTGGCCGGAGAGCTGGAGGTCGATGCCGTGGGCCGCCGCACGGTCGATGAACTTGGGCTGGTGGGCGAGGAGCAGCACGGGGAGGTCGGGGTCGGCGCCGTGGAGGGCTCCGGCGAGGTGGGCGCGGTGGCCCGCCAGTCCGGAGGACTCGGCGGTGACGTCGTCGACGCCGGCGACCACGAGCGTGTCACCGCCGCGTTCGAGCAGCAGATGGCGATTGCGCAGCGGCTCCCAGCCCAGCTCGTCCATCAGGTCGACCCAGCCCTGGGCCTCGCTGTAGTACTCGTGGTTGCCGGTGACGTAGACACGGGCCCGCGTCGCCCGCACGGTGCCCAGCGGAGCGGCCTGGGCGCGACGGCGTTCGGCCGTGCCGTCCGCGATGTCGCCGGTGTGGCAGACCAGGTCGGCCTCCAGGGTGTTCACCGTCTCGCAGACCCGCGCCGACCAGCGGGCCCGGTCGAGCGGACCGTAGTGGGTGTCGGTGATCAGGGCGACCCGGGTTCCGTCCAGCCCGGCTCCCAGGCGCGGGAGCCGCACGTCGAGGCGGCGCACCCGCGGCACGCGCCGGGCCTCGGCGTACCCCCAGGCCAGCAGCACGGCGGCGACGCCGAGGACGGCCCAGGTGACGATGCGCGCCCGGTCCTGTCCGTCACCCACGCCGGCCACGGTCAGGGCGAGCCGCAGCAGGACGCCGAGGAGTACGGACCAGGTGAACAGGACCCAGATGCCGCCCAGCAGCGTGTCACCGACGATCGCCGCCCGGTCCCGCTGGCGCCGGCCGTGACCGTGCACCATCGCGAGCGGCATACCGGCCAGGCCGAGGACGAACAGCGCGGTGCCGGTCAGGGTGACCGGGAGCGGCCACCGCTGGCCGGTGTGCAGAAGAACCCAGCACGGCACGGCCCACAGCAGGACCGGGGCGATCAGCGGGACGTAACGCATCAGACGCTGGAGTCTGCTCCGCTGCGCCTCCTGCGCTTCACTGGCGGTGGATCGGGTGTCGCTTGTCTCGGTCACGCTTCCCCTCCTGAGATTCGGTCCGGCGGATCGCGGCCGGGCGGTGGCGACCGCACAACGCGGTCGCCGTACCGGCCGCCGGCTCGTCGTACCGGCCGCCGGCCCGCGGCCGGACACGATCCGCCGCCCATGGACTGATGCCGCTCCGGCCTCGACTGCCGGAGCTTATGGGACAGCTCATTGTGCGCCGGTCGCCGCGGCACCGGAGCCTTGAGGGGGCTCCCGGCGGCCTCCGTCGAGAATCACCGGCCCCGTCGGGAACAGCCGGCCCGGTCGGCGCGGTTGCACCGTTCAAGGGACCGGCGCCGTGCGGGCGGGGGAACACGGAGGCCGCAGGGTCGCCCGCCCCGTCGGGATCCGGGCCCTGGGAGCGCGGTAGCACGCCCGCCGCCGGCCCGGACCACGACGTATCTCTGCGGGAGGACCCCTTCATGACCGACCGGCCCTTGACTCTCATGGCCGTGCACGCCCACCCCGACGACGAGGCGACCGGAACCGGAGGGGTCCTGGCGCGGTACGCGGCGGAAGGCATCCGCACGGTTCTCGTGACGTGTACCGACGGCGGCTGCGGGGACGGACCGGGGGGTGTCAAGCCGGGCGACCCCGGACACGACCCGGCGGCCGTCGCCGCGATGCGCCGCCGGGAGCTGGAGGCGAGCTGCGAGGTCCTGGGGGTCAGCGATCTGGAGACGCTGGACTACGCCGACTCCGGAATGATCGGCTGGCCGAGCAACGAGGCCCCCGGGTCCTTCTGGCAGACCCCGGTGGAGAAGGGCGCCGCCCGACTCGCGGAACTCATGCGGCACTACCGTCCCGATGTCGTCGTCACCTACGACGAGAACGGCTTCTACGGCCACCCCGACCACATCCAGGCCCACCGCATCACGATGGCGGCGCTGGAGATGACCGAGCTGACGCCGAAGGTGTACTGGACGACGATGCCCCACTCGATGCTGCGGCGGTTCGGCGAGGCCATGCGCGAGTTCCACGAGGACCTGCCGCAGCCGGAGCCGGATCCGGAGCCCGAGCCGGCTCCGGATCCGGCCGAGGCCGACGCGATGACCGAGATCGGCCTCCCCGACGACGAGGTCACCACGTGGGTGGACACCACCGCGTTCAGCGGCCGGAAGTTCGACGCGCTGGCCGCGCACGCCAGCCAGGGCGACAACATCTTCTTCCTCAAGATGGGCAAGGAGAGATTCGGCGACCTGATGGGCACGGAGACCTTCGTACGCGTCCAGGACGCCACCGGCGCGGCCCTGCCCGAGAAGGACCTCTTCGCCGGACTCCGCTGATCCGATCCCTCCGCCCATAAGGAGTGGACTAAGGCGTGGACGTGCCTGCGCGCATGTCCGCGCCGTACGTCGTGCGGTAGTCCGGGACGACGATCCGGCTCGTGGGGGACTCCCGGTGGACCTGGGCGGCGAACCCGCTCAGGTCCATCACCGGATCGCGGCGCGGGGGCTCGCTCAGCGGCTCCTCGAAGTTGTCCCAGTGGACGGGCACCACGACGCCGGGCCGGTCCAGGGCGCGCAGCAGCCGGGACGTATAGCGGAACGTAGCGGTGCCGGCCGGCACGGCGACCATCGCGAGGTCGGGGCTCAGCCCCTGTACGGCCTGCTCGGAGAAGTCGCTGGCGCCCATCAGGAACGCCGACGGACCGCCGCTCCCCACCGTCACCTGGAAGGCCAGGGTGTCGCCCTCCGGCAGGTCGGAGATGGTCTCCGGCACTGTCGGCGGGGGAGCGTTCAGTGTGCCCGGGGCGAAGTAGGAATGCCGCTTGTTGCGGCTGTGCAGGCTCGGCACCACCTGGACGGTGATGCCGTCGAAGTCCAGGACCTCCCCGCCCTTCACCACCGAGATCTGGTCGGGGTCGACCCCGAACGCGACCAGCAGATGGAACGTGGTCTCGGTGCCGACGACCCGCGCGCCGGTGGACTTGGCGATGTACGGCACGTCGGCGATGTGATCCCAGTGCGCGTGGCTGACCAGGACGATCTCGGGGCGGCCGATGTGCTCCCGCACCAGACCGGGGTCGGACCTCAACTTCGTGTCCGGCTTGAGCCCTCCGTCGAACAGGCCGGTCCTGAACCGGGTGATGTAGGGGTCGAAGAGCACCGTCCGGCCGCCGGCGTCGATGCGCCAGCCGGAGGTGCCCAGCCACCGGAAGGATGCCGAACCGGCCGCCGGGGCCCCGTGAACCGCCGCAGCGGCGGTGGTGGTCGCGGCGGAGAGCAGCGGGGCCGCCGCGCCGATCGCGGCGCCGCGCAGCACCGCGCGTCGGCCGAATGCCTGGATACGCCGCTGCGGACGCTGTACGTCTGTGTCCTCGTTCATGGCGTCAGGAGATCAGGGCATGACCCTCCTCGTCCAAGATCGGAATTCGGGTGGGCTCATACACGAACGCATATGAGCCCACGTCAGAACTGTTCGTCGCGGAGGGAGTCGACGGCGATCCGGGCCGTGGCGCCGATCGCGGCGTCCACCGCCGTGCGTGAGGCGGCCAGCTCGCGCGTACGGGCGAAAACGGCGACCGCGTAGAGGCCGCCGTCGGGATACCGGACCACCCCCGCCTCCATGTGCAGACCGGGCAGGGTCCCCGTCTTGGCCGCGATCGTCACCTCGTCGGGAAATCCCGAAACCAGCCGGTGGCGGAACGCCTGTCGACTCATCAGGTCCCGTACCCGGGAGCACGCTTCCGGCGGACCCGCCTGGTCCTGCCAGACGAGGCGCAGCAGCCTGGTGACGTCCCTCGGCGTGCTCGCGTTGGTCCGCAGCGGATCCAGCACGCCCAGGCGCCTTTTGCGGTCGTCCGGCAGCGCGGGGTACCGAAGGGCGAACTCCGCCTCGTCGCACGCGCCGACCTCGGCGAGCATCGACTCCAGTACGTCACGGGGTCCACCCACGACGCGAGTCCTGTCGAGCCCGAGTTCTTCGGCGAGCAGCCGCACCGTGTCCAGGCCGACGCGTGCCAGCAGCAGATCGGCCGCCGAGTTGTCGCTCACCGAGAGGGCGAAGAACGCCAGATCGCGCAGCGACAGCTCGACGTCGTCCGCACAGCCCGCCGTGCCCCAGCCGCCGAGCCGGTCGGCTGCCGTCACCCGTACCCGCTCACGCGGATCGAGCTGGCCGGCGGCCACCTGGCGGGCGAACTCCAGGACCAGCAGCACCTTGAAGACCGAGGCGATCACGACGGGCTCGTCGGCGCCGACGGTCACCTCCCCGTCGCCCGGTTCCCCCTGGACGGGGACCGCGTGCAACAACCCCTCGGCACCCGCCCCCGCGAACACCTCGCGGATCCGTTTCTCGACCATCGGTTCGCCCCTCGCATAAGGTCACTGACTGTGGATCTCTTGCGCCACCTGCGTATCTTCGTCGCCGTCGCCGACGAGCTGCACTTCAGCCGGGCCGCCGACCGGCTCGGCATGGCCCAGCCACCCCTCAGCCAGGCGGTGCGCAGGCTGGAGAAGGACCTCGGAGCCGCCCTGTTCGACCGGTCGCGGCGTCAGGTCCGGCTCACCGCCGCCGGCCTGGTGCTGCTGGACGAGGCCCGCGAACTCCTCTCCCGCGAGGAGCGGTTACGGACACTGGCCCGCCGCGCCGGCGACGGCGGCCTGGGCACCCTGCGCGCGGGCGTCCCTCCCGACACCACCGTCTCCACGCTCTCCGCGCTGCTCTCGGCCTGCGCGGGGCACTCCCCGGGACTGTCCGTCGATCTGCGGGAGATCACCACCGAGGAACAGCTGCGGCTGCTCGCTTCCGGCGGGCTCGACGTCGGCCTCGTCCACCAGCCCGTGGACGCCACCGAACTCCGCCTCGGCCCCGAGGTGCGAGCGGAGTTCGGCGTCGTGCTTCCCCGCACGTCACCACTGGCCCGGATCCCCGAAGTGGCGCTCGCCGAACTGTCCGGCCACGATCTCGTGCTCTTCCCCCGCGCCCAGGCGCCCGGTTGGTACGACAGGATCCTCGCTACCTGTCGTACCGAGGGCTTCGTGCCCGGCCGGGTCCGGCACGCGTCCAACCCCGAGTTCCTGCTGGCCCTCGTCCACGCGGGCCACGGCGTCGCCTTCGACCAGGGGCCGGTGGCCCGCAAGGAGCCCCGCGTCCTCTGGCGCCCCCTGGCGGGCCGCCCGCTCACCCGGCTGACCACCGGCGCCTGGCCCGCCGGCCGTTCCGCCCACCCGGCCGCACCACACTTCGCGGAGCTCGCGGCCGATGTGCTGGCACGCGACCGGTCGGCGACGCCGCACCGTGCCGCCGGCCCACGCCCGCCGGACGGGCCACCCCGCCCCTGGTCGGTGGTGTACGACGAGCCGAGGTGAACCGGCGGCCACGAGCGGCTTCACGAGGGATCCGTCCGCGGGGCACACGGCCGGCGTCTACCGCCGGGGCTTGTCCGCGAAGACCCACCGGTTGCCCGCCAGCGCGTCGTTCCGCTCGGGCAGCGGGCCGCGTCCGTGCAGCCGGGTGAAGTCGAAGGGGGTGCGGACCGAGGTGGACCAGCCCGTGTCCGTCAGCTTCCCCGCCGAGTCGGGCCGCGGGCTCCTGTCGAACAGGTCCAGCAGGTCGATGCCGATCTGCTGGTGCGTGGCCGTGTAGAGCGGGCTGTCGCGGTACTCCAGCAGATCCTTGTCCAGCTTGACCTCGAAGGCCAGTGCGCTTCCCCCCGCACTCAGCCGGTCCACCGTGTCGATGAGATACGTCTCGGCGGCGGGCGGCAGATAGAACAGCAGGCCCTCGACCAGCCAGACGCTCGGCGCGGCGGGGTCGAAGCCGGCGCCGGGCAGGGCGCCGGCCCAGTCGGCGCGCAGATCCATCGGGACGGGTACGCGTGCCGCCTTCGGGGTGGCCGAAAGCCCGCCGAGCACCTGGTGCTTGAAGGCCAGGACCTCCGCCCGGTCGATCTCGAAGACCACGCAGCCGGGAGGCCATGCGAGCCGGTACGCACGCGAGTCGAGCCCCGCCCCGAGAAGGACCACCTGGCGGGCGTTCCCCGCGTGCACCGACCGGAGGAGGAAGTCGTCGAGGACCCGCGTCCGCAGCCCGAAGTACCGGGCGAACCGTCCCCACAGCGGGTTCCGGTCCCCGTCCGGGACCTCCCGCGGGTGGACCGGCCAGCCCTTGGACGCCGGGGCCCCGAGCACGAAGTGCTCCGCGAAGACGTCCTGCGCCAGGCTGTCGGGGCGATGCGTCTCGATGGCCCGCGCCGCGGCCACCAGGAGAGCGGTCACACCGACCCCTCCCGCCACACCCTCCACATCGTCGTTCCGGTGCGCCGTGTCGGCCATGTGCACTCCCTCGGGGTTGTTGGAGACGACGAACAGCGAGCAGTGCGAAGAAGCAGCCGGCGGGAAGCCGCCGGGGGGCTCGGGGGAGCCGGCCGGGCGGAGAGCGCCTCGTACATCGGGCGGCCCCCGCCCCGCCGGAATCCACGTGCGCCTCCCG
Organism: Streptomyces sp. McG3; assembly: GCF_018619185.1. Lineage (GTDB taxonomy): Bacteria > Actinomycetota > Actinomycetes > Streptomycetales > Streptomycetaceae > Streptomyces. Next base: position 48,212 of record NZ_JAAXYC010000010.1, on the reverse strand, counting down.
GAACGCGCGTGATGCCCTACGGAATGAGGACCGGTTTCACCACACGGCCCGCGTCGCAGTCGCGTTCCGCCTCGTTGATGTCGGCCAGCGGGTACGTGCGGATCAGCTGGTCGAAGGGGAACCGCCCTGCCTGCCACAGCCCGGTCAGCCGGGGGATCAGCAGCGCCGGAACCGCGTCCCCCTCGCAGATGTGGGAGATCTTCCGGCCCCGGTCCAGGGTCCCCGGTTCGAGCGGCAGATGGGTGTGCAGCCGTGCCACCAGGCCCAGGTGGCCGGTCGGGCGCAGCGCCCGGAGCGCGTCGTTGATCAACCGTGCGGAACCCGTGGTGTCCAGGGCGTACTGAGCGCCGCCGCCGGTCAGCCGCTGGACGCGGCCGGGAAGGCCGGCCGAGGCCGCGTCGAGTGGAACCGCACGGAACCGCTCGGCCTGGGCCAGCCGTTCGGGGTGCCGGTCGACCGCCACGACGAGGGCCCCGGCGGCGGTGGCCGCCATGACCGCGGCCAGGCCCACCGCTCCGGCGCCGAAGACCGCGACGGTGTCGCCGGGGCCGGCGCCGAAGGAGTTGAGGACCGCCCCGGCGCCGGTGAGGAAGCCGCAGCCGAGGGGACCGAGCAGTTCGAGAGGGAGGGAGGCGTCGACCCGCACGGCGTTGCGGGCCGGGACCACGGCGTACTCGGCGAACGCGGACTGGCCGAACCACCGGGGCGCCAGCGCCTCGCCGGCCCCGTCGGTGAACCGGGCCGAGCTCTCGGCGCGTCCCCCGAAGAGGTTGAGCGCGGCGAACCGGTCGCAGTAGGCGGGGGCGCCGCCCAGGCAGCTCCGGCACCGCCCGCAGGAGTCGAAGCTCAGCACCACATGGTCACCGGGGACCAGGCCGGTGTCCGGGCCGCCCGTCTCCACCACGACCCCGGCCCCCTCGTGGCCGAGCACCGCGGGCAGCGGCGAGCGGCCCGCCGAGCGGCGGACGGCGAGATCGGTCCGGCACAGTCCGCAGCCCGCGATCCGGACCAGGATCTCGCCGGCGGCCGGCCCCGCGTCCAGGATCACCTCCTCGACGGCGAACGGGTCCTCGTAGCCGCGCAGTACCGCCGCGCCGAACCTCATCGTCAGACCTCCCGGGGACGGTGGACGACGAACGGTCTCAGGTTCCCGTAGAGTCCCCACGGCCCGCCCGCTACGCCGACGCCGCTGTCCTTGACACCGGCGAAGGGCTGGGCGAGGGAGAGCTCGGCGTGGTGGTTGATCCACGCCGTGCCGCACTCCAGCCGGTCGGCGACCGCCCCGGCTCGGTCCAGGTCGGTTCCCCAGACCGAGCCGCCGAGCCCGAAGCGGGTGGCGTTGGCCGCCTCGACGGCTTCGTCGAGACTTCCGTACGGCAGTACCGGCAGGACCGGGCCGAACTGCTCCTCCGTCACCACCGGTCCTTCGGGACGGACATCGGCCAGGACGGTCGGGGCGTAGAAGTAGCCCGGCCGGTCCAGCCGGTGCCCACCGGCCACGGCCCGGGCCCCGTCCGCCAGGGCCCTGGCCGTGTAGCGTTCCACCCGGGCCAGTTGAGCGGCGTTGTTGAGCGGCCCCAGCTCCGTGGCCGGGTCGAGACCGGCTCCGACGACCACGCTCTTCGCCCGTTCCGCGAGGGCCTCGACCACTCGCGAGTGGAGCCGGGCCGGGGCGTAGACGCGCTTGACCGCCATGCAGACCTGCCCGCAGTTGCGGAACGCCGCCCAGAACAGCCGGTCCGCGATCCGCTCCACGTCCACGTCGTCCAGCAGGATGGCGGCGTCGTTGCCGCCCAGTTCCAGGGTGACCCGGGCGAGGCCGGACGCCGCGCCCGCCGCGACGGACCGCCCGGCGGTGACCGAACCGGTGAAGGTCACATGGCGGATCCCCGGGTGCGACGCGAGGCAGGCGCCGAGCGGTTCACGTCCGGTGACGATCGTCAGCACGCCCTCGGGGAGGGCGGCGGACAGGACGGATCCCAGCAGCCGGGTGGCCAGCGGCGTGAACGGGGAGGGCTTGAGCACCACCGTGTTGCCCGCCGCGAGCGCGGGCGCGAACTTCGCGGAGGCGAGCTGGAGCGGGAAGTTCCACGGGACGATGGCGGCGACGGGCCCGAGCGACCGCCAGCGGACCTCGCTGTGCACCGCCCGGCCGTCGGTGATCGTACGGGGCTCGGGGGCGCACTCGGCGAAGTAGCGCAGGCGGGCCGCCGTGCGGGCGACCTCCGCGTACGACTCGGCCAGTGGTTTGCCCTGCTCACGGGTGAGGAGGGGAGCCAGGTCCGCCCCGGCCGCCTCCACGGCGTCGGCCGACGCGAGCAGGGCGGCGGTGCGGGCGGCAGGGTCGGCCCGCCAGCCCGGCCAGGCCTCGTGGGCGCGGCCGACCACCGCGTCCAGCTCCTTCGCCTGCTGGTCGGGAACCTCGTCGAGAGGCTCGCCCGTCGCCGGATCGAGGACGGTGAAACGCTCACCGCGGGGTGCGGTACCGGGGCGGCGCAGCTGCGGGTCCACGCCGGCGGTCAGCTCGCGGCCGGGGTGGCCGCGAACTCCCGGGCGTGCCGGTCCATCTCCGCCCGGAAGGCGGCCACCAGCCGCGGCTGGATCCTCCCGGCGTCGCGGTCGCCCCCCTCGCAGACCGCCCCGCGCACGCCCACGATGTCCGTTCCGATACGGGTCAGCGTGGCGAGGTCCGCGGCCTTGACGCTGCCCGCGAGGGCGGCGAGCAGACCGGCCTCGTGGGCCCGCCGCACGAACTCCGCGCAGGCCTCGGGCGGTACGTGGTCGAACAGCCGGGTCCCGTCCTTGATCGCGGTGTCGAGCATGGCCGCGTCGGATCCTGAGCGGCGGGCGATGTCGGGCAGCGCGAGCGGGTTGACGCAGCCGATCCGGTGGGCGTCCGCGTACCCCGAGGCGACGACGAACGCGTCGGGCCGGAAGTCCTTCACGGCCCGGACGACGCCCCGCATGACGTCGATGGCCTGGTCGGGCGTCGTGCATCCGTAGAGGCCGACCTTGATGTAGGTGGCTCCGGAGACAGCTGCGCCGAGCGCCGCCTGGGCCACCGTGCCGGGCTTGTACGGCACGTCTCCGACCGTCGCGGACAGCGGCTTGTCCGCCGGGACCGCTTCGCGGATCTCCCTGATGACCCACGGGAAGTTCGCGCCGAGTGACCCCTCGTCGGGCTTCTTGACATCGACGATGTCGAGGTGTTCCGCCGCCTTCGCACACGCGAGAGCTTCCTCGACACCGTCCGGGGAGATGAGAAGCAGCAACGTGGATTCCTTCCACCGCGATTTCACCCGCCGGACGGCGGGTGCGCGGAGCAGCCGGGATCTGGTGCGGTCGGCTCATCCTCGCGGCGCCGCACGGGCCCCGGCAGGGCGCGAGGGATGGCGAAGGGGTTACTGATCCGCCGCGCTCACGCCCCCCGTGGCGCGCCGTTCGCCTTGCGTCCCCCCTTGACCGGGCCCGCCGGGAGCGATCACCCCCTGCGCGAAGCTCACACGCCTCCGGGGTTGCCGTAGTAGGCGTCCGCGCCGTGCTGACGGATGAAGTGACGGTCCAACCGGTGCTGGGGCGGCCGCACCGCCCCCAGCGAGTTCGACGTCCGGAACAAGCGCCGGGCGAGCTCCTGATGTCCGGTCGCCCCGCCCGAGCAGGGACGTCCAGGGCTGCCCCGGGGCATCGGTGGGCCATACGCGGACCGACTGCTTGATCGTCCCCGGGCCGGGTAGCGAAACGGTATGACCACTGACAGAACATCCACCGTTCCCGGCGGATACGTGCGGCCGGAGCTCGACGTCCGGGCGCTGACCGAGATGCTCGACGGCGAGTACGCCGAGGTCCGCGACCTGGTCCGGGCCAACCTGGTGACGCACGCCCCGGTTCTCGACGAGGCCGACGAGCTCGACATCGACACCTTCCGTGAGCGGGTACGCGAACGCGTCGTCGAGATGGCGGCCACGGGCCAGACCGGCATGGGGTTCCCGAAGCGGTACGGCGGAGGCGGCGACATCGGGGCTTCCATCGCCGCGTTCGAGACGCTCGCCTTCGGTGACCTGTCGGTCCTGGTGAAGGTCGGCGTGCAGTTCGGGCTCTTCGGGGGAGCGATCCTGCACCTGGGCACCGAACGACACCACGACGCCTACTTGCCCGACCTGATCACCGGGAAGGTGATGGGCTGCTTCGCGATGACCGAGACCGGGCACGGCTCCAACGTGCAGGCGCTCGGCACCGTCGCACGGTACGACGCCGACGCCCGGGAATTCGTCATCACCACCGAGGGCGACCAGGCGCGCAAGGACTACATCGGCAACGCGGCCCGCCACGGGGAACTGGCGGTCGTCTTCGCCCAGCTGGAGGTGGGCGGGACCGCCGAGGGCGTGCACGCGTTCGTCGTGCCGATCCGGACCGGCGGCGAGGTGGCGCCCGGCGTCCGCATCGAGGACGACGGCCGCAAGATGGGCCTCAACGGCGTGGACAACGGACGCATCCGGTTCGACGGTGTGCGGGTGCCTCGCGAAGCGCTGCTCAACCGCTTCGCCGACGTCACCCCGGAAGGCGTCTACCGGAGCACGATCGACAACCCCGACCGCCGCTTCTTCACCATGCTCGGCACCCTGGTGCAGGGCCGGGTCAGCGTCGGCGGCGCGGGAGTCTCCACCGCCAAGGTCGCCCTCGCCGTCGCCACGAAGTACGCCCTGCGGCGCAGGCAGTTCCCGACGGGCTCCCAGGGATCCCGGGGGGAGGAGCAACTGCTCCTCGACTACGGACTGCACCAGCGCCGCCTGCTGCCGCTCATCGCCCGTACGTACGCGCTGCACTTCGCGCAGGACGTCGTACGCACGCAGCTGCACGAGGTCTTCTCCGGCATCGAGGACGACCCGGGGGCGCGGCGCCGGCTGGAGTCACGGGCCGCCGGGACCAAGGCGCTCGGCACCTGGCACGCCACGCGGGTGATCCAGGAGTGCCGCGAGGCCTGCGGCGGCGCCGGCTATCTCAGCGTCAACCGGTTCGCCGCCCTGAAGAGCGACAGCGACATCTTCACCACCTTCGAGGGCGACAACCACGTCCTGCTGCAACTCGTCGCCAAGGGCCTGCTCACCGACTACGCGAGCGAGTTCGAGGACCTGGACCAGCTCGGCATGGTCCGCTACGTCACCAACCTCGCCGTCGAGACGGTCATCGAGAAGACGTCGGCCCACAAGCTGCTGGAGCGGGTCCGTGACCTGCTGCCCGGGGGAGACGAGTGGGACCAGGAGGCCGGACTGCTCGACTCGGAGTACCAGCTCGCCATGGTCCGCTACCGCGAGGAGCACATGCTCGCCGGGGCGGCCCGCAGGCTCAAGCGCGGCATCGACCAGAAGCGCGACCCCGGCACCGTCTTCTCGCAGGTGCAGGACCACGTCATCGCCGTCGCCCGCGCACACGTGGAACGGCTGGTGCTGGAGGCGTTCGTCGACAAGGTGCGCGCGCTGCCGGAAAGCGGCAACAAGGTCGCCCTGGGCCTGCTGTGCGACCTGTTCGCCCTCTCGACGATCGAGGCGGACCGGGCGTGGTTCATGGAGCACGGACGGCTGACCGTCCAGCGGTCCAAGGCGATCACCCGCGAGGTGAACGATCTCTGCCGCAAGGTCCGGCCCCTGGCGGCAGACCTCGTCGACGCCTGGGGCGTCCCGGCCGAGATGCTGCGCGCCCCGGACCTGGTGGGGTGACCCGGGGCGCCACCGGGGTCAGCCGGTGAACAACTGGGTGGCCTTGCGGACCAGTTCGTACAGCCCGTAGGCGAGCGGAGCGCCCACCCACAGCCAGGTGAGGACGATCAGTGGCCGCCGGTCCTTCACCTCAGGCGGACTCTGCCCGCTGTCGTCGTGCACGGGGCGCTCCCTTCTGCGCCGGCTCGGCCGGTGCGGCGTCGAGGTGGTGGGACGGGTGCACCGGGCGGACCAGCTCATTGGCCACGAAGCCGACGGCGAGCAGGGCCATCATGATGAGGAGGGACGTCCCGTACAGATCCGCGCCGTGTTTCCCCGCCTCCTCCTGGCGGTCGGCGATCCAGTTCACGATCAGTGGCCCGAGGACACCGGCGGTGGACCACGCGGTGAGCAGTCGTCCGTGGATCGCGCCGACCTGATAGGTCCCGAACAGATCCTTGAGGTAGGCGGGAATCGTGGCGAAGCCGCCACCGTAGAAGGAGAGGATGACCAGCGCGCACAGGACGAACAGGGGCTTGGAGGAGCTTCCCACCAGGGCGATCAGCGCGTACATGAGCGTGCCCGCGCCGAGGTAGACGCGGTAGATGTTCTTCCGCCCGATCAGGTCGGAGGCGGAGGACCAGCCGATGCGGCCGGCCATATTGGCCGCGGACAGCAGGGCGACGAACCCGGCGGCGGCCGTCACCGACACGGGGGTGGAGGTGTCCGCGAAGAAGTCCGTGATCATCGGCGCGGCCTTCTCCAGGATGCCGATGCCGGCGGTGACGTTCATGCAGAGCACGACCCACAGCAGCCAGAACTGCGGGGTGCGCAGGGCTTGGCGCGCCGATACCTGCGGACCGTCCGGCGCCGCGGGCGGGCCGCCCGTCCGTTCCTCGACGCGCGGGCGCGGCACCCGTACCAGCGCCACGCCGAGCAGCATGAAGACGGCATAGACCAGTCCGTGGACGAGGAAGGCGAGCGCGATGCCGGAGTTGTCGCCGCCGAAGGAGTCCAGCATCTGTGCCGACCAGGGCGAGGCGATCAGCGCGCCGCCGCCGAACCCCATGATGGCGATACCGGTGGCCATGCCGGGACGGTCGGGGAACCACTTGATGAGCGTCGACACGGGCGAGATGTAGCCGATGCCTAGGCCGATGCCTCCGACGAAGCCGTACCCGAGGACGATCAGCCAGAACTGGCCGGTCGCGGCGCCGAGGGCGGAGAGCAGGAAGCCGGAGGAGAAGCAGACGAGGGCGACGGTCATGGCCCATCGGGGTCCGCGGCGCTCGACGAGCGTGCCGCCGAAGGCGGCGGAGAGCCCGAGCATGACGATGCCGAGCTGGAAGGGCAGTGCGCTCTGCGTGCCGCTCAGGCCGAGCGCGTCCTCCAGTGGTGGCTTGAACACGGACCAGGCGTAGGCCTGGCCGATGGAGAGGTGGATCGAGAGGGCGGCGGGCGGTACCAGCCAGCGACTCCAGCCCACGGGGGCGATGGGGGGACTCATGGGTCCCTCACCGTAGTGAGCGGGAAACCTTTTGAGAAGGTCGTTGACAAATCTCGCCGGGTTCGGTTCGCGCGGCGGTGAGGTGTGCCCGCCGATCGCCGGCGGGATCGGCTACTCCCGCGAGGTCGCCGCGAGCACCAGTTCCACGCAGTACGACTCCAGCCGCTCGCGCGGCACGTCGAGCGTGCCGTGCAGCCACCCCGCGAAGAGGTTCGCCAGGCCGCCGACCAGGGCGTGCGCGGCCATGCGGCGGTCGATGTCGTCCCCGGTCCCGGAGAGCTGGCCGCCGACGAGGTCGGTGAACACGGGCATGAGCCGGTGGCTGTGGGCCCCGAGAGCCGGGTCGGCGAAGGGCTCCAGGAGCAGCAGACGGCCCTTGTGCGGAGCGTCCAGGACCAGGGCGACGAAGGCGGACACGACGGCCCGGGCCCGGATGTCGCGCCGCGGGTCGCTGAGCGCCACGGCATTCTCCAGGGCGCCCCTGGCCTCGTCGGCGACCCGCTCGAAGGCGGCGAGGAGCAGGTCGTCGCGGCCGGTGAAGCTCTCGTAGAAGTAGCGGTCCGTCAGGCGCGCCTCACGGCAGACGGACCGGACCGTGACGGCCGCGCACCCCTCCTCGCCGGCCAGGCGCTCGGCGACGTCCAGGAGGGCCTGCCGACGGGCGGCGCGACGATCGGCGAGCTTGGTCCCGCCCCAGCTCCGTTCCGCCAACTCCGGTGCCCCCATTTATCGTTGACCAATTGACGACAGGTGTCCGCACATTCTAGCCTGACGACAGATGTCCTCAGATTGCCCTCGGTGCAACTGCCGGGATGAATCCATCAGCACACCGTCACGGACAGCGCCATGAACAGCGCCACGTGCGCGCCATGAACAGTGCCCTGAACAGCGCGGCCCCGCACCGGAATCCCTCAGCGGAGGTACACGTGACACCGTCAGCCCACGGACCGGACCCCACCGACCCGAGAACGGCCGAACCTCTCGGCCCCGACACCCTTACCTGGCGCTGGTTCGGCGACTGGAGAGGCCTCCTCCTGGCCCCCTGGGCCGGATCGATGCAGAACATGCACCCCGAGCTGGGCGCGGGCGTCGCCGAGCACTCGCGCTTCTTCGAGGAGCGCTGGGAGCGCCTCTTCCGCTCGCTCTACCCGATAGGGGGCGTGGTCTACGACGGCCCGCTCGCCGTCCGGACGGCCCGCGAGGTGCGCGGCTACCACGCCTCGATCAGCGGGGTGGACGAGCACGGCCGGCCGTACCACGCGCTCAACCCGGACACGTTCTACTGGGCGCACGCCACGTTCTTCATGCTGACCGTGCAGGTGGCCGAGCGGTTCGGCGGCGGCCTCACCGAAGCGCAGCGGCGCACACTCTTCGACGAGCACGTCCGCTGGTACGCGCTGTACGGCCTCTCGATGAAGCCCGTTCCCCGCAGCTGGGAGGACTTCCAGCGGTACTGGGACCACATGTGCGCCGACGTCCTGGAGGACAACCGGCCCACACGGGACGTGCTGAACATGCGCCGCATCGCCAAGCCGCCCCTCCTGCGGCTGCTGCCGTCCCCGCTGTGGGCCCTCGCCCGTATCCCGATGGTCCGGCTGACCCTGTGGATCACGGTCGGCCTGTACCCGCAGGCCGTGCGCGAACGGCTCGGACTTCGCTGGACGCCCCACGACGAACGGCTGCTCGGCCTCCTGGGCCGCATGGTGCACCACGCCTGGCAGCGCGTTCCCGAGCGGCGCCGTTTCCACCCGCGCGCCCGGGCCGGCTGGGACCGCGAGCGGGGCCGCCCGGCGGCGGGCCCGGTGGAGACGCCGGCCCGGAACCTGCCGCCCGAGGAGCGGCGCGGACTTCCCCAGCACTACGCGCCGGAAGCCGGCCGTCCCGGGTGAGCCGGGCCGCGCCCGCACGTTGATCACCGCGGACCTCGATCCGCTTCCGCGACCCGCCTCAGTAGGCAGTGCTGAGTTCCCAGAACCGGAAGACGGTCGAGGTGTCCAGGCAGTTCTGCAGGCCTCGGACGTTCTCGTGGGCGACCGCGTACTGCTTGCCCTGCCAGAGCGGCAGAATCGGCAGCTGTCGCGCCACGATGTCCTGCAGCTTCATGTACTCCTGCCGCGTGTTCGCACGATCCGTCATGGACGAGGTCCGCGGGATGATCCGGTCGACGATCTCCTCGTTGTCGTAGTTGTTCGACAGGACGTTGCCCGCACCGAAGAACGGCTGCGTGAAGTTGTCCGGATCGGGGTAGTCCGGTACCCATCCCTTGACGTAGATGCCGTACTTCCCTTCCGCGATGCCCTTCTCGTACTCGTCGAAGGGGACGGACCTCATGCGGGCGTCGAAGAGCCCGCTCTGGTTCAGCTGATCGGCGATGTTGTCCAGTGCGTCGTCGGTGGCCGGCCCGTACCTGCTCGGGGTGGACCAGAGGGTGAGTCTCACCTTGTCCGCCATGCCGGCTTTCCGTAGCTCCGCCTTCGCCTGTTTCGGCTTCGGGCTGTCCCCGTAGGTGTCGAAGAAGGAGGTGCCGTGGCCGGTGATGCCTCCCGGGATGATCGAGTAGAGCGGTGCCGCCGTGGACTGGTAGACCTCGCTGACCAGGGCGTGGCGGTCGACGAGGTAGGCGATGGCCTTCCGGACGGCGAGCTTGCCGACGACCGGGTCGTCGACGTTGAAGACCATGTGCTGGACTTCGGCGCTGTTGCCCTGGACCACCTCGATGCCGTCCTTCTCCGCGGTGGACGCGGTGTCCAGGTCGGCTATCGCCTTGGCGCTGAGGCCGCGGTAGGCAATGTCGACGTCGCCTTTCTCCAGAGCCGACCGGAGGGCCTGCTGGTCACCTCGGAAGAACTCCAGGGTCACGCCCGAGTTCTTCACCTCGGCGGTGCCCTGATAGCCCGGGTAGACCGAGAAGACGGCTTTCCTCTTGTCGATGGAGTTCAGCTGGTAGGGACCCGAACCGACCGCTCTGCCACCCTCGAGCAGGCCGTCCTCGGGGTAGACCTGACGGTCCACTATGGAGCCGCCCCCCGAGGCGATCTTGCTGGGGAACGTCGCGTCGGGAACCTTGAGGCGGAAGACGACGGTCCTGTCGTCCGGGGTGCTGATCGACGAGATCGTGGAGAGCAGCGGCGCGGGGCCCGCCGGGTCGTTGATCCTGATCGTCCGGTCGAAGGAGTGCTTGACGTCCGCCGAAGTGAGGCTGTTGCCGTTGCTGAACTTCAGCCCGTCACGCAAGGTGCAGGTGTACGTTTTGCTGCCGTCGGAGAACGTGCACTTCTTGGCGGCCTCCGGTACGGGTGTGGACGCTCCGGGCGGGAAGCTCAGCAGGGACTGGAAGACGTTGTTGAACAACAGCCAGGACCCCGGGTCGTATCCCGAGGCCGGATCCGTGGCGAGGATGTCGTCGGACATCCCGACGGCCATCGTGTTCTCGGAGTCCTGGGAGCCGCAAGCCGTCAATAACATCGCTGCCAGTGCCCCGGCGATCAGGGTGCTCGGCCGCCTCGTACGAACCTTCACAGAACGTTCCTCATGCTCTCGGCCGGCCGCGTGGGGGGTGTCCCCGGACAACCGGGTCAGGTCGGAAAAGACAGCGAACACCGCGACCGTCCAGCACTGTCGGCCCGACCGGGCTCGATCGCGGACCGACGGACTGCCCGGACTCGGTGTTCGTCAGGAATTCACCACACGATGACTGACCATCAAATGCCAGTTGGTGAACCGCAGTTGGGGTCGATATTAATCGCGTGGTGTTGTTGACAATCTACTTGTACACCGCGATGTGCGCTGCCGCATCGCGCGAAAAAAAATCTTCATCCAACAGCCCGCGAACCCGCGGGGACCCACCCTTGTGACCTGGGCTGTCCGGCTACCTCGGCGATTTACCCGTTCAAGCGGGACGCTTCGTACCTCTGTATAACCTGTCGGGGTATACGAACAGATTGAGGGTCCTCGGGTGAACGCCGGACGATCGGATATCACCATCGAGTCGCCCGAAGGTTCCGGGTGGCAGCGGAATATTCTTTCCCCGGACAATGGTCGATACATCAGGAGCAATCCGGCAGCGCCGGGCGTTTCTCGGCCCGTACGGCGGGGAGCCACGCCGTACGGGGCTCCGGGCCGGCGGGAAGGCGGACGCGGAACCAGCGGGTGGACCGGCGGTCCTCCTCACCCCGCCGCCGCGCCCCGGGTGCCTCCCGGTGGGCGGCGATGCGGATGAGCAGGCTCTCCGGCGTGTGGAGCGCGCGGGCCTCATGGGTCGGGGCGAGACAGCCGGCCGTCAGCGCACGGGGATGTCCGCCCCCCCGACCGAGTTCGGCCTCACGGCGGGCGGACTCCAGGATCCTGCGCGCCTGGAGCGGCGCGAGTCCGGCGGTCGGCATGATCTTCAGTGCGACGCCGGCTCGGCCCGGGCGGCTCCCGGCCGGTCGCGCCGCGTACACCGTGGACCAGCCCCCGGTGCCGATCGGGCCGGTGACGACCCAGTCCCCGATGCGGGACCCGGGCGGGACCAACTCCGCCCGGTCGCCCACCGCGGTGTCCCCGGGGCCGCGCGGCGGTCTCACCGGGAGGCCTGCCGCTCCCGCCCGCCCGGCCCGGTCGGCGTCGGCAGCAGCGCGAGATGCGCCTCCCGTACGAGCCCGAAGTGACATCCGGGGGCCTGTGCCATGGGCGGACCCGCTCCACCGCGGTCCCGTTCCCGGGAAGAACCGCAGTGAGCAGCGCTGATCGTCACCCGCTTTGCTCTGTCGTACCGCCCTGCGGCTACTTTGGTGCAGCACAGGTGAGCGGGCCCGTGATGGCACGGACGCACGGGGGACGGGAGGTCGGGAAGAGTGTTGCTGCGCGGAGGTGATCCGGTCGAGATCGGCGGTTATCCGCTGGAGGAGCGGCTCGGTTCGGGTGGCATGGGCACCGTCTTCCTGGCCCGTACGAGCTCGGGGCGACCGGTCGCGATCAAGCTGATCCATCAGCAGTTCGCGGGGGACGACGAGTTCCGCATCCGTTTCCGGCAGGAGGTGGCGGCCGCGCGACGGGTGAGCGGCGCGTTCACCGCCGCCGTGGTCGACGCCGCCCCCGAGGCGGAGCAGCCGTGGATGGCGACGACCTACATCGAGGGGCCCACGCTCACGCAGCGCATCGCCACGGGGGGCCCGCTGGACGGAGCGGAGCTGAGGCGGCTCGCCATCGGGCTGGCGGAGGCGCTGCGCGACATCCACCGGGTGGGAGTCGTCCACCGCGATCTGAAGCCCTCGAACGTCGTGCTCTCGCCCGAGGGCCCACGCGTCATCGACTTCGGCATCTCGCGCGCGGTGGACCAGCAGACGCTGACGATGACCGGGCGGGTCATCGGTACGCCGCCCTTCATGTCGCCCGAGCAGTTGCAGGCGCCGCGTGGCGTGGGACCGCGGTCCGATGTCTTCTCCCTGGGGACGCTCCTGGTGTACGCGGCGACCGGCCACGGGCCCTTCGACGCGGACAGCCCCTATATGACGGCCTACCAGGTGGTGCACGAGGAGCCGTCGTTGGACGCGGTCCCGGAGGCTCTCCGGGCGGTCGTCGAACCGTGCCTGGACAAGGAGCCCGAGGGGCGCCCCTCGGCGGACGAACTCCTCGTGTTGCTGAGGGACCTGCCCGCCGAACTCGGCGGGACCAGGGCCGGTGGTCCGGGCGCGGGCCGCACCAGCGACATGAACACGCAAGCCCACCTCGCGACGGGGGACACCCCGGCGCGGACCGACCCGACGGGCCCCGGCACGGGAAGCACCGGCGCGCCGCTCGGTGGCCGTCTGCGCCGCCGCCGGCGGCCCGTGCTCGCGGCGGCGGTCGCGGTGGCGGCGATCGGCGGCGGAGTCGCCGCGCTGACGACGGGCGGCCTCGACGGGAGCGGAGGCGGCACGAGCCCCGGTGGCGCGGGCACGGGCAAGAGCACCGCGGTAACGGCGGGCGCGCTTCCGGACGGCTTCGAGCCGTGGCGCGGGACCGTGCTGGGCGGTCGCGAGGACATCCCCGACGAACTGCGTTGCGTCGTGAGGGGCGACGCGCTGTTCTGCGGGGGCGGCGGCGTCGTCGCCACCCGTATCAGGGCTCACGACGGGTCCCGGGTGTGGACCGCGAAGAGCCCGGGCGTCCCCGCCCAGGGCATGCACCTGGTGGGCGCCACCGACGACACGGTGCTCGGCTACCGCTTCGCCGCCCAGGACGACCCCGAGGGCCCTCGCAGCGAGGTGGTGGCCCTCGACGCCGACAGCGGCCGGGAGCTGTGGGCCGCACCGTCCGGCGCCCAGTCGACGGCCGTCACGGGCCGGACCAGGGACGCCGTCGTGGCCGGCTCCGCCGTGGTGAGCGTCGACGCCTCCAACTCCCGCTTCGAGGCCCGGGACGCCCACAGCGGCGAGGTCCGCTGGACGACACCGTTCCCCGCCGGCACGCAGTGCGCCCCCGTCCCGCTCGGACCCCGGCTCCTGGCCATGTGCGCGGCCGACACGGAGGTGGACGACCTCCAGGTGCGCCGGCCCACCCTGCGTACGCTCGCCCTCGACTCCGGGACACCGGGCGGGCCCGTCACGGTCGACGGCCCCGTCGTGCCGATGGGCGCGGCCCGCGGCGGGCTCGTCCTCCTCTCCAAGCACTACGAGGGAACGGCGCCGGCCGGGTACGACGGAGTGGCACGGTTCGACCCGGCCACGCGGAAGGTCACGTACGCACGGTTCGACAAGGTGTACGCGGGCACGCCCGGCATGGCGGACGGCACCGTCTATGTGAGCGGGCAGGCCGGTCTCGTGACGGCGCTCGACTCCGCGACCGGGGTTGAGAAGTGGTCGCGTCAGACGGGCGTGGAGGGCGCGTCGGGTCCTGCGGCGGGAGCCGGCGCGCTGTACTTCAGCTCCGCCACCGGCCGGGTCGTCGCGCTGTCGCCGAAGGACGGCAGACCGCTGTGGGCGACCGACCCGCGGGTCGACGCGCTCACGGGTGAGCAGGACGCCAGCCCCCGGGTGACCGTCGCGGGGCGCGCGGTGTTCGTGGCCGCGGCGACGAACACCCTCTTCGCCTTCGACGCGCAGAGGCCGCCGAGGTCGGGCTGACCCCGGCGGCCTCCCGCCCGCCCCTCCCCTGTGGGGGCGGGCGTCAGGCCCGGCGCAGGACCGTGGCCTCCGTGCCCCAGCCGAGCGCGATCGTCCGGTCGACACTCCAGCCCGACCGCTTCGCGAGAGCGGCGATCGCGGCGGAGTCGCGCAGCGGGCTGCCGGTCGCGGTGTACGCGTGCAGGGCCGCCTCGGCCGCGTGCGGGCTCAGGCCGTCGGGGCGGGAGGCCTCGACGAGGACCACCGTTCCGGTCCATCCGGCCAGCCGCGTGAGGAGTTGGACGCCCTCCTCGTCGGTGCGGTGGGCGAGGGCCTTCGCGGCGACGGCGACATCCGCGGGGCCGGCCGTCCAGTCGATGCGGTCCGGTGCCGTGACGTGTCCGCGCAGCACCCCGGCCGGGGTGGCTTCCTCCGTGATCCGCAGCCCGGGCCGCCGCCCGGCGTCGTCGAGAGCGGCGACCACCGAGGCGCTGCCCGGCCCGGTCAGGAGACAGGTCCCGACGTTCTCCCAGAGCGGGTCGGCCGTCAGACCGCCCAGCAGGAAGACCAACTGCTCGCACTCGTCGACCAGTTCGCCGTAGCGGTCCGCGTCGTGGGTCACCGTCTCGTGCAGGGTGGCGCCCGAGGCGATCTGCCAGGGGGAGGTACCGTCCCGGAGCGCGGGAGCCAGGTGCGCGAGGGCGAGCAGCAGCTCGGCCTCGTGGCCGGTGTACTCCTCGCGCTCGTGGTCGTCCAGGAGTTCCTCGCCCGCCGGGCCCAGACGCAGCCGGGCCCCGCCGTCGGCGCCGACGACCACGTCGTACGCGGCGAGCAGCGGAAGCAGTAGGCCGATCCCCGGCCCGGGCACACCCAGGCGGGTCGCGAGCGCGTCGGCGGAGAGCCCCGGCGCGTCGGCCACCGCGTCGACGACGCCGAGCCGCAACGCGGCCCGTGCCACCAGCCACGGCAGCGGCGACGGGATCTCGGCGGGGCCCTGCGCGGCGGCATCCGCCGGGTCCGGTGCCTCCGGTGCGGCGGCCTCCTCGCGGTGCCAGTAACCCGTGATGTTCACGCGGTCCTTGGGGAGCTTCCGCTCCCGCTGGAGATACCGGCGTACCGGAAGCAGCGCCCGGCTCTCCGCGGCCGCCCAGGCGAATCCCTCGCCCGCCGGGGCCGGCAGTGCGCGGACGGCGGCGTCCAGCGCCGCCGCGTCGCCCGGCTCCGCGACCACCCACCTGATCGTGTCGCCGTCGCGCAGCGCCGGCTCCTGGCGTGCCGCGTCGTCCGAGACGGTGACCAGGACGTGCGCCGGGGCGTCGAGGGGACGTTCGTCGAGGAAGCGGCCGATTGCGGGCAGCGCCGTCTCGTCCCCGATGAGAAGGATCCAGTCCAGCCGTTCCGGCAGCCGGAGCGACGACTTGGGCCCGACGAACCACAGCTCGTCGCCCTCCCGCGCCGACGCGGACCAGGCCTCCGCGGGCCCTTCACCGTGCACCACGAAGTCGAGATGCAGCTCTCCCGCCCGATGGTCCACCCGCCGGGGCGTGTAGTCGCGGGTCAGCCGGTGTTCGGCCGGCGTCCACTCGATGCCGTGCGGCAACTGGGCGGGGAGCGCCGCCCGGACGTCCCCGTCCGCGGCCAGGATCAGCTTGATGTGGTCGTCGAACCCGGGTGCGGCGAAGGCCGGGTGAGCGGTCCCGTCGCGGGTGAACGCGGCGAGGTCCTCGCCGCCGAGGACCACCCGGCGCATCCTGGGGGTCACCTCGTGGACACGGCGGACGGTGACCCGGCGCAGGACGAGGGGGTGCGTGGTGTAGGCACGCCGGGCGGCCATCAGGAGAACCGCTTCTCGATGATGTCGAGGAGCGCCATCGACTCGTCGTAGTCGCCGCGCAGCACCCAGTGCGGCAGGTCGTAGGCCTGGTTCGCCTGGAAGGCGGGCAGCGCGCTGTAGACGGGGTTCTTCTTGAGGGTGGCGACGTCGGTCGTGTCGGCGTTGAAGCCCATCACGAACACGGACGGCTGGGTGATCGTCTGGCCCACCTTCTCGGTCGACAGCTCGAACATGTCACCGCCCTGCCCGTACACCTTGAAACCGCCGTCGGCGAAGAGCGGCGCCGGCTCGATGCCGACCTTCTCCAGCTCGGTGGGCAGGCCCACGCTCTCCACCAGGCCGAAGGCGGTGCCGTCGCCGGTGAAGGTGAGGAAGGACACGGGGCCGGCCGGCGGCTTGATCGCCTTCTTCACCTCGCCGATCCGCTGGTCGTAGGCGGCCAGGTGCTTGTCGTAGACGTCGGCCTTGCCGAACACGTCGCCGGCGAGGAAGGAGAACTGACTCCGCCAGTCGCCGAGCTTCTTGCCCACGAGCACGGTGGGAGCGATGTCGGTGAGCTCGTCGTACACCTTCTCCGCCTGGAACAGCGGGAAGCCGATGCCGCCGCCGACGATGAGGTCGGGCTCCAGGGCGAGGATCGCCTCCAGGTCGAAGCCGTCGACGCTCCACGGCAGGAACGTCGTGCCGTCCGCCTTCGCCTCCTTCGCCCAGTTCGGGGAGAACGCGCCCTTGCTCTCGGCGTCCTCGGGGATCGTGGCCCGCACCGGCACGTCGAGGTCGTAGAGATACCCGGCGAGGGCGTGGTTCAGCACGACCACCTTCTTGGGCTCGGCCGGCACCTCCACCTTGCCGTAGTCGGTCGTGACGGTCCGGGTCTTCGCGGCGGAGGCCTTGTCCCCGTCGCCCGACGGGTCGGCGGCCGAGCAGCCGGTGAGGGCCAGCGCGGCGACGACCGCGACGGCGAGAAGGCGGGCAGGAGCAAACATGGGACCTCATGTGGCTGGATAGGCTCGGATGTTCGAGCTGTTGGTAAGGTGAGGCTAACCTCGCTGGTTCCGCTGCGTCGATCCGCGTACGACATCGCCAGTGACGGACACGACGCATCGCACAACGGGAGGCACGCTTGCCGACGACATCCCTCGGCACCGTGGTCGCCGAGAACGCCATTCGCTTTCTGGGGCACGACACGCACCGGCACGACGCGCCGCACCTCATCTACCTGGTGACCGGCAGCGCCCGTCTGTCCGCCGACGGCGAGGAGTGGAGGCTCGGTCGGCACGAGGCCCTCTGGCTCGCTCCACGCGTGCCGCACGCGCTGCGGATCGAGCCGGGCGGCATGGCACTCGGCCCTCTCCTCGACCCCGCTGACCAGCCACGACGCCGGGTTCAACCCCTCGGGGCCGTACCCGCGATCGTCGAGGTCATGACCACCACACTCGGTGCGGCGCCGACCACGCCGGAGCAGGTCGAGCCGTTCCGTCAGGAGCTGGGCCGCGTACTGAGGGGCATCTCCCGGCAGTACTTCCCGGTCGTGCTGCCGGTCCACCCCGCGGTGCGCGCACTCGCCCGCGAGGCCCTGCGCGCCCCCTCCGTGACCCTGGAACGGCTCGCCGAACGGCACCGGATGAGCCCCCGCCAGGTCCAGCGCGTCTTCCTCGACGAGACCGGACTGCCCTTCACACGGTGGCGCAACCGGGCCAGGATGAACGCCGCCGTCGAACACCTCCGCGGCGGAGGCGAGCTGACGGCGGCGGCCAGGGCGGCCGGCTACGCGACCCGGGCCGGACTGCTGCGCGCGCTGAGCCGCGAGTCCGGGGTGCCCGTGAGCGCGCTCACCACGGACGCGGTGGGGGCGCTCGGCGGCCGCTGAACCGGGAGCCGGGCAGTTCCAGCAGCTCATGTACGTCGATCACGCACGGCACTTCGGCCTGCCCGGGTGGCGGCTCGCACAGGGAGAACAGATGGCACAGGCGCTCGCGCCGACGACCGCGCCACCACCGGCCACACCGTCGAGATCCCCGCGTCGCAGGACCCGTCGGCTCCTCGGCCTGGGCGTCGCCGTCGGCACGCTCCTCGTGGCGGTGGTGCTCAGCGTCGCGGTCGGCTCGGCACTGCTTCCCCTCGACGTGGTGTGGCAGGCACTGACCGCTCCCGACGGCTCCGCCTCGCACGCCACGATCAGCGGCGCCCGCGTGGACCGCACGCTGCTCGGCGTCGTCGTCGGCACGTCCCTGGGCGTGGCGGGGGCGCTCATCCAGGCGCTCACCCGCAATCCGCTCGCCGACCCCGGTGTCCTCGGCGTCAACGCCGGCGCGAGTTTCGCCGTCACCCTGGCCGTGGCCGTCTTCGGCGTCACACGCATCGACCAGTACCTGCCCTTCGCCTTCGTCGGCGCCGTCGTCGGCTCGGCGGTGGTCTACCTCGCCGCGAGCGGCGGACGGGGCGGGCCCACACCGCTGCGCCTCACCCTCGTCGGGGTCGCCTTCACGGCGGTTCTGCTCGGCATCTCCCAGACCCTCGCCCTGATCGACACGGAGACCTTCGACCGCATGCGGTTCTGGGGCGCGGGCACCATCACCGACCGCCCGACGGGCACCGCCGCCGACATCGCGCCCTTCGTCCTGGCCGGACTGCTGGCCGCCGCCTTCTGCGCGCGCCCGCTCAACGCGATCGCGCTCGGCGACGACGCGGGGCGGGCCGTCGGGCTGCGGGTCGGCGCGACCCGGTGCGGTGTGGTGATCGCGGTGGCCCTGCTGTGCGGTTCGGCGACGGCCGCGGCGGGCCCGCTGATGTTCGTCGGCCTCATGGTGCCGCACGCCGTGCGCCGGCTCACCGGACCCGACTGGCGCTGGATCCTTGTCCACTCCGCCGTCCTCGCCCCGGCGATCGTGCTGTTCGCCGACGTCCTGGGCCGGTTGATCGTGATCCCGTCCGAACTGCAGGTCGGCGTCATGATGCCGCTCATCGGCGCGCCCGTACTGATCCTGCTGGTGCGCGGAAGCCGGGTGAGGGAACTGTGAGCGCGGCATTCGTCCTCAGAGCGGGGTCCCTGAGCCTGCGAGCGACGCGCCGCGGGGTCCTCGTGTGCGGGCTGTTGTCCGCCGCGCTGCTCGCCCTGGCCCTGTGGGCCTTCACCCTCGGCAGCTACGCGCTGAGCCTCGGCGACCTGGCCGCGGTCATCTCGGGCACCGCCGGGAACAGCGTCCGCACCGTCGTCCTGGAATGGCGGGCGCCGCGCATCGTCGCCGCCGTACTGTTCGGTGCCGCCCTCGCGATGGGCGGCGCGGTCTTCCAGTCCCTGACCCGCAACCCGCTCGGCAGCCCCGACGTCATCGGCTTCACCACCGGCTCCTACACCGGTGTCGTCCTCACGCTGCTCGCGGGCGCGAGCAGCTACTCGGCGCTCGCGGCGGGCGCCCTCGCCGGCGGCCTCGTCACCGCCCTGGCCGTGTATCTGCTGGCTTTCCGGCGGGGTGTGGTGGGCTTCAGGCTCATCATCGTCGGGATCGCGGTCGGCGCGCTGCTGTCCTCGGTCAACACGTGGTTCTCGGTGAAGGCCGACGTGGACAACGCGCTGAGGGCCGCGGTGTGGGGCGCCGGCTCGCTCAGCGCCATCGGCTGGCCCGCCGTGATGATGGCCTCCGTCCTGGTGGCGGTGGTCGCCCTGGCGGCCCCGGTGGCGCAACGCCGGATGCGATGGCTCGAACTGGGCGACGACACGGCGGCGATGCTGGGCGTACGCGTCGAGCGCACGAAACTGCTGCTGGTCGTCCTCGGTGTGGCCGCCACGGCCGCGGTGACCGCCGCGGCGGGCCCCATCGCCTTCGTGGCCCTGGCCGCACCGCAGATCGCCCGCCGCCTGACCGGGCGCGGAACCTCCGTCGACCTCACCGGTTCGGCACTCGTCGGCGCACTCCTGCTGCTCGGCGCCGACATCGCGGCGCAGCACGCGATCGAGGGCGTGGTGCTGCCGACCGGCGCGGTCACCGTGTGCGTCGGCGGGGCGTATCTCCTGGTGCTGCTGGTACGGGAGTCCCGGCGGGGGTGGTAGGGCTCCGCCCGGGACCGGTGCTCTGAAGGCCCCCACGATGTGCCGTGCCTGCCGTGGCCACCGGAGAGGGCGGAGCGTGAAACTACTATGGTTCCCGGGGGCGCGACGGCGCACGGAATCTGGGGACGTGGAATGCGACGGCTCGGAGAGCTCGAAGCCGAAATCATGGACTGCCTGTGGAAGTGGGACAGGCCGGCGACGGTCCGTGAGGTCGTCGACGACATCAACCTCCGCCGTCCGGCCGCCTACACGACCGTGATGACCGTGGCCACCATCCTCTACAACAAGGGCTGGCTGACCCGGCAGAAGCAGGGGCAGGCGTGGCTCTACACGCCGGTCCGCAGCCGTGAGGCCTACTCCGCCGCCCTGATGGAGGACGCCCTGGGAACGAGCCGGGACCGGTCGGCCGCGCTCGTGCACTTCGTGGAGCGGATGACGGAGGAGGAAGTCGCCGCGCTCCGCGAGGCGCTGCGTGCGACGGGCCGTGGTGGCGAGCTGTGAACGCCGCCCCCTTCTTCCTCGGCTACGCCGCGGCCGTCGGCGTCCTGGCCCCGCGCGCGCTGCTCCGCAGCAGCTGGCCCCAGCGGTCACCGCTGCTGGCGGTCGCCGTGTGGTTCGCGCTGGCCGCGTCCTTCTCCGTCTGCGTCGCCCTGGCCGCCCTGCACCTCACCACGCCGGGTGCACACCTGCACGGAATCCTCTACTCCTGCCGCTCGGCCCTGGGCCTCGGCCCGTCCGGCGGCGGCCTCCTGCCGGGCCTGGGGATCGCCGCGGTCGCCGTCCTGGCCGCCGCCCACCTCACCGGCTTCGCCGAGCACACCGGGCGGGCGTACGTGGCCCGCGCCCGGCACCGCGAGATCCTGGACAAGGTCGGCCGCCGATCGGCCTGTTCGCGGGCCACCGTGGTGGAACACACCGAGCCCGCCGCCTACTGCCTGCCCGGCCGCCACCCGAGGATCGTCCTCAGCAGCGGGGCCGTCGGCCTCCTGTCCGGCGGCGAGGTCGACGCCGTCGTCGAACACGAGCGGGCCCACATCCGCGGCCGCCACCACCTCGTCCTCGCGGCCGCCCACGCCTTCACCCGCGTCTTCCCCGGTGTGCCGCTCGCCCGCCATCTCCAGCAGCAGGTACCCCTGCTGCTGGAGATGGCCGCCGACGACCACGCCCTGCGCCGCTGCCCGCGCGGCGCGCTGGCCGCCGCCATGTTCACCCTGGCGGCCGGTGAGGCGCCGAACGGCGCCCTGGCGGCGGGCGGCCGGACGGTGCTGGTCCGCCTCCGGCGCGTGCTGGCCCCGGCGCACCGCGCCCATCCCGCCCTGCGCTGCGCGGTCGGCACGGGCGCCCTGATCACGCCCGTCCTCCCCGTACTGCTGACCTGCCACGCCGGACTCGGGTGACACCCGTCGGCCGCCGCGCACCGGCCGGCGGCCTCAGATCCGTACGCCCCACATGAACGGCATCCCGCTGCGGGCCATCGACTCGTACCGCACCTGAGCGCCGGGCTTCGGCGCGTGGAGTATCTGGCCGTTCCCGGCGTAGAAGCCCACGTGGCTCAGGTCGGTGCGCATGATGACGAGGTCGCCGGGCTTGAGCGCACCGATCGAGTTGATCCGGGTGCCTGCGCCTGCTTGGGCCTGCGAGGTACGGGGCAGCGAGACGTCGGCCTGCTGGAACGCCCAGGAGGTCAGGCCCGAGCAGTCGAAGGACCCAGGACCGGTGGCGCCCCACACGTACGGCATGCCGACCCTGCTCTTGGCCGCGTCGAACGCCGCGGCCGTACGACCCGACGCACTGGCCTCGTTGCCCAGCTCGCCCTGCTCGCTCGCCAGCTGGGTCCGCTCGCTCGCCCGGTTGGCCCGCTCCTCCTTGGCGACCCGCTCGGCCCGTTCCTCGGCCGTGAGGGTGTTGAGGAGCCGCTGGGCCTCGGCCAGCTTGCCCTGGATCTCCTTCTTCTTGCTCCCCAGCTCCTTGCGGGTCTCCTGGAGGCTGTCGAGCTTCTTCGCGGCCTGAGCGCGCTGCTGCTGCAGACCACGCTGCTGCGAGAGGAACCGCTGGAGTGTGTCCGACTGCCGGGCGCTGAGCCGGTCGAGGCCCGACGCCTGGTCCAGGTAGGCGTCGGGGTCGGCCGAGAGCAGCAGCTGGATGGAGGGGTCGAGACCACCGCTGCGGTACTGGGCCGTGGCCGCCGAACCGAGCTGCTGCCGCATCTCGTTGAGCGCCGCCTGCTTGCGGACGACCTCCTCGTGGAGGTTGTCCGCCTCCTTCTGGAGCTTCCCGGCCGATTCCTTCGCCCCGTTGTACTTCTCGGTGGCCTGGGTGGCCTGCTCGTACAGCCGGTCGATCTGCGCCTGGACCCCCTTCTTGTTCGGGTCCGGCAGCGGATCGGCCGAGGCCGACTGCGCCGACAGCACGACCGTCACCGCCGCGGTCGCGGTGAGCACGGACGTGTATCCGTGGCTGGGCTGCTTGGGACGACGGTGGGACGCCACTGAGGCGGGCTCCTTCTTCCTCGGCCGCTGTCCGACGGTCCATGGACCGTCAAGTACCGCTGCGAGACAGCGGCTTCAGCGACACCTCCACCGGTGACCCGGGCGGGCGACCGGCCGTTCGGAGGCCGAGCCACGCATACTAATCAACTTAGTGACCCACATCCAAGCGCGGCCGGGGAGCGACTCTCCCGCCGATCATGCCGTGACCTGCTCAGTCGCCGAGGATCCGCTCCCACAGCAGTCCGTCCCGCCAGCTCCCGTCGAGAAGGATCGCCGCGTGCGCGACGCCGTACGGGGTGAACCCGTTGCGGCGCAGCACCCGTTGCGACGGCAGGTTCTCCAGGTTGGTGGACGCCTCGGCGCGGTGCAGACCGAGTTCGTCGGTCATCACCCGGAGCACGAGCCCGACGGCGTTCCCGGCATGCCCCTGATTCTGGGCGACGGAGGCGATCCAGTAGCCGACGGAGCCGCGGCGCAGATGCGGCTGCGGCAGGATGCCTCCCACGGTGACCTGCCCGATCACCTGGTCGTCGGCGAGCACCACGCCCGGCCAGACGGTGCCGCCCCGGTATCCGGCCAGCAGGCCCTCGATCCGCTCCGCCTGGCCCTCCGGGGTGAAGTAGTCGGCCGGCTGGGCCGGTTCCCACGGCCGGAAGGCCTCGACGTCCCGCACCCGGTGCGCGGCGATCGCGGCGGCGTCGGTGGGCTCTATCAGGCGGATCCTGGTACTGCTGCGCATGGGGGCGGTCCTCGTCGCGGTGCGTCGGATGGGACGGCCAACCTATGCGAGGGCGCCCGGGCCGCCACCCGGCGGCCCGGGACCGCCGGTGGTCAGGGGACCTTCACCCAGTCGAGGGTGCGCTCCACCGCCCTCTTCCAGCCCGCGTAGCCCTCCGCGCGCTGCTCCTCGGACCACTGGGGCGACCAGCGCTTCGACTCGTGCCACTGGGTGCGCAGTTCGTCGGTGTTCTGCCAGAAGCCGGTGGCGAGCCCCGCCGCGTAGGCCGCGCCGAGAGCGGTCGTCTCGGCGACGACGGGACGGCTGACCTGGACGCCGAGGACATCGGACTGGATCTGCATGCAGAGGTCGTTGGCGGTGACCCCGCCGTCGACCTTGAGCACGTCGAGATGGACCCCGGAGTCCTGCTCCATGGCCTCGACCACATCACGGCTCTGGTAGCAGATCGCTTCCAGGGTGGCCCGCGCCAGGTGGGCGTTGTCGTTGTACCTGGCCAGGCCGACGATCGCGCCGCGGGCGTCGGACCGCCAGTACGGCGCGAACAGGCCGGAGAACGCGGGCACGAAGTACATGCCGCCGTTGTCCTCGACGCTCCGGGCCAGTTCCTCGCTCTCGGGCGCCGATTTGATGATCTTCAGCTGGTCGCGCAGCCACTGCACCGCGGATCCGGTGACGGCGATGGAGCCCTCCAGCGCGTAGACCGCCGGGCTGTCGCCGAACTGGTAGGCCACCGTGGTGAGGAGGCCGTGCTCCGAGCGGACCAGCTCGGTGCCGGTGTTGAGGAGCAGGAAGTTGCCGGTCCCGTAGGTGTTCTTGGCCTCGCCGGGGGCGAAGCAGACCTGGCCGACGGTGGCCGCCTGCTGATCGCCGAGGACGCCCCCGATGGGAATGGCGGCGCTCAACGGCCGGGAGGTGCGGGTGGAGCCGTAGGCCTCCGGATGCGACGAGGGATTGATCTTCGGGAGCATCGCCCGGGGGATGCCGAAGAAGCCCAGGAGTTCCTCGTCCCAGTCGAGGGTCTCCAGGTTCATCAGCATGGTGCGGCTCGCGTTGGTCACATCGGTGGCGTGGATACCGCCGTTCGGGCCACCGGTCAGGTTCCACAGGACCCAGGCGTCCGTGTTGCCGAAGATCGCGTGGCCGGCCTCGGCCGCTTCCCGTACGCCGTCGACGTTCTCCAGGATCCACTGGATCTTGCCGCCGGAGAAGTACGTCGCCGGCGGCAGCCCGGCCTTGCGGCGGATCACCTCTCCCTGCCCCGAGCGTTCGAGGTTCGCCGCGATGGCGTCGGTACGGGTGTCCTGCCACACGATGGCGTTGTAGTAGGGCCGCCCGTTGCGCGGGTCCCAGACCACCGTGGTCTCCCGCTGGTTGGTGATCCCGATGGCCATCAGGTCGGTCGGCGCCAGGCCGCCGTGCCGCAGGGCGTTCTGCATCACCGAGTTGGTGCGCTCCCAGATCTCCACGGGATCGTGCTCCACCCAGCCCGAGCGGGGCAGGATCTGCTCGTGCTCCAGCTGGTGCTTGGCGACCTCGTTGCCGCCGTGATCGAAGATCATGAACCGGGTGCTGGTGGTCCCCTGGTCCACCGCGCCGATGAAGTCCGCCATGATGTGTCGCCTCTCCGGCCGGTGTCGTCAGTCCTTGGAGGCCGGGACGCGTCCCGGCGGTTCGGGTGCGGCGGACGGCAGGAAGCGTCCGACGAGGGCCTTGTAGAGACCCGCGCCCAGCAGGCCGCCGACCAGCGGGCCGATGATGGGCACCCAGAAGTAGAGATTCCCGTACTGGTCCCGCCACGCACCGCCGTAACCGGTGAGGAAGCTCGCCAGCCGGGGGCCGAAGTCACGGGCCGGGTTGATCGCGTAACCCGCGTTGGTGCCCCAGGCCATACCGATCGCGACCACGACCAGGCCGATGATGAACGGGCCCATGTTGGAGCCGGGCGGGGTGTTCAGCAGGTCCGTGATCGCCATGATCAGGAGCAGCAGGATGGCGGTGCCGATGACCTGGTCGCGGAACGCGCCCCACTCGTGGACCGGCAGAGCCGGGTTGCCGTTGGCCGGCAGGGTGGAGAACACCCCCTGCGTCTTGATGGTGTGCCCGGGGTCGGCCTTCGCCAGCGCCTCGCTGTAGTTCCACCGGACGAGGAGCGCGGCCACGAACGCACCGGCCGTCTGCGCCAGCGCGTACGGAGCGACCTTGCTCCAGGGGAACCCCTTGAACGCGGCCAGGGAGAGCGTCACCGCGGGATTGAGATGGGCCCCGCTCAGCCGCGCCGCCACATAGACGCCGAGCGTGACGCCCAGCCCCCACGCCCAGGCGATGCTGTCGTGGTCCCCGAGCCCGCCGGCCGGATCCGTGAGGGCTCCGCCCGCCGCCACCTGGGCGACCACACCGCACCCGAAGAGGATGAGGATCATCGTGCCCGCGAACTCGGCGGACAACTCGCCGAGCAGTCCGGACTTCCTACGTAGTTCAGCCATGAGAGCTCGCCCTCCGCCGACGGCGCCGGCTGTCGACTATCCGAGCAGTGTCAGCAGGCTAAGACGATTTACGAGATCAGGCATATCGGGATGTTCAGGGCGTCGAGGCGAGGTGACTCTGCGTATTCGATCACATCATTCGCAACCGAGTCTTTCGAATGATGGTTAAAAGTGTCGTCTCTGGTCTTCCGATTTCGTTCGGAGGCGTGTCAGCATGCAGGCCACCCGACCGCCGCGGGCGCCGCATCGGGCGATGTCGCACGGCCGCTTCCGTGTGATGTCCCTGATGGCCGGTGTCCCCCAGACATGGAGGAGCTCCATGACCAGGCTTCACAAGGTGTCGATCGCCTTCTGCGCGGGGGCGCTGCTCGTTCCCGTCCTGCTCTCCGATCCGGCGGGAGCCGGGCCGGAGAGGACCGAGGACGCCGCCCCGCCTCCCTCGCCGTCCGCCGCGGACCGCCTGCGGGTGGACTACGAGAGCGGAACACTGGACTCCGGAGTGGAGGGCCTGACCACCACGAAGGCGACCGCGCCGGATGCCTCCGGCGTCGTGCGGCCCGCGCACGAGGGCACCTACGCGGTTCAGCACAAGGTGACGCTCGGCGATCCGGCATACGAGTCCAACGGCGCACCGCGCAGCGAGAGCGCGACGGACCTCCTCCCGTCCGGACGCTTCGTCGTGGGGGACGAGCAGCGCTACGAGTTCAGCGTGCAGCTCAAGGACTGGAAGACCCACACGCCGGGGGAGAGCGAGTCGGGCGACATCGTCTTCCAGGGAAAGTACGCGGGGGACAACGTCCCGGCGTTCTACCTCATGGCGAAGCGCGACGAGATCGCTTTCCGGTCGCCGCACCTGAACCGGCAGTCGACGGTCGTGGAGGGCCTCGGCCCGCAGGTCAACCGGTGGATGCGCTTTCGTGTGGACGCGCGCTGGACCACCGACGGGACCGGCTACTTCCGGGTCGCTGTGCGGCTCTCCGGCGAGGACGGCTACCGGCCGGTCGTCGCGTACGAGAACGTGCGCACCTATCAGCCGGAGAATCCGGCCGACCACGGCTACCTCAAGTGGGGCCTCTACCGCCCTTCGCAGTCGATCGGGAACGGTGACGTGCCCACCAGGATCGTCCAGCACGACGACCTCCGCGTCACCGGCCTGTCCTGACCCGGGCCCGGACCCGCGCACCCGACACACCCGTCCCCACACCCCCCATGGAGTTCAGATGACCCGTTTCTCTTCCCCGAGCAGGCGCCGACTGCTCCAGGCAGGTGGCGCGTTCGGGCTGGCGACAGCCGCCGGATCCCTCCTCGCCCCCCGGGCCGGCGCGGCCGGGGCCGCACCGGCCACGGCGACGGTGACCGATCTGGGACCCGGACTGGTCCAGTTCTCGCTGATGAGCGGTCTGCTGGTCGGTGACACCGTGTACATCGGGTCGCGCAACACGCGGCCCGCCGGCGTGATCGGGTTCCATCTGCCGAGCCGCGAGGTGGTGTCCCGCACCGACCTCGACGCGGGGCCCGAGCCGTCCGTCCAGGCGCTCGCGGCGGACCCCACCGGCCGTTACCTCTACATCGGCGTCCTGGTCAAGGCCGACCAGGGCGGGCCGAACCTCTACCGGTGGGACCTGAAGAACCCCGGGACCCCCGCCCTGGCCATCGGCAGGACCGAGGACCGCGACATCCGCGACCTCGCGGTGGCCCCCGACGGCACCGTCTACGCCGTGGGCGGCGTCCCGGGGAAGCCGCCCTCCCTGTGGGAGTACGACCCGGCCACCGGCACGGTCACCGACCGGGGTGTACCGGACCCGAGGGCAACCCTGGCCAGGGCGGTCGCGGCCTCGGACACCACCGTCTTCTTCGGAGCGGGCAGCGTCCTCGCCGGCGGCGGCGGCGCGAGCAAGGCCTCCCTGTACGCCTTCGACCGGACGACGCACACCTTCACCCCGATCGTTCCCCAGGAGATGGAGAAGGACCCCAGCCTGCGGGAACTCGCCGTCGTGGACGGCCATCTGGTTGTCGGCACCTCGGGCGGGGTCGACCCCGCGAAGCTCGCCGTGATGGACCTGGACGACCTGTCCTCGTACACCGTCGTGTCCACCGGGGGCACGGTCGTCAAGACGCTCGCCGCCGACGCGGACCGTATCTACTTCGCCTCCGAATCGGGCCTCCACGCCTACGCGAAGGCGGACCGGACGCTTTCCCCCGTGGAGTTCGACGGGCCGGATCTGGGCGAGATCTGGGGCGTGGACCACGTCGACGGGAAGCTGGTGGTCGTCTCGGGTTACGGATTCGTCGCCGAGATCGACGTGGCGGCACGTACGTCGGTCGTCACCGATCTGCACGAAGCGGGCGCGGAGGCCGGTCCGCAGGCGGGCATGGGCATAGCCGCCGGCCGGGGATACGTCTACCTCGGCGGCAACGGCGCCATCTCCCGGCGCGATCTGAGGACCGGCGAGGTCGTCAACCTGCCGGCGCCCGGTGAGGCGAAGGACGCCGAGGTGATCGACGGCGTCCTGTACACCGGCCAGTACAACGCGCAGGGCATCTGGCGCTACGACCCCGCCCGGCGACACGATCCGCAGCAGGCCGCCAGCTTCCCCAGCGAGCAGAACCGTCCGCTGGACACCTCGTGGGACCCGGAGAACAAGCTGCTCCTCGTCGGGGTCCAGTCCGACACCGAGGGGGGAGGCGCCCTCTGGACGTACTGCCCGAGGACGGGCAGGAAGGCCTCCTACGTCAATCCGATCGACGACGTCCAGCTCGTCCGGGCCGTGGCCAACCGGGACGGCCTCGCCTTCCTGGGCGGTGACAACACCGCCAAGGAGGGCCCGCGTGCCACCGTCGTCGCCCTCGACCCGGTCACGGGCAAGGAGCGGTGGCGCCTGGACACCCGGCAGACGGCAGGTGTGGCGGCCCTGGCGGTACAGGGCCGGAACCTCTACGGGCTCACGACGAAGGGCGCCCTGTTCGTCGTCGACGTGCGGACCAGGAAGGTGGTGCACACCGCTGACGTCAGCGCTGTCAGCAAGGGGTTCGCCGCCATGGTCGCCCACCGCGGCGCGGTCTACGGCGTCTCGGACACCACGCTCTTCCGCTTCCACCCGAAGACGTTCGCCGTCAGCACGGTCGTCGCCGGGATCGACGGCGCCTGGTACAGCGGCCCGCACGTCAACGTGTACGGCGGTCGGCTCTACACGCTCCGCGGGCACAACCTCGTCGCGGTCGACGACAGGCGCTCGCACTGAACCGCCGCCGTTCAGGTGATCCGGCGTTCCCGGCCGATGTTGACCTTTGATTGATATCTTTCGGTTATCGAGTGAAGGGCTGTGACTCACTCGCTACCGAGAGGGGACTGAAGGTGTTGGCTGACGAGCGGCGGGAAGCGATTCTGCGCGCTGTGGAGCGCCAGGGGTCGATCACCGTGAAGGTACTGGCCGAGGAGATGGGCGTTTCCGCCGTCACCCTGCGCCAGGACGTACGGGAGTTGGCCGGCCGGGGGTTGCTGACCCGGGTGCACGGCGGTGCCAGGGCCCTGGCACCGGCGGGCCCCGCCCCGGCCGAGACGCCCGTCGTCGCCGCGCCGTCCGCGACGGAGCGGTATGCCGTCGGGCTGGTGGTGCCCCCGGGCGGCTATTACTACGCGGAGGTCATCCGCGGAGTTCAGGACGCGGCCCGCTCGCTCGGCGTCCGGGTCGTGCTGGCCGTCTCCGGGGAGTCCCTTTCGGAGAACCAGGAACAGGTCCGCCAGCTCGTGGCCGGAGGCATCGACGGCCTGCTGCTGATGCTGCACCCGGGACTGCGTCCGGTGGACGAGGCCGAGCGGTGGCTGAGCGGCCTGGAGGTGCCGGCCGTCCTGGTGGAACGCAGGGCGGGGATCAAGGCGGGCCGGCTGGAGCAGGTCGCGTCGGACCATGCCTACGGTGCGGCGCTGGCGGTACGTCACCTCGCCGGGCTCGGGCACGACCGGGTGGCCCTGGTCGCCCGGGTCGAGAGCCCCAACACAGCTCATCTCAGCGCTGGTTACGCGGAAGCCGTGGAGTCCATGGGACTGCGGCCGGGGCCGGAGTACCGCATTGTCACCAGCGGTGACGCGGCCGCGGCCGACGGGCGGTTCGACGAGGTGATCCGGGCCGTGGAGGCCGGCGAGATCCGGGCGGCGCTGGTGCACAACGACATCGACGCCATCGCGCTCGTCGGCATCCTCCGCGCGCGGGGGCTGCGGGTGCCGGAGGACCTTGCCCTGGTCACCTACGACGACGAGGTCGCCGAGCTGAGCGAGACACCCCTCACCGCGGTGGCTCCCCCCAAGCAGGCCGTGGGCGCGTGGGCCCTCGACCTGGCGGTACGCCGGCTGTCCCACCCCGCCACGCCCCAGGCGGAGATCCTGCTCCGCCCCGAGCTGCGGGTACGGGCGTCCTGCGGCGCCCGGCGCGGGGTGAACGCCTGAGCAAATGATGCATTCGCTTTCGTTTCCAAAAAAACGAAAGCGAATGCATTGACTCGATGTCGTACGTAACGAATGATTGCTGTGACACCCAAGCAAACGATCGGTGGCACATCATGTTTCGTAGACGGCTGACAGCGCTGGTCTGCTCCGCCGCGGCCCTCGGCCTGCTCGCCACGGGATGTGGCGACTCGGACAGCGGGAAACCCGCGGCGGAGAAGGGCACGGGAAAGGTCACCTTCTGGTCCTTCGTCAAGGGCTCCGACAAGGTGGCGGAGGCCTTCAACCGGTCCCACCCGGACATCGAGGTGACCTTCGAGGCGGTGCCGTCGGGCCAGGAGTACTACTCCAAGCTGACGAACGCCGTGAAGGCCGGCACCGTCCCCGATGTCGCGGTGGCCGAGTTCGCCCAACTGCCCGAATTCGCCACCCAGGGAAAACTGGAAGGCCTGAACGACCGGCTCGGTCCGCTGGTCGAGGATCATTTCCCGGAGCCGACACGGGAGTTGGTCCAGCTGGGGGGTGAGACCTGGGGCGTTCCCCGTGACGCCGCCCCGCTGATGATGTTCTACCGGAACGACTTCTTCACATCCCACGGGATCGACGTCCCCACCACCTGGGCCGAGTACCGGACCATGACCGGGCAGGTGAGGAAGGCGGATCCGAAGGCCCGCGGCGGCGTCCTGTACACCGACAACCCCGGCCTGCTGACCGCCCTCGCCCAGCAGGCCGGATCGCAGTGGTTCGACACGGAGAAGGACGCCTGGAAGGTGTCGCTGACCGACGCGCCCTCCCGGAAGGTCGCCGACTACTGGGGTGACCTCGCCGGCCAGGACCTCGTCCACTCGCTCAGCTCGCTCGACCCGTTCTGGACGAGCGTCCAGCAGAACCGGACCGTCGCCTACGTCTGCGCGAGCTGGTGCGCCGGAGCCCAACAGGCCACCGTCGCCGACCAGAAGGGCAAGTGGTCCGTCGCCCCGGTCCCCACCTGGGACGGCAAGCCGGCGTCGGCCATGTACGGCGGCTCCTCCTTCGTCATCCCGAAGGGCGCCAAGAACAGCGCGGCCGCCGCCGAGTTCATCAAGTGGATCACCACCGACCCCGAGGGTATGAAGGCGTGGGTCTCCACCGGCACCAGCAGCATGTTCCCCGCCGACCCCCGCCTCGTGCCGGTGACCAGGTCGGCGTTCCCCACCGACTACTTCGGCGGCCAGGACATCTACGCCGTGGGCAGCGAGTCCTACAAGGCCATCGTGCCGGGATGGACGTGGGGTCCCGTCATGGGAACCACCAACACCGCCGTCGTCGACCGGCTTCCCAAGGTCGCCGGCGGCGGGACGAAGCTCATCGACGTCCTCGCCGACGCCCAGAAAGCCACCGTCAAGGACATGGAACGTCGCGGGATGAAGGTCGCCCCGTAGGGGCGATCCGGACGCCGACCGCAGGTGAGCCGATGCCCGCCCACCGCACGGGGCCGGCATCGGCCCACTCCCCGCACCTTCCCGCTCTCCTCGAGAAAGGCCCGGTATGACAACCCCGTCAGCCCGCGCCCAGCGCCGTACCGCCGCGCTGCTTCTGGCACCGTTCTCCGTTCTCTTCACCGCCGTCACCATCGCCCCGCTGGTCTACGCGGGCTGGATGAGCCTGTTCACCACCCGCACCTCCGGCCTCGGATTCGGCGGCGCGGAAGAGGTATTCGCCGGAGTGGACAACTACGTCCAGGCCTTGTCCGACCCGGCGTTCCGCGACGGATTCGTCACGATCGCCACGTACGTCGTGGTCTACATCCCGGTGATGATCGGCGGCGCACTCGTGCTCGCCCTGCTGCTGGACACGGCACTGGCCAAGGCGCGGGCCTTCTTCCAGCTGGCCCTGTTCCTCCCGCACGCGGTGCCCGGTCTCATCGCGGCACTCATCTGGGTCTACCTGTACACGCCGGGCCTGAGCCCGGTGACCGACTTCCTGGCCTCCGGCGGCCTCGACATCGACTTCCTGTCGGCGGACAACGCGGTGTTCTCCGCGGCGAACATCGCCGTCTGGGAGTGGATCGGCTACAACATGGTCATCTTCTACGCCGCGCTCCAGGCGGTGCCGGGCGAGACCCTCGACGCGGCGAGGATCGACGGGGCCGGCGGCATCCGCACCGCCCTGTCGATCAAGGTGCCGATGATCCGCCCGGCCATCGCCCTCGCCGTGCTGTTCACCGTCATCGGATCGGTCCAGCTCTTCACGGAGCCGAAGGTCATCTACAGCGCCTCCAGTGCGATCGGCAGCAGCTGGACGCCCAACATGTTCGTCCAGACCGCCGCCTTCACCCACAACAACTTCGGTCTGGCAGCGGCCGCCTCGCTGCTCATCGCGCTGTTCGCCGCGGTGCTGTCCTTCCTCGTGACCCGTTTCTCGCGCAGCAGGAGCAAGCCGTGACCCAGCCCACGACCCGCACCGCCCCGGCCCCGCGCGGCCCGGGCCGGCGCCCCTCGGTCCTGCTGTCCAAGGCCGGCGTGACCGCGATGCTGGGGCTCGCCGCCCTCTACACACTCCTGCCGATGCTCTGGCTGGTCCTGTCGTCCACCAAGAGCCGCCAGGATCTCTTCGCCACGAACGGCTTCGCACCCGGCGACGACTTCGCGCTCCTCGACAACCTCCAGTACCTGTTCGAGGCCGACAACGGCATCTTCCTGCGCTGGCTGCTCAACACGGTCCTGTACGCCGGCGTCGGCGCGCTGCTGGCCACGGTGTTCAGCGTGGCCGCCGGGTACGCGTTCGACAAGCTGAACTTCCCGGGCAAGGAGCGGATCTTCTCCCTCGTCCTGCTCGGTGTGATGGTGCCCGGCACCGCGATGGCGATCCCGCTGTACCTGATCGCGGCCAAGGCCGGCCTGGTGAACAGCTTCTGGGGCGTGTTCATCCCCGGTCTCGTGTTCCCGTTCGGGGTCTATCTGGCCCGGGTCTTCAGTGCGTCGTACGTCCCCGGCGAAGTCCTCGAAGCGGCCCGGGTGGACGGGGCCGGTGAGTTCAGGACCTTCTGCCGGATCGCCCTGCCGATGGTCGCGCCCGGCTTCGTGACCATCTTCCTCTTCCAGTTCACCCAGATCTGGAACAGCTTCTTCCTGCCGCTGGTGATGCTGTCCGACGAGGAGCTCTTCCCGGTCAACCTCGGCCTGTACGTGTGGTATTCGTCCGCGCTCTCCCAGGGCCACCCGCAGGACTACCTCCTGGCGATCGTCGGATCGCTGGTGTCCGTGGTCCCCCTGGTCGTCCTCTTCCTGATGCTCCAGCGGTTCTGGAAGTCCGGCATGACCGCCGGCGCCGTCAAGTAGGCCACCGTCATGAGGATGCCCATGCCTTCCACTCCGCCCCGCCCGCGCGCCCTGTTCGCCATGGGCCGCCGGCACCGCGACGCCCTCTTCCCCCCGGCCGCGGTCGACCGGCTGACCCGCCACGTCGACATCGACCCGCGGTTCGTCGCCGAGACCTTCGAGATCGTTTCGGACCCGGCGGCCGTCGAGCTCCTGATCACGTCCTGGGGGTGCCCCCCGCTCGACGACGCCGCCCTCGCCCGTATGCCCGCGCTGAAGGCGGTCGTGCACGCGGCGGGCAGCGTCAAACACCATGTGACGGACGCCTGCTGGGACCGGGGCATCCGCGTCTCCACCGCGGCCGCCGCCAACGCCGTACCCGTCGCCGAGTACACGCTCGCCGCGATCCTCTTCGCCAACAAGCGCGTACGGGAGATCGGCGGGCTCTACCGCGAACACCGCGCCGCCCTGGACTGGGCGGCGCACTACCCGGGCTTCGGCAACTACCGCAGGACGGTCGGCCTGGTGGGCGCGTCCCTGGTGGGCCGCAGAGTGCTGGAGCTGCTCCGCCCCCACGATTTCGACGTTCTGCTGGCCGACCCCCACCTCGACCCCGCCGAGGCCCGGTCGCTGGGCGCCCGGCTCGTCGGACTCGACGAGATGCTCGCCGTCTGCGACGTCGTCTCGCTCCACGCGCCCGCGCTGCCCGAGACCCACCACCTGCTCGACGCCCGGAGACTGTCGCTCCTGCGCGACGGCGCCACCCTCGTCAACACCGGCCGGGGCTCGCTCGTCGACACCGAGGCCCTCACCGCCGAGGCCTTGTCGGGACGCGTCCACGCGGTCCTGGACGTCACCGAACCCGAGGTGCTGCCCGCCACGTCGCCCCTGTACACCCTGCCGAACGTCCTGCTGACCCCGCACATCGCCGGCTCGCTCGGCGGCGAACTCCAGCGCATCACCCGCAGCGCCCTGGACGAGGTCGAGCGCTACTGCGCGGGAGAAGAGTTCGCCCACGCCGTGACCCGCGCGGCCCTGACCACCTCGGCCTGATCCCGGAGAACCGGAGTAACCGCATGCCTCTGACCGGCCACCTGTCGGACGTCCTCGTCTACACCCGTACAACGGCCTACCGGCACGACTCGATCCCCGCCGCGCGCACCGCTCTGCGCGAACTGGGCGAGGAGGAGGGCTTCTCGGTGGAGGCGACCGAGGACCCCGCGGTCTTCACCGACGCCTCCCTGGCGGGACGCGGCGCGGTGGTCTTCCTGTCCACGAGCGGCGACGTCCTCACCGAGGAGGGAAGGGCCGCGCTCCGGCGATGGGTTGCTGAAGGCGGCGGCTTCATGGGCGTCCACTCCGCCGCGTGCACCGAGTACGCCTGGCCGTACTACGGCGAACTGCTCGGTGCGCGCTTCGGGGGCCACCCCGCGTTCCAGCCCGGCACCGTGCTGGTGGAGAACCGGAGCCATCCGGCGACGGCCCACCTGCCCGAGCGGTGGGAGTGGAGCGACGAGTGGTACGACTTCCGGGCCAACCCGCGCCGCCCGGGCGTGCGGGTCCTCGCCACGATCGACGAGAACGGCTACGAGGGCGGCGGCATGGGCGCCGACCACCCCTTGGTCTGGTGCAAGGAGTCCGGCGCGGGCCGCTCCTTCTACACCTCGCTGGGCCACGCGGACGAGGCCTACGGCGACCCGGCCTTCCGCCGCCACCTGCTGGGCGGCCTGTACTGGGCGGCGGGCGCGACCGCCTGACGCCCGGCACCGGCCGCCCAGGGTGCGGGCCCCGGTACCTACCGGGCCGGGGAGAGCCCCGCCAGCTCCAGGCAGGCCGCGATCGACGCCGTCTCCGCCGCGTCCAGGCGGCGCATCGGCGCGCTCATCACATTGGTGTCGATGACGCCCCGCAGCATCAGGGCC
Organism: Streptomyces sp. McG3; assembly: GCF_018619185.1. Lineage (GTDB taxonomy): Bacteria > Actinomycetota > Actinomycetes > Streptomycetales > Streptomycetaceae > Streptomyces. The sequence continues at coordinate 12,690 of NZ_JAAXYC010000010.1, read as the reverse complement.
GTCTTGAACGCCCCAAGACCCGCGGCCGTCGCCGAAGCCGTGCCGGGGCGGGCCGCCCGGACGATGTCGAACAGGCCGACGAGCCGGTCCTGCTCGGCCCTGGCAGTGGCCCAGTCGCCCTTCACCGCCGCCTCGTGCAGCCGCACATAGCCGTGCGGGTCCACATTGCCCAGGCCGGGTACGGAACCGTCGGCGCCGCTCAGCATCATCGCGTCGACCACCAGCTCGTGGCCCGTGAGCACCGAGAACCCCGGAAGGTCGCGGGCCCCGATGACGAGGCGCCGGAATGAACCGTCGTCCCCGCTGGAGTCCTTCACCCCGGCGAGCACCCCGTCCGCCGCGAGCGGCAGCAGGAGTTCCGGGTCCAGCTTGCTGTGGACGCAGACCGGCACGTCGTACGCCAGGAGCGGCAGGTCCACGGCCGCCGCGAGCTCCCGGAAGTGGCGGTCGATCTCGGTGACATGGGTGCGCGTGTAGAAGGGCGCGGTCGCCACGACCGCGTCGGCGCCCAGGGCGGCGGCGGCGCGGGCCCGCTCGGCGGCCCGGTCGGTGGTGGTCTCGATGGCTCCGACGAGGACCGGGACCTGGCCGGCCGCCGTCGCGGTGATCACCTCGATGACCTCGTCCTGCCGACCCGGCGTCAGATAGGCCGTCTCGCCCGAACTGCCGAGGGCGAAGAGGCCGTTGACCCCACCGTCGAGGAGATGGCCGACGACCCGTTCCAGCGAGGCGCGGTCGAGCTCGCCGTCGGCGGTGAGCGGGGTCACGACGGGCGGGATGACTCCGGAGTACACGGGGGAGGGGGCGGTCATGCGGTGCTCCTTGCGGGCGGTACGGAGGTCCGGGTCACCGAGGGGGACACGGAGTTCTGGGGATGGACGCAGTGCCGGCGGTGTCCGGCGGGGCCGAACGTCGCCACCGGGAAGACCTCGGCGCACGCGTCGTCGGCCTTCCAGCAACGGGTGCGGAACGGGCAGCCGGTCGGCGGGTTGGTGGCGGAGGGCACCGGGCCCGTGAGCACGATGCGTTCCGTCGCCTCCAGCAGGCTGGGCGTGGCGGAGAGCAGCGCCTCGGTGTACGGGTGCCCGGGAGAGCCCGCCACGTCGGCGGCCCGGCCCTCCTCGACGATGCGGCCGAGGTACAGGACGGCGATGCGGTCGGCGAGGTAGCGCACGGTCTGGATGTCGTGACTGATGAACACCATGCCCAGGCCCAGGCGTTCGCGCAGGTCGACCAGGAGGTTGAGCACCTGGGCGCGTACGGAGACGTCGAGCGCGGAGGTCGGTTCGTCGGCGACGATCAGCTCCGGTTCGAGGGCCAGGGCGCGGGCGATGGCGACGCGCTGGCGCTGGCCCCCGGAGAGCTGCCCGGGCAGGGCGGCGAGGGTGTGGCCCGGCAGCCCGACCAGGTCGAGCAGCTCCTCGACCCGGGCCTCGCGCGCCTCCCGCGTACCCCGCCGGTGCACGTCCAGCGGATCGCGGAGGATCTGCCGGACCGTGAGGCGGGGGTTGAGGGCGGTCGCGGGGTCCTGGAAGACGACGCCGACGGCCGAACCGAAGTCGTCGCGCCGCTCGGCGCCCGACATCTTCCACAGGTCGCGCCCGTGGAAGAGGACCTCGCCCTCGGTGGGCTTCTGCAGTCCGGTCAGCACACGGGCGAGCGTGGACTTGCCGCAGCCGGACTCCCCGACCAGGCCCACGATCTCGCCGCGCTCGACCTTCAGCGTGGCGTCGGTGAGCGCGTGCACGGCATCGCGGGAGAAGATCCCGCCGCTGCGTGCCTTGTGGCGTACGTGGACGCCGTCGAGCCTGATCACAGGGCGCTCCGTTCCAGTTCCTCGGCGGTCGTCCTGGCCGGGTGGTGGCAGGCGAATCCGTGGTCGTCCGTGGTGCCGCGCGGGGTGAGCGCGGGTGTCGTGGTGCGGCAGAGGCCGGTGGCGGCTCCGCAGCGTCCGGCGAAGCGGCACCCCTCGCCGAAGCCCTGGGGCGCGGGCACGACGCCCCGGATCTGGTGGAGCCGGTCCGCGCCGGCCTCCAGGGAGACGACGGAGCCGAGGAGGCCGCGGCTGTAGTGGTGGGCGGGTCCGGTCAGGACGGACCGGGTGTCGCCGACCTCGGCGAGCCGGCCCGCGTACATCACGGCGACCCGGTGGGAGAGGTCGCCGACGAGGGCGAGGTCGTGGGAGACCAGCACCATGGCGAAGCCGAGCTCGTCGCGGAGCCGGATGAGGAGCTCGACGACCTGGGCCTGGACGGTGACGTCGAGGGCGGTGGTCGGCTCGTCCGCGATCAGCAGGCGCGGGCTGCGGGAGAGGGCCATGGCGATGAGGACCCGCTGGCGCTGTCCGCCGGAGAGTTCGTGCGGGTAGCTGCGCAGGGTGCGTTCGGGGGAGAGGCCGACGAGTTCGAGGAGCTCGGCGGGGGTCTTCGTGGAGCCGCGCGAGGTCAGCTGCTTCAGCTGGGTGCCGACGAGCACGGAGGGGTTGAGGGAGGAGAGCGCGTCCTGGTAGACCATCGCGATCTCGGGGCCCATCAGGGCACGGCGCTCCTTGGGCGGGAGCTTCAGCAGGTCCCGGCCCCGGTAGAGGATCTCGCCGCTGACCTCGGCGTTGCGGGCGAGGAGGCCCATGACGGCGAGGCTGGTGATGGACTTGCCGCAGCCGGACTCGCCGACCAGGCCGAGGGTCTCGCCCTCGTGGACGGTGAAGTTCAGCCGGTCGACGACGGGGATGTCGCCGTAACGGTCGGGGAAGCGGATCGCCAGGTCGCGGACGACGAGGAGCTCATCGGCGTCCGCGCGGACCGGGGTGACGGTGGGCTCGGTGGCGTTGATGTGCCGGGCCAGCTTGGCGAGGGCGGCGTCGATGTCGACGGTGGCGGCGGCCTCGACCGGGTCGGGCGCCGTGGTGGCGGCGGGCGCGGGGGAGGAGCGGGCGCTCCTGGGCGCGGCGGAGGCGTCGGTGAGGCCCTCGGAGAGGATGTTGAGCGCGAGGACGGTGATCAGGAGGGCCAGGCCCGGGAAGAAGGTGGCCCACCAGCCGCCGGCCAGGAGGATCTGCCGGCCGTAGGCGAGGACGCTGCCCCAGCTGGGGTCGGGGTCCTGCACACCGGCCCCGATGAAGGAGAGGCTGGCCTCGAAGATGATCGCCTCGGCGACCATGACGGTGGCGAACACCATGACCGGCGCCATGCAGTTGACGGCGACGTGGCGGAGCACGATGTACCCGCGCCGGGCGCCGATGACCTTCTCGGCCGCGACGTAGTCCTCCCCGTACTGCGCGAGCACGCATGCGCGTACGACCCGGGCGAGCGAGGGGGTGTAGACGAAGGCGATGGTGAAGATGATCACCGGGACGCTGGTGCCGAACACGGCGACCAGGACGGCCGCGAGGGCGATCGGCGGGAAGGACATCACGACGTCGAGCGTCCGCATGACGGACTCGTCGCCGAGCTTGCGCGAGGTGGCGGCGAGCGAGCCGAGCACGGCCCCGGCGATCAGTGCGACGGCGGTCGCGCCGAGGCCGATGACCAGCGAGTAGCGCGACCCGTGCACCACGCGGGCGAAGACGTCCCGGCCCGCCCGGTCGGTGCCGAACCAGTGGTCGGCGCCCGGGGCCTGGACGGGGGTGCCGGTGGTCAGCGGGTCCTGGGTGAGGAGGGGGGCGAACACGGCGCCGAGGATGACGACGAGCAGGACGCCGAGGGCGACGCGGGAGGTGACGGGCAGGGCGCGGAAGGCGATGCCCGGTCGGGAGAGCTTCTTGGCCAGTCGGCCCGTGGCGAACATGTCACACCGTCCTGATGCGCGGATTGACCAGCAGGTAGAGCAGGTCGACGATGACGTTGACCACCAGGAAGGCGATGGCGATGGTCAGCACGGTGCCCTGGACCAGGGCGACGTCGCCGCCGGTGACACCTTCGAGGATGAGCTTGCCCATGCCGGGCAGGTCGAAGATCGCTTCGATGACGACGGCGCCGCTGAGCAGATAGCCGACCTTGACGCCGAGCACGGTGAGCGGGGTGACCAGCGCGTTGCGCAGCACCGAGCGGATCACCAGGAGGACCGGCAGGCCGTTGCCCTGGGCGGTGCGTACGTAGTCGCGGTCGAGTTCGGCGACCATCGAGGTGCGGACGAGCCGGGCGAGCGACGCCGCGACGGGCACCGCGAGCGACACGGCGGGCAGGGCCATGGTGGTGAGCCAGCCCGTGAAGGAGTCGGCGGGGTTGGTGTAGCCGCCGGTCGGGAAGATCCGGATGTTCAGCGCGAACTGCTGGATGAGCAGGACGCCGAGCCAGAAGGACGGGATGGCGACCCCGGCCATGGACAGCACACGGAAGAGCTGGTCGGGCCACCGGTCGCGGTACATCGCGCCCAGGACACCACCGATGACGGCGAGCGTGACCGCGAGGAACAGCCCGAGGAAGGTCAGTTGGAGGGTGAGCGGGAACGCCGCGGTGATCCGGTCGATCACGGGCTGGCTCGGGGGGACGGTCATACCGAGGTCGAAGTGGAGCAGTTGGCCGAGGAAGTCGAAGTAGCGGATCGGCAGCGGGTCGTTGAGCCCGTTGGCCTCCGCGAAGGCTTCCCTGGCCTCGGGACTGGCGCTCTCCCCGAGCGCGTTGTAGGCCGGGTCGGCCGGCGAGAACTGCAGCACCACGAAGACCAGCAGTGCGATGCCGAGAATCATCACCGGCATCATCGCGACGCGGCGCAGCGCGAGCCGGAGAAAAGCAACCATCGTCGGGTTCCTTGCGATCGGGCGGAGGGCGGGTCCGGGCCGCCCGGGTCCTGTCGTCGAACTGCCGTTGTCGCCCGGAGGGCGGCCCTGCGGGGGCAGGCGGCAGTTCGACGACAGGGCCCAGGAGATGGCGGCCCGGACCGGACGGACGTCAGGCGCGGCCGACGCCCACGAAGGACAGGCCCGTGGTGGGCAGCGGCTTGAAGCCGGGCAGGGCCTTGTCGTTCCAGGCCGTGGGCAGCTTGCGGTGCAGGATCGGGTAGAGCGCGGCCTCGTCGGCGACCAGGTCGGTGATCTCGCCCCACAACTGCTTGCGCGTCGCCTCGTCGGCGGCCTGGGCGGCCTTGTCGAGGAGCTGCTTGACCTTCTTGTACGCGGGGGAGCCGGCCCATCCGTAGCGCTTCTCGGGCCAGAAGCCGTAGTAGAACCAGCGCATCAGGAGGTCGACGTCGTTGCCGAAGACCGAGGGGTCGCCCGGGGCCACCATGACCTCGAATTCCCCGCCGTCGACCTTGGCGTACTGGGCGGCGGACTGGGCGATGTTCAACGTGGCCTCGATGCCGGCCGCCGCCCAGCTCTCCTTGAGCAGCGGTGCGATGTCCTTGACCCAGCCGGTGTCCGTGGTCAGCACGGTGAACTTCAGCTTGGCCACGCCCGCGTCGGCCAGCAGCTTCTTCGCCTTCGCCACGTCGTGGGTGTAGGCGGTGGCGGCCTGGTGGTAGTCGGGGTGGGTGGTGGGGACGTAGCCGGTGGCGGCCGTCGCGTTGCCGACCATCGCGGTCTTGATGATCTTCTCGGTGTCCAGGGCGTAGTGCAGGGCCTGGCGCACCCGCTTGTCGGCGAAGCGCTTGTCGGCCGTGTTGAACATCAGGAAGAGCAGGCCGAAGGACTGCACGGACTCGGTCTTCGTGGTGGCGGAGAGCCGCTGGACGTCGATGTACGGGACGTCCTCGATCGCCTGGACGCGGCCGGACTCCATGGCGCTGACGCGGGCCGACTGGTCCGACATCAGGCGCCAGACCATCTTCTGGGCCTTGGCCGGGTGCGGGCCGTTGTACTTCGCGTGCTTCTCGAAGACGATCTTGTCCTCGCGGGTCGCCTCGACGAACCGGTACGGCCCCGAGCCGACGGGCTTGGCGTCGAAGCCCTTGACGTCCGCCTCGACGATCTTCTTCGGCACGATCCTTGCCACGGCTATCCGGGAGGGGAAGAGCGCGAAGGCGTAACGGAGCTTGAACTCGACCGTCTTCGCGTCGACCGCCGTGACCGTGTCGATGAACGGCACGAACTGCGCCATCAGCGACGCGTTCTTCTCGTCCAGGATGCGTTCGAAGCTGAAGACGACGTCCTCGGCGGTGACCGGTGAGCCGTCGTGGAAGGTCGCACCGTCCCGCAGGGTGGCGCGGTAGGTGGTGGCGTTGATCTTCTTCGGCATCTCGGTGGCGAGCGCGGGGCGCGCCACCAGTGTTGCGGGATCGAGATCTACGAGTCCCTCGAAGATGTGCATATTGGCGGCGTACGGGGTGGCGCCCGACGTGATCATCGGGTCGAATCCGGTCGAGAGGGGGTACGACAGGCCCGCCTCGATGGTGCCGCTGCCGTCCCCCTTCGCGGCCGCTCCGCCGGCGGTCGAGGAGGGCCCGCCGCAAGCCGAGAGGCCTGCCGTGATGGCGGCTGCCGCGCCGAGGGCACTGGTGTAACGCAGGAAGGTGCGGCGCTCGACGCCGACTGGCCTCAGCTCGGGCACGGGTCCTCCAAGGGACGTTGGTGAGGAATGGGTGGAGAACGGATTTTCGAAGGCTATCGGGACGCCTGGTCGGCGTGAGCATCAGACGTCAGATGTCTGATGCCTTGATAGCGTGGGAACGTAGCTTGACAATCGAGAGGGGTCAAGAGGTGGGGAGTTCACCTATGTCCGGCGCGAGACCCGGTCGCACCCTGTTGCGGCAGGAGGTCGTGGAGGGCATCAAGCGGTACATCCTCGACGAACGGCTGCGCCCGGGGGACCCGTTGCCGACGGAACCGGCCCTGTGCGAGGCGCTCGGCGCCAGCCGCTCCAGCGTCCGGGAGGCCGTCAAGATCCTCGCCGCCCTCGACATCGTCGAGGTCCGTCACGGCCACGGGACGTACGTCGGCCGGCTGAGCCTGTCGGCGCTGGTGGAGAGCCTCACCTTCCGGGGTCTGCTCTCGCCCGACGACGACTTCCAGGTGATGGCCGACCTCGTCGACGTGCGCGAGCTCTTCGAGCGGGGCATGGCCGACCGGATCATCTCCTCGCTGGACGCCGAGGAGCTGGACCGGCTGGACAGCCTGGTGGCGACCATGCGCGAGACCGGTGTGGGCGACGGGCACGGTTTTGTCGCGGCGGACCGGGCCTTCCACGCGCTGCTCGTGGCGCCGCTCGGCAACGACCTGATCGGTCAGCTCTCGATGGCCTTCTGGGACGTCTACGTCATCGTCGCGCCGCATCTGCGGGGGTTCACGCACGCCGACGAGGCCGCGACCGTCGCCGCCCACCAGAACATCGTGGACGCGGCCCGCGCGGGCGACGTCACCGCGTTCCTGAAGGCCCTCGGCGAGCACTACGCCCCGGTCAGGCGCCGGATCGCGGAGGCCAGGGCGCGAGGTGAGGGCGAGGGCTGATCGCGGCCTTCGCCCTGCTGCTGTCCGGCCTTCGGGGCGGGAGCGTGGGGCGGCCCGGCTCTTGACGGGCGGCCCCACGGCTCCCTACGGTCTGGTGTGCCATCAGGACATCTGACGTCTTCTGTCTTGTCGCTTTCCTCGTCCCCTCCAGGAGGGCACCGCCATGCCGTCGGCCGATCTCACGCTCGCGGAATGCCGCGCCTACCGGCCCGAACTGCCGCTTCCCGACGGGTTCGACGCCTTCTGGTCCGGCACCCTGGACGAGAAGGGCCCCGGCGGCGCACCGGACCGGCAACCCCGGTTCGACGAGGTCGACAGCGGGCTGGTCCAGGTCCGCTGCTACGACGTGAGCGTCCCCGGCTACGACGGCCGTCCCGTACGGGGGTGGCTGCGCATGCCCGCCGGGGCCGCCGGACCGCTCGGCTGCGTCGTGGAGTTCCTCGGGTACGGACGCGGCCGGGGCCTGGCCCACGAGCAGCTGATGTGGGCCTGCGCCGGATACGCGCACCTGGTCATGGACACCCGCGGCCAGGGCTGGTCCTCGGCGACCGGCGACACCCCCGACACCGACCCCGGATCCGCCGGCACCGTGCCGGGCTTCCTGACCCGGGGCGTCGAGGGACCCGGAACGCACTACTACCGGCGGGTGTTCACCGACGCGGTCCGCTGCGTCCGGGCGATGCGCGAGCACCCCGGGGTCGACCCCGCCCGCATCGTGGTGACCGGGGTCAGCCAGGGCGGAGGCATCGCGCTGGCCGTGGCCGGGCTCGTGCCGGGGCTCGCCGGAGTGATGCCGGACGTGCCGTTCCTGTGCAACATCCCCCGGGCCGCGCGGATCGCCGCGACACCTCCGTACACCGAGATCGCCGCGTACCTCCGGCTCCACCGCGACCGCGTCGAGCCGGTGTTCCGCACTCTGTCGTACTTCGACGGGGCCCACCACGCCACCCGGGCCACCGCCCCCGCGCTGTTCTCCATCGCGATGGCGGACGACATCTGTCCGCCCTCCACCTGCTTCACGGCCTACAACCGCTACGCGGGCCCCAAGGAGGTGCGCGTCTACGAGTTCAACGGGCACGAGGGCGGCACCGAACACCACCGGGCCGAACAACTGGCCTGGGTGCGCGCCCGGTTCGCCGGCCTCCCGGCCGAACGCTCCTGATCGCCGACCGCTCCGTCCGCACGTCTCCCCTCACGAGAAGAGAGATCGTTCATGCAGCGCAGAGTCACCGTCGCCATGCTGTCCGCCGCGCTCCTGGTGGCCACCACCGCCGCCACCGCCCACGGCGCACCGGCCGCCGCCCCCGGCGAACTGACCTCCCAGGACATCGCGACCCAGGGCGTCGGATCCCCCCACTACCGCATCCCCGCGCTCACCACCTCCGTCAAGGGCACGGTGATCGCCGCCTACGACACCCGCCCCACGCTCGGCGACCTCCCGGGCAACCTGGGCGTCGTCGTACGGCGCAGCACCGACGGCGGCACCACCTGGGAGAGTCAGCAGGTCGTCCGCAAGGAGGCGGCCCCCAAGGGCTTCGGCGACCCCAGCCTTCTCGTGGACCGCACGACCGGCAGGATCTTCGTCTTCTACGCGGGCTCCGTGAACCAGGGCTTCCTCGGCTCGGCCACCGGCAACGACGAGAGCGACCCGGACATCCTCCAGGCCGACTACAGCTATTCGGACGACGACGGCGTCACCTGGACCCACCGCCGCATCACGAAGCAGATCAAGAACCCCGCCTGGGCCGGTATGTTCGCGGCCTCCGGCGAAGGCATCCAGGTGCGCCACGGTGCGTACAAGGGGCGGCTGATCCAGCAGTACGCCATCCGGAACAACGGCGCCAACTACGCCGTCAGCGCCTACAGCGACGACCACGGCGCGACCTGGAAGACGGGCAACCCGGTCGGACCGGGCGGCGACGAGAACAAGACCGTCGAACTCAGCGACGGCCGGATCATGCTCAACAACCGCTCCGCGCCCTACCGGACCGTGGCGTACTCCAGCGACGGCGGCGTCACCTACACGCCGTTCACCCAGGACACCGACCTGCGCGACCCGGCGAACAACGGCTCGGTCATCCGGTACGCCCCGGACGTCCCCGCTTCCCACCCTCAGGCCTCCTGGCTGCTGTTCAGCAACACCGACAGCACCGCGCGGAAGAACCTGACCGTGAAGATGTCCTGCGACAACGGGAAGACCTGGCCGATCCGGAAGGTCGTCAACCCCGACAGCGCCGCCTACTCGACGCTGACCCGGCTGCCGGACGGCCGGCTCGGGCTGCTCTACGAGCGCGACGACTACCGGCACATCACCTACTCCTCGTTCGACCTGAAGTGGCTCGGCGGCACCTGCGCGGACATCACCATCACGCCCCCGGCCACGCTGAAGGCGGGGACGGCCACCGAGGTGACCGTGCGGGTCGTCAACCGGATGGACGTCACCCGCAACGCGGGCACGCTCGACCTGACCGTGCCCGGCGGCTGGACGACCCGGCAGGTGGCGTTCCCGGCGCTCCGGCCCGGCGAGGGCGCGAACATCAAGGTCCCGGTCACGATCCCGGCGGGAGCGTCCGGCACCGCCGGGCTGACGGTGACCTACAAGGCCGACGGCAAGCAGGCGTCCGGCACCCGGTCGGTGACCGTGACCCCGTAACCGTCCCCGGCGGGGTGCCGCTCCAGACGGGAGCGGATGCCGTCGAAGTGGGCGCGCATCGCCGACGCCGCCCGGGCCCCGTCGCACGCCGCCACCGCCGCGACGATGGCGGCGTGCTGGGCGCAGGTGACGCCGGGGTCCTGGTGGCCGTCGTCCGTGCTGGCGCGCACCCCGTCCATCGCCGCCCAGAACGCGTCCAGCACCTCGCTGAGCAGATGGTTGTCGAGCGAGGCGTAGAGCGCCAGATGGAAGGCGCGGTCGGTGGCCCGGGCGACCCGGCCGTCCCGGGCGGCCTCGGCCTCCATCGTGGCGACCAGACTCCGCAGCACCGCCAGGTCCTCGGCGGGAATACCCGCGCTGACGGCGCCCACCAGTCCGGTCTCCAACGCCTCGCGCACCCTCATCAACTCCAGCAGCCCCGGCTCGCCCCGGCCGTGCCGCACGACCGCCCGGAAGGCCAGGCCCTCGGCGAAGGGCGTCAGCGAGAGCGAGCCGACGAAGGTTCCGAAGCCCCGTCGGATCTCCACGACGTTCATGGCCTGCAGCGCCTTGAGGGCCTCGCGCACCGAGACCCGCCCGGCGGCGAACAGCTCCATCAACTCGGGTTCGGTGGGCAGTGGATCGCCCGGGCCGAGCGCCCGGTCGAGGATCAGTTCCCTGATCCTCCGCTCGATGTCCTGCGCCATGGTGGGGCGGGCCACAACCGTCCTCCTGGGGTGTCGTCGGCCGTCGCGGCCTCTTGACCGGCCGCCGGGGCATCGGCTTAAGGTAAGCCGAGACGTAAGACATCTTACGTCTCATGTCCTGGTCTCGTCCTCACCTTCGGGCGAAAGGCGAAAGACCGGCGTCCCGAGCGAGCTGGAGCTCTTCCACCATGTCCCTGACCGCACCGCTGCGCGGCGTCGTACCGCCGGTCTGCACCCCGCTCGACGACCGGGGCGAGGTCGACACGGCCTCCCTCACCCGGCTCGTCGGCCACCTCGTCGACGGCGGAGTGCACGGCCTCTTCGCCCTCGGCTCGACCAGCGAGGAGATGGGCCGCAGCTCGTCGGCGCTCGGGTCCTTCAAGGAGGCGCTGCGGCTGCTCGGTGTCATCGACCGCGGCGCCACCGCCTTCCCGCAGATCCCGCTGTCCGCCACGTCCGTCGCCTCCGTCGCGGAGCGGCTGCGCGGCGCCGGTCTGCCGCCGGTCCGATGACCGGGCCGACGACCGGAGCCGTGGTCATCGGCCTCGATCTCGGGGGCACGAAGATCGCGGCGGCCCTCTTCGCCCCCGACGGCGCGGTGCTGGCCCGGCACACCCGGGCCACCCCTGCCCGGGACGGCGCCGCCGCCGTGCTCGACGCGCTCGCCGCGGCGGCGGCCGAGGTCGACCCGGACGGCCTGGCCTCCCTCGTCGGTATCGCCGCCGCCGGGGTCGTCGACCCCCGCAGCGGCATGGTCACCAGCGCCACCGACTCCATCCGGGGCTGGGCCGGCACCGCCCTCGGCGCCGGCCTCGCGGACCGTACGCGCCTACCGGTGGCCTGCGACAACGACGTGCGCGCCACGGCGGGACCCGAACTCGCCGCCCTGGCCGGCGGCCACGGTTCGCTGCTGTACGCGGCCGTCGGCACGGGGGTGGGCGGCGCCCTCGCCGTCGACGGCCGGATGCTGCACGGCGCCGCCGGAATCGCCGGCCACCTCGGCCATCTGCCCAGCGCCGAGGCGGCCGGACTGCCCTGCACCTGCGGCGCCACCGGGCACCTGGAGGTCATCGCCTCCGGTCCGGGCATCGCCGCCCACTACACACGGCTCACCGGCACCCGGCCGGACCGGCTCGAAACGGTCGCCGCCCGGGCCGCCGCAGGCGAGCAGGCGGCCGTACGGGCCATCACCACCGGTGCGACGGCGGCCGGCCGGGCCCTCGGCGGCCTGGCCAACGCACTCGGGCCCGACCGGGTCGTCGTCGGCGGCGGAGTCCCCCGGATCGGCGCGCTGTACCGCGACGCGCTGGCGATGGCCTTCGCCGCCGAACTGATGCCGCCCCTGCGGGGACTTCTCCCCGAACCCCCGCTCCACGGCGGGGACGCCGCCGTACGGGGCGCGGCGGCCCTGACCGCCACCCTTCCCCTCCACCGTCCGGGAGCTCACCGATGAACGCACAGAATCTCGCCGCGGCACTCCGGGGCCGGCTGATCGTCTCCTGCCAGGCGCCCCCCGGGGACCCGATGCGGGAGACCGCCACCCTCGTCCGCCTCGCGCTCTCGGCGGCCGCCGGCGGCGGCGCCGCGATCCGCGCCAACGAACCGGAGGTCGTCGCCGCGATCGTGGCGGCGGTGGACCTGCCGGTCATCGGCCTGTGGAAGGACGGCGACACCGGGGTGTACATCACCCCGACCGTCCGGCACGCCCTGGCCGTCGCCGAGGCGGGTGCCGCCGTGGTCGCCGCCGACGCCACCGACCGGCCGCGCCCGGACGGCTCCACCTTCGCCGAGCTCGTCGCCGCCGTGCACGGGGCGGGTGCCCTCGTCATGGCCGACGTCGCCACCCTCGCCGGTATCGCCGCCGCCGGGGTCGTCGACCCCCGCAGCGGCATGGTCACCAGCGCCACCGACTCCATCCGGGGCTGGGCCGGCACCGCCCTCGGCGCCGGCCTCGCGGACCGTACGCGCCT
>NZ_JAAXYC010000109.1 GCF_018619185.1 Streptomyces sp. McG3 | reverse complement strand
GCCCGCCCCCGACGGCTTCGACGCCTTCTGGCGGGGCCGGTACGCGCGAGCCCGCGCCGTCGACACCCGGCCGGTCCTCGGCCCGGTCGAGGAGGAGCGCGACGGCCTCCGGATCCACGGCGTGGCCTACACGTCCGCGGGCGGCGTCCGGCTCGGCGGCTGGCTCGCCCTGCCCGCCGAGGGGCCCGTCCGGTACGGATTCGTCGTCGGGCACGGCTACGGCGGCCGCCAGGAGCCCGGCCGCGACCTTCCGGCGCCGCTGCCCGGGGCCGCCGTGATCCTGCCGTGCGTGCGGGGCATGGGGGAGCGGGGCCGGGTCGACTCCGTCCCGGACCTGGCCGACGCGCACGTCCTGCACGGCATCGGCTCCCGCGACACCTACGTCATCGGCGACTGCGCGGCCGATCTGTGGTGCGCAGCCTCCGCCCTCACGGCGCTCGTCCCGGAGCTGGCGGGGGCCGGCCTCCGAGGCGGGCCCCGCCTCGGCTACCTGGGCGAGAGCTTCGGCGGCGGACTCGGGGCCCTCGCGCTGCCCTGGGACGACCGCTTCGGCGCGGCCCAGCTCACGGTCCCCACCTTCGGCAACCACCCGCTGCGCCTGACCCTGCCCTGCGCCGGCAGCGGCGAGGCGGTCCGGGCGTACCACCGCGAGCACCCCGAGGTCACGGATGTCCTCGGCTACTTCGACGCGGCGACGGCGGCGACCCGGCTGACGCTGCCCACGCTGGTCGCGGCCGCGCTGTTCGACCCGTCCGTGCCGCCGCCGGGGCAGTTCGCGGTGCACAACGCGCTGGCCGGCGAGCGTGAACTCCAGGTGCTGACGGCGGGGCACTTCGCGTACCGGGGCATGACCGCCGAGGCGGCGGAGCTGGACGCGAACCGGACGCGGTTCTTCGGGGAGCGGCTGACGGCGGTGGGTTGATGGCGGTGGGCTGTCGGCGGTGAGTTCGCGGCTGTGGGTTGTGCGTTGTCGGTGGTCAGTTCACGGCGGTGGGCGGTGGGCGGTGGGCTGTCGGCGGTTGTGGTTCACGGCTGTGTGGGGTCGGCTGCGGTGTGAACCACCGGAGCGTGCACCCCCGCGTCGGGCCCCCGCGTCGGGCCCCCGCGTCGGGCCCGCCCGGCCCGGGGGCACGACGGGCTGTCGGACGGCTCATCCGCAGCCGCAGCTCGCGCGGCGGGTCACGGAGACCGGCAGCTCCAGCGAGACCGGGGCACGGCCCGGGTCGGCCAGGCGCTGCACCAGCAGCTCCACCGCCTGCTCGCCCAGTTGCCGGATCGGCTGCCGGACGGTCGTCAGGGGCGGGCGGACGATCCGGCTGAGCGGAATCCCGTCGAACCCGGTCACGGCGATGTCCGCGGGCACCCGCACCCCGCGCCGCTCCAGCGCCTGGAGCGCGCCGACCGCCATCTGGTCGTTGGCGAACAGCATCGCCTCCGGCCGCTCCACCCCCGTACCCTCCGCCCGGTCCAGCAGGGTGCCCGCCGCCAGCGCGCCCTCGGCCTGCGTCATCATCCCGGCGCGGAGCTCCGGCCGGGAGGGCACCGGAAGGCCCGCGTCCTGGCACCCCTCCTGGAAGCCCCGGAACCGGGCCTCGGCGTCCGGTGAGTTCTCCTCGCTGCCGATGAACGCCAGCCTGCGCAGCCCGTGGTCCTCGATGAGGTGGCGGGTCAGTTCCCGTTCGCCCTCGGTGTTGGCCACCACGATGTGGTCCAGGTGGTCGATCTCGCGCGGTCCGGCGAGCATCACCACGGGCAGCCGGCGCGATATCACCTCCAGGTCCTCGGTCGGAACGGTCCGCGCCAGTACGGCGAACCCGTCGACCCGCCCCGCGACCTTCGCCACCAGGCTCTCGGGCCCGCCGTCCAGCGAGGCGGCGATCAGCAGGGCGTAGCCGTGCCGCCGGGCCGCCCGTTCCATGCCCCGGATGATCTGGTCGGAGTAGAGCATGACGGCCTGGTCGTCGTCCGCGTCGCTCGCCGCCGCGGCGGTCTCCGCGTCCGGGTCCGCGTAGTCCGGGAAGCACAGCCCGAGCACACCGGTCGTCCGGCTGGCCAGGCCCCGGGCGCTGCCGGACGGCACGTACCCCAGCTCGCGGGCCGCCTCCATGACCTTCTCGCGGGTCTGGGCGCGTACGGAGTCGGGGTTCCGGTAGACCCGGGAGACCGTGGCAATGGAGACGCCCGACCGCTCGGCGACGTCGTACACCGTGGGGGCGCTCACTCGACCGACCGTCCGCTTCTTCTTCCGTAGCGCCGCGCCTGGCGCGTGTGCTGATACCGGGCCGGCGGCCTGTTCGCCTGCCGATGCGATCACGAGGCCCGTGAAAGCGCATTCACCCTAGATCGTGGGCCGCGGGGGGAGCAAGGCCGCCCGGAGTCGCGCCGGACGCGTGCCGGGTGTCGCGCGGCCCGCGGAAGCGAAACGTTCCTCCGCCCGGGTGAGCTTGCGCCCGCCACCCGACGTGTCTGCGCCCCCTCGCGCGAGGGGGCGTTTTCAGTGGGCGGAAGGAATCAGTGTGATCAACTGCAAATGCCACCACATACGCACTATCCGGTCCATTCCGGTACGGGGTGGTCCGGGCCGGCCCCGGAGGTATCAGCCATGTCCCACGTCGGCGTCCCGCGCGGGACGGTTCGAAAGCGTCGATCACTCGCGCTCCTCACGACGGGGGTGCTCACGATCCCGGTGCTGGCCGGCTGCAGCTCCGGCAGCGAGGAGACCTCCCGGGGCGTGCCCCAGGACATCGCGGCCACCGCCCGCCAGGCGGTCTCCGACGGTGCGTCGGTGAACTGGGCGGTCGACGCGCTGCCCGCCACCTTCAACGCCTTCCAGGCGGACGCGGACAGCGCCACCACCCGGATCACCGGGGCCCTGCTCCCGACGCTCTTCCCGATGGACAGGTCCGGGCAGCCGAAGCTGAACCCGGACTACCTGGAGTCCGCGAAGGTCATCGAGCGCGAGCCGAAGCAGGTCGTGCTCTACAAGCTCAACCAGCAGGCGGTGTGGAGCGACGGCCGGGAGATCGGGGCGCCCGACTTCGTCGCCCAGTGGCGGGCGCTCAGGGGCAAGGACTCCGCGTTCTGGACCGCCCGCAACTCCGGTTACGAGCGGATCGAGAAGATCGAGCGGGGCGCGGACGACCTCCAGGTACGGGTCACGTTCTCCAAGCCGTACGGGGACTGGCGCTCGCTCTTCTCGCCGCTCTACCCGAAGGAGATCACCGGTTCGCCGGACTCGTTCAACGACGGCGCGCGCACCACCCTGAAGAACACCGCCGGGCCCTTCGTCCTGCGCGGTGTCAGCAAGTCCGAGGGCACCGTGACGCTGGCCCGCAACCCGCGCTGGTGGGGCGACAAGGCCAAGCTGGACACCCTCGTCTTCCGGGCCGTCGCCGCCGGGGACCGCACCGAGGCCCTCGCCGACGGCACGGTGGACGTCGCCGACATCGACGCCTCCACCGCCGACCGCATCGTGCTCGCCCGCCGCGACCGGGGCAGCAACGGCCAGCCGCTCGCCCACGGCCCGGGTTCCGCGACCACGCCCGCCGCGGCCCTGCGCTCCTGGGCCCTGGCGCACGGCTCCGACGAGGAGGCCGCGGAGATCGCGCAGGCCGCCCGGGAGAAGAACCGCAAGGCCGTCGTCGCGTACACCGCGGAACAGAAGGCCCTGCGCGACTTCGCGGTCCGCAAGTCCCTGGAACCCGCCTACACCCAGCTCGCGCTGAACGGCGAGTCCGGCCCCCTCGCCGACGACCGGGTGCGGCGGGCGGTGGCCCGCGCCCTGGACCGCGAGGAGCTGGCCCGGACGGTGCTGGGGCCGCTGGGCCTTCCGGCGAAGCCGCTCGGCAGCCACCTCGCCCTCGCGGGGCAGCCCGGCTACAAGGACGGCAGCGGGGCGCTCGGCGACCAGAACACCAAGGAGGCCCAGGCCCTGCTGGCGGACGCCGGCTGGACGCGGGGCGGCGCGGCGCAGCCGCCCAAGGACACCAAGGCGGGCAGCGAAGCGGAGAAGAAGGGCGACAAGGACGACGCCGAGGGGACGAAGGAGGACGCGGAGAAGCAGACCGCCGACGAGAAGGCCGAGAAGAAGGAAGCCGAGGGGGAGAAGGCCGAGGGGGAGAAGGCCGAGGACAAGAAGGCCGACCAGGCCTCCGAGGACGGCGCCGCCTCCCGTGACGAGGGCCTCTACATCGTCGGCGAGGACAACAAGCCCGGCGCCCACGCCCCCGCGCAGGCCGCCTCCACCGCCGGCGCCTCCGCCATCCACGTCCTGGCTCCCGGCCGGACGGCCGCCGCCCAGAGCACCGCCCTGCGCCGCCAGGCGGGCGCCCTCGGCGAGGACGGCGCCGTCGCCGCCCAGGACAAGCAGCCCGGGGGAGCCGCCGGGGCGTACGCCCCTGTCGGCACCGCCGCCCCGGCGCCCGCCGCGGCCAAGGGGCAGCTCGGCAAGGACGGCAAGGCGCTGACCCTGCGCTTCGTCCTCCCCTCCGGACCCGGCTCCCAGTCGCTGCGCAGCGTCGGCGACAAGATCGCGGTGATGCTGGAGAAGATCGGCATCGGCACGGAGATCATCAAGGTCCCCGACGAGAGCTACTTCAAGGACCACGTCGCCTCCGGCGCGTACGACCTGGCGCTCTACTCGTGGCCCGCCACCGCCTACCCGGCCACCGACGGACGCCCGATCTACGCCAAGCCGGAGCCCGCCACCGACGGGTCGCTCCTCGTGGAGCAGAACTACACCCGGGTCGGCACCGACCACATCGACCAGCTCTTCGACCAGGCCGCCGCCGAACTCGACGAGAAGGCGGCGCGGGAGCTGATGAAGCAGGCGGACGCCCGGATCTGGGCCGCCGCCGGATCGATTCCGCTCTTCCAGCGCCCGCAACTGGTCGCGGTCGACAAGAAGCTCGCGAACGTCGGGGCGTTCGGTTTCGCGGCCCCCCGGTACCAGGACATCGGGTTCAAGAACCGGCAAGCGGCAGGTTCCCCCGCAGACCGCAAGAAGTAGCGGGGAACCATCACACCTCCCCGCCGCCAAGCTCAGATGCACCTCAAAACCCTTGCCCGCCGGTTCGCCCGGCGGGCAGTGTGGTTTCTGCCCTGACCCGGGCCGTTCATCGCGTCACCGCTCCTCACCCCCCACAGCTCCACCACAGCTCCGCCTGAATCCGGCCAAGCAAACGGCCCGGAAGCACCTTGACAGCGGCTGAATATCGCCTGAATCACACGGGAAGACCGCGTCCGCGGATCGGTCCGGGAAGCCCGGTGGGCCCCGGGCCCGTACGATGGGACGAGCCGTGGCGTGCCGCCCGGCGGGCGTACGAGGACTCGAAGACCGACTGAGACGCCTGATCCCACGATCCGAGAGAAGCGCAAGCCACCCATGCCCACGCGCCACGACATCCGTAACGTAGCCATCGTCGCCCACGTCGACCACGGCAAGACCACGCTGGTCGACGCCATGCTCAAGCAGGCCGGAGCGTTCGCCGCCCACGCCGCCGAGCACCTCGACGACCGCATGATGGACTCGAACGACCTGGAGCGTGAGAAGGGCATCACGATCCTGGCCAAGAACACGGCCGTCAAGTACCACCCGAAGGATGGCGGCGACGTCATCACCATCAACATCATCGACACCCCCGGCCACGCCGACTTCGGCGGCGAGGTCGAGCGCGGTCTGTCGATGGTGGACGCGGTCGTGCTGCTCGTCGACGCCTCGGAGGGCCCGCTCCCGCAGACCCGGTTCGTGCTCCGCAAGGCGCTCACGGCCAGGCTGCCGGTCATCCTCTGCATCAACAAGACCGACCGTCCGGACTCCCGGATCGCCGAGGTCATCGACGAGACGTACGACCTGTTCCTGGATCTGGACGCCGACGAGGACCAGATCGAGTTCCCGATCGTCTACGCCTGCGCCCGTGACGGCGTCGCCTCGCTGACGAAGCCCGAGGACGGCACCGTCCCGCCGGACAGCGACAGCCTGGAGCCGTTCTTCAGCACGATCCTCTCCACGGTTCCGGCCCCGGAGTTCGACGCGGACGCGCCGCTCCAGGCCCACGTCACCAACCTGGACGCCGACAACTTCCTCGGCCGTATCGCGCTCTGCCGCGTCGAGCAGGGCGAGCTGCGCAAGGGCCAGACGGTCACCTGGATCAAGCGTGACGGCACCATGTCCAACGTCCGCATCACCGAGCTGATGATGACCGAGGCGCTCACCCGCAAGCCGGCCGAGATGGCGGGCCCGGGGGACATCTGCGCCATCGCCGGCATCCCGGACATCATGATCGGCGAGACCCTGGCCGACCCCGAGAACCCGATCGCGCTGCCGCTGATCACGGTCGACGAGCCCGCGATCTCGATGACCATCGGCGCGAACACCTCGCCGCTGGTCGGCAAGGGCGGCAAGGGCCACAAGGTCACGGCCCGCCAGATCAAGGACCGCCTCGATCGCGAGCTGGTCGGTAACGTCTCGCTGCGCGTCCTGGACACCGAGCGTCCCGACGCCTGGGAGGTCCAGGGCCGCGGTGAGCTCGCGCTCGCCATCCTGGTCGAGCAGATGCGCCGTGAAGGCTTCGAGCTGACGGTCGGCAAGCCGGAGGTCGTCACCAAGCAGATCGACGGCAAGACGCACGAGCCGATCGAGCGCATGACCATCGACTCGCCCGAGGAGCACCTCGGCGCCATCACGCAGCTGATGGCGACCCGCAAGGGCCGTATGGAGACGATGACGAACCACGGTTCGGGCTGGGTCCGCATGGAGTGGATCGTTCCGTCCCGCGGCCTCATCGGCTTCCGTACGGAGTTCCTGACGCAGACCCGTGGTACGGGCATCGCGCACTCGATCTTCGAGGGCCACGAGCCGTGGTTCGGCGATCTGCGCACCCGTCACAACGGCTCGCTGGTCGCGGACCGTTCGGGTACGGTGACGCCGTTCGCGATGGTCAACCTCCAGGAGCGCGGTGTCATCTTCACCGAGGCCGGCACCGAGGTCTACGAGGGCATGATCATCGGCGAGAACTCCCGCGCCGACGACATGGACGTGAACATCACCAAGGAGAAGAAGCTCACCAACATGCGTGCGGCCTCCGCGGACACCACCGAGAACGTGGTGCCCGCGCGCAAGCTCTCCCTGGAGCAGTCCCTGGAGTTCTGCCGCGACGACGAGTGCATCGAGGTGACCCCGGAGACCGTGCGCATCCGCAAGGTCGTCCTGGACGCCAAGCAGCGTGGCCGCACGGCCTCGCGCGCCAAGAACGGCTGACACCCGGCGGATCGGACGGCTGAGGTCGGGCCCGTAGTACGGCCGACGCCGAGCCCGTACGGCTGACACGTGGCCCCCCGGGCCGTGAGGACCGCCCGGAAGCCCCCTGAAGGGCTTCCGGGCGGTCCTGTGTGCCCTGCCGGTGGCCCCGGGAGCCCCGGGGAGTCCAGGGGCCGCGTGAACCCCTGAAGGCCCCAGCTTCCCGGAGCCGCACACTCCGTATGGGGAGACGCCCAGCGCCCTCCCGGGGTCCGTCGGACGGCCCGTCAGCACAGGCATTGACAGAAGGCCCGGCCCACCACGGACACTGTGGTGGGCCGGGCCTTCGTCAATCTCTTTTTCTGACCAAGGTGTCCGGATATCGGGGGTCGCTCTCCGGAACATGTGTTAACAGTCCGTTTCGGGCGTGTCTGTCTGGGATCGCTTTGTCCGGATTTCGGGCACGCAGAGGGTGCTGATGTTGTCAAACCGAGACCCTTTAAGTGTGGTTTACAGCCCGGCCGTACTCAATAGTTGGCTCCATTGAGCTCGGGTCAATGGGTCACGCACTGTGGGGAGTGCCGACTCACGAGCACACTCGGGGCACTGAACGATCACCGTCAGGGGTGTCGGTGAATCTCTCCAGTGCCCTTCTTGTAGTCAAAAGTGGACTCATGAGGAGGAAACCCATGCGCGGTGCCAAGAGCGCCAAGTGGGTCGCGGGAGCGGCCGTCATCGCCCTGGCCGCGACTGCCTGTGGCGGCGGCGACAGCAGCGACGAAGGCAAGAAGAACACGTCGGGACAGCCCGCCGGTTACGTCTCGATCGACGTCGGCGAGCCCCAGAAGCCTCTGATGCCGGCCGACACGAACGAGAGCAACGGCTCCTACGTCATCCAGTCGCTGTTCACCCAGCTGCTGGACTTCGACAGCAAGGGCGAGATCGTTCTCACGAACGCCGAGTCCGTCGAGACCGAGGACTCCAAGACGTGGACCGTCAAGCTCAAGGCCGGCTGGAAGTTCCACAACGGTGAGGCCGTGACCGCGCAGTCGTACATCGACGCGTGGAACTGGTACGCCAACGTCGACAACAAGCAGCAGAACGCGTTCTGGTTCTCCGACATCAAGGGCTACGCGGACGTCCACCCCGAGAAGGGTGCGGCCAAGTCCAAGGAGATGTCCGGTCTGAAGGCCGTGGACGACACCACGTTCACGATCGAGCTGACCGACAAGGTCCCGTACTTCAACTACAAGCTCGGTTACGCGACGTTCGCGCCGCTGCCGAAGGTCTTCTACGACGACCCGAAGGCGTTCGGCCAGAAGCCGATCGGCAACGGCCCGTACACGTTCGAGAAGTGGACCCACAAGAAGCTCATCCAGGTCAAGGCCTGGGACGAGTACCAGGGCCCGAACAAGGCTGCCAACAAGGGCATCCAGTTCAAGAACTACTCGACCGTCGAGGCCGCCTACTCGGACGTCATCTCCGGCAACCTGGACATGATCCGCCAGGTCGGCCCGCGTGACCTGCCCAAGTACAAGACGGACCTGGGCGACGGCGCGATCGAGCAGCCCTACGCCGCGATCCAGACGCTGGTCCCGGCCTTCTACACGGACACGTTCAAGGAGATCGACCCCAAGGTCCTCCAGGGCCTGTCCATGGGCATCGACCGTGACACGATCACCAAGACCGTGCTGAACAACACCCGTACCCCCGCGACGAGCTTCACGCCGCCGCAGGTCAAGGGCAACCAGCAGCTCGAGTCGGACTTCCTGAAGTACGACCCGGTCAAGGCGAAGGCCCTCATCAAGGAGGGTGGCGGTGTTCCGGGCGGCAAGTTCTCCATCCAGTACAACGCCGACGGTGGACACAAGGAGTGGGTGACCGCGGTCTGCGAGTCCATCCGCAACGCCACCGGGGTCGACTGCGTGGGCGACGCGAAGCCCGACTTCCCGACCGACCTCGAGGCTCGTGACAACAACGAGGTCAAGGGCATGTACCGCGGTGGCTGGGTCGCCGACTACCCGGTCAACGTGAACTTCCTCAAGGAGCTCTACCACTCCAAGGCCGAGTCGAACAACGGTCGGTTCGCCGACAAGGAGATCGACGAGCTGATGGCCAAGGGCGACAAGGCGGACTCCCTGGAGGAGTCGGTCGCCGCCTACCAGGAGGTCGAGAAGGCGCTCGTCGAGAAGATGCCGGCGATCCCGCTCTGGTACTACCGCATCAACGGCGGCCACGGCAAGAACGTCGACAACGTCGTTGTCGACTTCCACGGTGACCTCGAACTGACCGGCGTCACCACCAAGTAACGCCTGCGGGTCATTCCCCAACTGGCCGTCATCCGCCCGTGCTGCCCCTCAGCACGGCCGGAGGCGCGGGGGTCGTCTCTGCGAAGAGGCGGCCCCCGCGCCGCAGTTATCCCCACACGGAGGCACCCATGGGGCGCTATGTCGCACGACGACTGCTCCAGATGATCCCGGTCTTCCTCGGGTCGACCCTGCTGGTCTTCCTGATGATGTACGCACTGCCCGGCGACCCCGTCAGAGCACTTGCCGGTGAACAGCACGTGGACGCGGCACAGATCGCGTCGATGAAGGCAGATCTCGGCCTGGACCAGCCGATCTGGCAGCAGTATCTGAACTACCTGGGCAATCTTTTCCAGGGCGACCTCGGCAACCAGATCGGAACGCAGCGTCCGGTCGCCGAAGTCATCTCCGACGCCTACCCGATCACCGTCAGACTGGCGATCTTCGCCTTCGTCTTCACGGTCGTCGCCGGGATCTCGCTCGGCATCATCGCCGGCCTCAAGGCCGAGTCCCTCCGGGACCGCGGTCTGCTCGGCCTGACGCTGGTGCTGATCTCCATGCCGTCCTTCGTGCTGGGCTTCCTCGTTCAGTACTTCTTCGCGTTCCAGCTCGGCATCGCCAAGCCGAACGTGAGTCTCGAACCGACCAACACCGAGTTGATCATGCCGGCCATCGTGCTGGCATCGCTGTCGCTCGCGTACGTCGCCCGCCTCACCCGTACCTCGGTCGCCGAGAACATGCGCGCCGACTACATGCGTACGGCTGTCGCCAAGGGCCTGCCGCGCCGCCGCGTCATCGGCGTCCACCTGATGCGCAACTCGCTCATCCCGGTCGTCACCTTCCTCGGCACCGACATCGGTGCCCTGATGGGCGGCGCGATCGTGACCGAGGGCATCTTCAACATCAAGGGCGTCGGATCGCTCGTCTTCGAGGCTCTGGGCAAGCGTGAGGGTGCCACCGTCGTCGGCGTCGTGACGCTGCTCGTCATCGTGTATCTCATCTGCAGCCTGCTCGTCGACCTGCTCTACGCGGTCCTGGACCCGAGGATCCGGTATGCCTGACACCACCGCACTCAAGAGCACCGACGCTTCGGCCGCCCCGGTCGACGCGCCGCCCGCCACGGACGCCGGCCCCGCGCCCGGCAAGCCGCGCAGCCTCTGGTCGGACGCCTGGCACGACCTGCGACGCAACCCGCTCTTCATCATCTCGATGGTGCTGATCCTGCTGCTCGCCGTGATGTCGATCTTCCCGGGGCTGTTCACCAGTGCCTCGCCGAGGGAAGCCAACCTGGCCGAGCACTACCTCCAGCACCCGAACTGGGGCCACTTCTTCGCCCCCGACTGGCTCGGCTACGACGGCCAGGGACGCTCGATCTACGCGCGTCTCGTCTACGGCGCCCGCGCCTCGATCACCGTCGGCGTCGTGGTGACCCTCGCGGTCACCATCACCGGCCTCGTCATCGGCATGCTCGCCGGTTACTTCGGCGGCTGGATCGACACGATCCTGTCCCGCATCACCGACGTCTTCTTCGGTGTCCCCTTCATCGTCGGCGCCATGGTCATCCTGACCAGCTTCGAGAAGCGCTCGGTGTGGGTCGTGATCCTGTCGCTGGCCTTCCTCGGCTGGACCTCGATCGCCCGTGTCGCCCGCGGCTCGGTCATCACGATCAAGCAGGCCGACTACGTGGTCGCCGCCAAGGCGCTCGGCGCCTCCACCACCCGGATCCTGACGCGGCACATCCTGCCGAACGCCATCGCTCCGGTGATCGTGGTCGCCACCATCGCGCTCGGCGGTTACATCGCCGCCGAGGCCACCCTGTCGTTCCTCGGCATCGGCCTCGCCGAGCCGACGGTCTCGTGGGGCATCGATGTGTCCGCTGCGAAGGACCAGCTCCGCAACGCGCCGTACGTCCTGGTCATCCCCTCGGTGATGGTCTCGATCACGGTGCTGTCCTTCCTGATGTTCGGCGATGCGGTCCGCAACGCCCTCGACCCCAAGATGCGCTGAGGGAGGCGTTCGTGACCACCATCGACAAGACGGCTCACGTCCCCGCACCGCGGGAGTCCGTGAGTGGCGACGGTCCACTGCTCGACGTCCGTGACCTGCACGTGGAGTTCCACACCCGCGACGGTGTGGCCAAGGCGGTCAACGGTGTGAACTACACCGTCAGCGCCGGCGAGACGCTCGCGGTGCTCGGCGAGTCCGGCTCCGGCAAGTCCGTGACCGCGCAGACCATCATGGGCATCCTCGACATGCCGCCGGGGAAGATCACGCACGGCGAGATCCTCTTCCGCGGCCAGGACATGCTGAAGATGTCCAACGAGGAGCGCCGGAAGATCCGCGGCCGCAAGATCGCGATGATCTTCCAGGACGCGCTGTCCTCGCTGAACCCGGTCCTCTCCGTCGGCTACCAGCTCGGCGAGATGTTCCGGGTGCACCAGGGCCTCTCCAAGAAGGACGCGAAGGCCAAGTCCATCGAGCTGATGGACCAGGTCAAGATCCCGGCGGCGGCGGCCCGTATCTCGGACTACCCGCACCAGTTCTCCGGCGGTATGCGCCAGCGCATCATGATCGCCATGGCGCTGGCCCTGGAGCCGGACCTGATCATCGCGGACGAGCCGACCACCGCGCTCGACGTGACGGTGCAGGCCCAGGTCATGGACCTGCTGGCCGAGCTCCAGCGCGAGTACAACATGGGGCTCATCCTGATCACCCACGACCTCGGCGTCGTCGCCGACGTCGCGGACAAGATCGCCGTGATGTACGCGGGCCGGATCGTGGAGACGGCCCCGGTCGGCGAGCTGTACAGCCGCCCGGCGCACCCGTACACCAAGGGCCTGCTGGAATCGATCCCGCGCCTGGACCAGAAGGGCCAGGAGCTCTACGCGATCAAGGGCCTGCCGCCCAACCTGACGCGTATCCCCGCGGGCTGTGCCTTCAGCCCGCGCTGCCCCAAGGCACAGGACATCTGCCGCACCGACGTCCCGCCGCTCGTCCCGGTGACCGAGCAGGACGGCCTGGAGCTCGTCGGCCGCGGCAGCGCGTGCCACTTCTGGAAGGAGACGATCCATGGCTGAGCTCAAGAAGGAGCCCGTGGACGCCACCCCGAACGTCTCCGACGTGGAGACCGTGGACGTCGCGAACGAGGCGGAGGCCGTAGCCGCCATCGACGCGCCCGTCAGCCAGGGCGAGCCGATCCTCCAGGTGCGGAACCTCGTCAAGCACTTCCCGCTCACCCAGGGCGTCCTCTTCAAGAAGCAGATCGGCGCGGTCAAGGCCGTCGACGGGATCTCCTTCGACCTGTACGCCGGTGAGACCCTCGGCATCGTGGGGGAGTCCGGCTGTGGCAAGTCCACGGTCGCCAAGCTCCTCATGACGCTGGAGCGGGCCACCGCCGGCGAGGTCTTCTACAAGGGCCAGGACATCACCAAGCTGTCCGGCCGCGCGCTGAAGGCCGTGCGCCGCAACATCCAGATGGTGTTCCAGGACCCGTACACCTCGCTGAACCCGCGTATGACGGTCGGCGACATCATCGGGGAGACCTTCGAGATCCACCCCGAGGTGGCCCCGAAGGGCGACCGGCGCCGCCGCGTCCAGGAGCTCCTGGACGTCGTCGGGCTGAACCCGGAGTACATCAACCGGTACCCGCACCAGTTCTCCGGCGGTCAGCGCCAGCGCATCGGCATCGCCCGGGGCCTGGCGCTCAACCCGGAGATCATCATCTGCGACGAGCCGGTCTCCGCGCTCGACGTGTCGGTGCAGGCCCAGGTCATCAACCTGATGGAGAAGCTCCAGGACGAGTTCAACCTGTCCTACCTCTTCATCGCGCACGACCTGTCCATCGTCCGGCACATCTCCGACCGGGTCGGCGTCATGTACCTCGGCAAGATGGCCGAGATCGGCACGGACACGCAGATCTACGACCACCCGACGCACCCCTACACCCAGGCGCTGCTGTCGGCGGTCCCGGTCCCCGACCCGTCGGCCCGTGAGGGACGCGACCGGATCATCCTGACCGGTGACGTTCCGTCACCGGCGAACCCGCCCTCGGGCTGCCGCTTCCGCACCCGGTGCTGGAAGGCGGAGGAGCGCTGCGCGACGGAGGAGCCCCTGCTGGCGATCCCCGAGCGGTTCGTCGCGGGAGCCACGCCCGCCACGCACGAGTCGGCGTGCCACTTCGCCGAGGAGCGGGACGTCGTGCACGCGGCGTAGTCGCTTGTCGTCGCTGAATGGCAGATGCCCGGTTCCCCCAGGGGGGCCGGGCATCGTCGCGTCCGCCCGCGCCCCCGCCCGTACGGGGGAAGCCCACATGCGATGCAGGGCGTTATGAGGTGATATGAGGCATTGAGCTACTCGATGACTCTAGGAGGCACTTCATGCGCGGAGCCACACAGGTCAGGTGGGCCGCATGTGCGGTGGCCGTCGCCCTGACAGCGACGGCCTGCGGCGGCGGTGGCGGTGACGACGGCGGCAGCAGCGGCGCCGACGGCATCGTCAGCTCCTCCTGGGGAGACCCGCAGAACCCCCTGGAACCCGCCAACACCAACGAGGTCCAGGGCGGCAAGGTCCTCGACATGGTCTTCCGCGGACTGATCCGCTACGACCCGAAGACCGGCGAGGCCCAGAACATGGTCGCCGAGTCCATCGACTCGACGGACTCCCAGAACTTCACGATCAAGCTCAAGGACGGCTGGACGTTCTCCAACGGCGAGAAGGTCACCGCCAAGTCCTTCGTCGACGCCTGGAACTACGGCGCCGCGCTGAAGAACAACCAGAAGAACGCCTACTTCTTCCAGTACATCGAGGGCTACGACAAGGTCCACCCGGAGACCGGCTCCGCCTCCGCCGAGACCCTGTCCGGCCTGAAGGTCGTCGACGACCTGACCTTCACCGCCAAGCTCACCCAGAAGTTCTCCCTGTGGCCCGACACCCTCGGCTACTCCGCCTTCGTCCCCCTGCCCAAGGCGTTCTACGACGACCACGACGCCTGGCTGTCCAAGCCCGTCGGGAACGGCCCGTACACCATCGAGTCGTACGCCAAGGGCTCCTCGATGAACCTGCGCAAGTGGGACGACTACCCGGGCGACGACAAGGCGAAGAACGGCGGCGTCGACCTCAAGGTCTTCACCGACAACAACACCGCCTACACCGACCTGACGTCGGGCAACCTCGACCTCGTCGACGACGTGCCCGCCTCCCAGCTCCGCAACGTCGAGGCGGACCTCGGCGACCGGTACATCAACACCCCCGCCGGCATCATCCAGACCCTGGCCTTCCCCTTCTACGACAAGGAGTGGGACACCGACGACGCCCGCAAGGTCCGCCAGGGCCTCTCGATGGCGATCAACCGGCCGCAGATCACCGACCAGATCTTCCAGAAGACCCGCACCCCCGCCTCCGACTGGACCTCCCCGGTCCTCGGCGACGACGGCGGCTTCAAGAAGGGCCTCTGCGGCAAGGAGTGCACGTACGACAAGGCCGCGGCCAAGAAGCTGATCGACGAGGGCGGCGGCATCCCCGGCGGCCAGCTGAAGATCTCGTACAACGCGGACACCGGCTCCCACAAGGAATGGGTCGACGCCGTCTGCAACAGCATCAACAACGTCATGGGCAACAACAAGGCCTGTGTCGGCGGCCCTGTCGGCACCTTCGCCGACTTCCGCGCCCAGGTCTCCACCCAGAAGCTCACCGGCGCCTGGCGCGCCGGCTGGCAGATGGACTACCCCCTCATCCAGAACTTCCTCCAGCCGCTCTACTACACCAACGCCCCGTCCAACGACGGCAAGTGGAGCAACCAGGAGTTCGACGACCTGATCGACAAGGCCAACGCCGAGAGCGACAAGGCGAAGGCCGTCACCACCTTCCAGGACGCCGAGAAGATCCTCGTCACGGAGATGCCGGTCATCCCGCTCTGGTACCAGAACGGCAGCGCCGGTTACTCGGACCGGGTCGACAACGTCGCGCTGAACCCGTTCAGCGTCCCGGTCTACGAAGAGATCACCGTCAAGTGACGCGCTGAGCGACGCGGACGGCCGGGACGCCCGACACCGGCGCCCCGGCCGTCCGCGCACCCCTTGCCCGGTACTGCCAGACCCGACCCCCGGAGCCCCTCATGGGACGTTATGTGATCCGGCGGCTGCTGCAGATGATCCCCGTCTTCTTCGGCACCACGCTGTTGATCTTCCTCATGGTGAACGTGATGGGCGACCCCATCGCGGGCCTCTGCGGCGACCGCCAGTGCGACCCGGCCACCGCCGCCCAGCTGCGCTCCGAATTCGGCCTCGACAAGCCGGTCTGGCAGCAATACCTCACCTACATGGGCAACGTGTTCACCGGCGACTTCGGCACCGCGTTCAACGGGCAGAAGGTCACCGAGCTGATGGCCACCGCCTTCCCCATCACGATCCGGCTCACCGTCGTCGCGGTCGTCTTCGAGGTCGTCATCGGCATCAGCCTCGGCGTCGTCACCGGACTGCGGCGCGGCCGCCCCGTCGACACCACCGTCCTCATCCTGACGCTGGTCGTCATCGCCGTCCCGACCTTCGTCACCGGCCTGCTGCTCCAGCTCCTCCTGGGCGTCAAGTGGGGCATCATCAAGCCCTCGGTCTCCGCCGACCCCACCTTCGACGAACTGCTCGTCCCCGGACTGGTCCTCGCCTCGGTCTCGCTCGCCTACGTCACCCGGCTCACCCGGACCTCGATCGCCGAGAACGCCCGCGCCGACTACGTACGCACCGCCGTCGCCAAGGGCCTGCCGCGCCGCCGGGTCGTCGTACGGCACCTGCTGCGCAACTCGCTGATCCCCGTCGTCACCTTCATCGGCACCGATGTGGGAGCCCTGATGGGCGGGGCCATCGTCACCGAACGGATCTTCAACATCCACGGCGTCGGCTACCAGCTCTACCAGGGCATCCTGCGGCAGAACTCCCAGACCGTCGTCGGATTCGTCACGATCCTCGTCCTCGTCTTCCTGGCCGCCAACCTGATCGTCGACCTCCTGTACGCCGTACTCGACCCGAGGATCCGCTATGCCTGAGCCGCAGACCCCGGACGAAGCGATCTCCCAGGCGGGCGCCGGGGGCGCGACGGACCTCGCCATGGAGGAGGGGACCAGCCTGGAGAAGACGCCGGGCGGGCCCGACGGCACGGGGCCGGCCGGCAAACCCCGCAGCCTCTGGTCCGACGCCTGGCGCGACCTGCGGCGCAACCCGGTCTTCATCATCTCCGCGCTGGTCATCCTCTTCCTGGTGATCATCTCGATCTGGCCCTCGCTCATCGCGAGCGGCGACCCCCTCCAGGCCAACCTGGACGACGCCCAGAAGGGCTCCGAGCCCGGCCATCCCTTCGGCTTCGACCCGCAGGGCCGCGACGTCTACACCCGGGTCGTCTACGGCACCCGCACCTCGGTGACCGTCGGCATCTGCTCCACCCTCGGCGTCGCGATCCTCGGCAGCGTGCTCGGCGGACTCGCCGGCTTCTTCGGCGGCTGGTGGGACTCGATCCTCTCCCGCCTCACCGACGTCTTCTTCGGCATCCCCGTCGTCCTCGGCGGCCTGGTCTTCCTCTCCGTCGTCACCAGCTCCACCGTCTGGCCCGTCGTCGGCTTCATCGTCCTGCTCGGCTGGCCCCAGATCGCCCGCATCGCCCGCGGCTCGGTCATCACCGCCAAACAGAACGACTACGTCCAGGCGGCCCGGGCGCTCGGCGCCTCCAACTCCCGCATGATGCTGCGCCACATCACCCCGAACGCCATCGCCCCGGTCATCGTCGTGGCGACCATCGCGCTCGGCACGTACATCTCGCTGGAGGCGACCCTCTCCTACCTCGGGGTCGGCCTGAAGGACCCGGCCGTCTCGTGGGGCATCGACATCTCCGCCGCCTCCAACTACATCCGCAACGCCCCGCACATGCTGCTCTGGCCCGCCGGAGCGCTGGCGGTCACCGTGCTCGCTTTCATCATGCTCGGCGACGCGGTGCGCGACGCCCTCGACCCCAAGCTGCGCTGAGGAGCCGGTTGCCATGTTGCTCGAAGTGCGCGATCTGCACGTGGAGTTCCACACCCGCGAAGGCGTCGCCAAGGCCGTCAACGGGGTCAACTACTCGGTGGCCGAGGGCGAGACGCTCGCCGTCCTCGGCGAGTCCGGCTCCGGCAAGTCCGTCACCGCCCAGGCGATCATGGGCATCCTCGACATGCCGCCCGGGAAGATCGCCGGCGGGGAGATCCTCTTCAAGGGCCAGGACCTGCTGAAGCTCAAGCCGGAGGAGCGGCGCAGGATCCGCGGCCAGGAGATGGCCATGATCTTCCAGGACGCCCTGTCCTCGCTGAACCCGGTCCTCACCGTCGGCCAGCAGCTCGGCGAGATGTTCGTCGTGCACCGCGGCATGTCCCGCAAGGACGCGAAGGCCAAGTCCATCGAGCTGATGGACCGGGTCCGCATCCCGGCCGCCAAGGAACGGGTCGGCAACTACCCGCACCAGTTCTCCGGCGGGATGCGCCAGCGCATCATGATCGCCATGGCGATGGCCCTGGAGCCGTCCCTGATCATCGCCGACGAGCCGACCACCGCCCTCGACGTCACCGTCCAGGCCCAGGTCATGGAGCTCCTCGCCGAACTCCAGCGCGAGCTGAACATGGGCCTCATCCTGATCACCCACGACCTCGGCGTCGTCGCCGACGTCGCCGACAAGATCGCCGTCATGTACGCGGGCCGCATCGTCGAGACCGCCCCCGTGCACGACATCTACCAGGCCCCCGCCCACCCGTACACCAAGGGCCTCCTCCAGTCGATCCCGCGCCTGGACCAGAAGGGCCGGGAGCTCTACGCGATCAAGGGCCTGCCGCCCAACCTCACCCGCATTCCGCCCGGCTGCGCCTTCAACCCCCGCTGCCCGATGGCGAGGGACGTGTGCCGCAGCGACGTGCCGCCGCTCTACGAGGTGGACGAGCGGCGCCGGAGCGCCTGCCACTTCTGGAAGGAGACGCTCGATGCACGCTGACCGCGACGAGAGTGCGGGGACCGGCGGCGGCGCGGCCGGCTCCACCCTGCTGTCCAAGGCCCGGGAGGACGCCGTCACGCCGTACACGGAGGGCGACCCGATCCTTCAGGTCCGCGACCTCGCCAAGCACTACCCGCTGACCCAGGGCATCCTCTTCAAGCGGCAGATCGGCGCGGTCCGGGCCGTCGACGGCGTCGACTTCGACCTGTACGCGGGCGAGACGCTGGGCATCGTGGGGGAGTCGGGCTGCGGCAAGTCGACCGTCGCCAAGATGCTCGTCCATCTGGAGCGCCCCACCGCCGGCGCGATCCGCTACAAGGGCGAGGACATCGCGAAGCTGTCCGGCCGGGCGCTGAAGGCCGTGCGCCGCAACATCCAGATGGTGTTCCAGGACCCGTACACCTCGCTGAACCCGCGGATGACGGTCGGTGACATCATCGGGGAGCCGTACGAGATCCACCCCGAGGTCGCCCCGAAGGGCAGCCGCCGCCGACGCGTGCAGGACCTGCTGGACGTCGTCGGGCTCAACCCGGAGTACATCAATCGCTATCCGCACCAGTTCTCCGGCGGCCAGCGCCAGCGCATCGGCATCGCCCGCGGGCTCGCCCTCAACCCGGAGATCATCGTCGCCGACGAACCGGTCTCCGCGCTCGACGTGTCCGTCCAGGCGCAGGTCGTCAACCTGCTGGACCGGCTCCAGGCGGAGTTCAGCCTCAGCTTCGTCTTCATCGCCCACGACCTCTCGATCGTCCGGCACATCTCCGACCGGGTCGGCGTGATGTACCTCGGCCGGATCGTGGAGATCGGCTCCGACGCGGAGATCTACGACCACCCCACCCACCCGTACACCCAGGCGCTGCTGTCCGCCGTCCCCGTACCCGACCCGAGGGCCCGCGCCCACCGGGAACGGATCATCCTGCACGGCGACGTCCCCTCGCCCGCCAACATCCCCTCGGGCTGCCGCTTCCGCACCCGGTGCTGGAAGGCGCAGGAGCGGTGCGAACTGGAGGTTCCGCTGCTGGCGGTCCCCGCGGAGTTCCGGCTGGTCGACACCCCCGCCCGGCACGACTCCGCCTGCCACTTCGCGGAGGAGAAGCGCGTGGTGCCGCCGGAGGGCGAGCTGGGGGTCCCGGGGCCCGGGGAGCCGGGACCGGAGCCCGGGGAGGAGCCGGGGCACTCGGAGCCGGAGCCGGAGGGGAAGCCGGGTCACACCGAGGGCGAAACGTCGTAAAACCCCGTCAGATTCGTTAACAAGCAGGCAACTTCGCCGTCGCCGCACCGATATACGAACGCCCCATGCTGAACAGCGTACGGCCGTGCGGGTGCCGTGGTCCGGCCGGGGCGTCGTCTTGTCGCTCCGGCCGGTCGCCCGCCGCTTCCGGCCCGTCCTGCCCTCTGAACGCCTTGTTCATCCGTTCGGGGCAATGGAGTATCAGCGGGTGACACTTACACGGGGAGCAAGAATCACCGGCGCCGTTCTGTGCGCGGTGCCGGCACTACTCATCATCGCCTGGCTGGTGCGGGACATCCGGGCCGCCGACGGGCCGTCGGCGGTCTGGGAGTACTGGTCGGGCACCGCGGACCTCCGGGACGCGCCGCGGACGACCACCTCGGTGACCAGCCTCGTCCTGCTGTCGGCCTATGCCGCGGCCGCCGTGGCGGCACTCCGGTCCGCGTCCGCCGCCCCGTTCCTCATCGTCACCGGCGCGGTCACCTTCGCCCTGCGGCTGCCCGGTGTCTGGACCATCGCCGACGCCTCCGCGCCGGAGGAGCTCCGCGACCGGGCGCTGCTCACCACGTACGTCGCCCTGGCGGCCGGGCTCGGCATGATCGTCGCGGGGGTCGCGGGCCGTCGCCCGGCGCCCGAGGGTGCGGAGCGTCCCGTCGGTCCGGGGCGCGGCGCGGGGGTGGCCGTCTTCCTGCTCCTGGGCTTCCAGGCGTTGACCGTCGCCGCCTGGGAGATCCGGCAGCCGTTCGTCTATCCGTCCGAGCTCTATCCCGCGTGGTTCATCGGCGGGGGACCCCTGACCGTCCCGCTGACCGAGGGGCCGCCCGGCTGGGTCGCCGTGACGCACGTCCTGATGTTCCTGGTGGCGGCCGTCGGCGCGGTCGCCGGCGCGGCCCACGCGCGACCGCTCGGCCTGATCGCGGGCGGGTTCGTGCTCACCTCCGGCGTACTGGGCACGGCGCGCATCATCCACTACGAGATGTACGAGCATTTCCTCGACACGGACATCGAGGCGCAGCTGAACATGCTGAGCTCGGTCTCCTCGCTCCTCGTCGGGCCCGTCGTGATCATCGTCCTCGCCCGCAAGGGCGTCGGGCGGACGCCGGCCGGTGGAGCCCCGGGCCCGTGGGGCGGCGGCGGACCGTGGGGCGCCCAGCCCCCCGGCTACCCGCCTGCGCAGACGGCGCCCGGTCAGCAGCCGCCCGCCCCCGGCTTCGGACCTCCGCAGGGCGGCGGCTTCGGGCCCCCGCCCTCCTCCCCGCCGCCCCGCTGGTGAGCGGGTGACGGCGAGGACGGACCGGGCGGGTCGTGCGGGCCGGGCGCCGCTCAGGCTCCGGTCATCCCCAACGACCGCTTGAGGAAGTCCACCTGGAGCAGGAGCAGGTTCTCCGCGACCTGCTCCTGCGGCGTCATGTGCGTCACGCCGCTCAGCGGCAGCACCTCGTGCGGACGCCCGGCGGCCAGCAGGGCCGAGGACAGCCGCAGGGCGTGGGCGACCACCACGTTGTCGTCGGCCAGGCCGTGCACGATCATCATCGGCCGGAGCTCGGCGGCGGGCTCGGAGAGGCCGTCGTCGGTGAGCAGCGAGTTGTACGCGTACACCTCGGGCTGCGTCGCCGGGTCGCCGAGATAGCGCTCGGTGTAGTGGGTGTCGTACAGCCGCTGGTCCGTCACCGGAGCGCCCACCACCGCCGCGTGGAAGACATCGGGCCGCCGCAGCACCGCGAGCCCCGCCAGATAGCCGCCGAAGGACCAGCCGCGGATCGCCACCCGGGACAGGTCGAGCGGGAACCGCCCGGCGAGCCCGTGCAACGCCTCGACCTGGTCCTCCATCGTCATCACGAGATTGTCCCGCACCGCCTTCTCCCAGCCCGGCGAGCGGCCCGGCGCGCCCCGCCCGTCCGCCACGACCACCGCGAAGCCCTGGTCCGCGAACCACTGCGAGGTCAGGTGGGCGTTGTGGGCGGCGACCACCCGGCGGCCGTGCGGACCGCCGTACGGATCCATCAGGACCGGAAGGGGACCATCCGCCTCCTGGTAGTCCGAGGGGAGCAGGACGGCGCACGGAATCCGCCGTGCGCCCCCCTCGGTGAGCGTCACGCGGGCGGAGAGCACCGGCTCCTGGGCCGAACTCGGGATCCGGGTCAGCCGCTTGCCGTCCCGTACCACCCACGCGGCGGCCCCGGGCTCCTCGGGAACGGCCGAGACCAGGACCGCGAGACCGCCCGAGCGGACCGCGGAGTGCACACCCACCCCTTCGGAAATCCGCTCGATTCCCAGCTCGTTCACCCGGTACACATGGATCTGCCCGATCTCCGGCTCGACCGCGTCCTCACCGGCCACCGCCGAGACCAGGATGTCGGACTCCCCGATGTCCAGCACCGACTGGACGTGCAGCTGCGACCCGGTGAGCAGCCGGTCCCCGACCGCCAGCACCCGCGCGCCGCCCTCGTCGACGATCCGCACCAGCCGCCCGTCCGGCGCCCACGCGGGCACCCCGGGGAAAAGATCCAGCCACACCGGGTCCTCGTCGACATGCACGATCCGGGTCGCACCGGTCTCCGGGTCCACCGCCAGATACCGCTGGCTGCGCTGGTCCCGGGCCTGGACCAGCAGCAGCGGAGCCCCCGCGGAGGACCAGTGCACCTGGGCCAGGTACGGGAACGCGGCCCGGTCCCAGACCACTTCGGTACGGGCCCCCTCCAGGTCCATGACGAAGAGCCGCACCTCGGCGTTGGGCGTGCCCGCCGCCGGGTAGGCGATCTCGGCGGGCCGGCGCTCGGGATGCGCGGGATCGGCGATGTACCACCGCTGTACGGGGCTGTCGTCGGCCCGCGCGACCAGCAGCCGGTCCGACTCCGGCGACCACCAGAAACCCCGGTAGCGGTGCATCTCCTCGGCCGCGATGAACTCGGCCAGACCGTAGGTGACATGGGAGTTCTCCGGCTCGGCCAGCGCCCGGTCGCCCTCGCCCCCCGCGCCCACGACCCGCAGCGCGCCCTTGGCCACGTACGCGATGTGCCGGCCGTCGGGGGACGGGCGGGGGTCGATCACCGGGCCCGGCACCGGCAGCGCCCGCGCGGTCCCGGCCCGCAGTTCGGCCACGTACACCTTTCCGGACAGGGCGAACGCGGCCAACTCCGCGGCCGCGTCCACCGCGTAGGAGACGATGCCCGACGAACCCTCCCGGGTCCGCTCGCGCCGGGCCCGCTCCTGCGCCGACAGCTTCTCCGCCGCACCGCCCAGCAGGACTTCGGGATCGGCGGCGACGCGCTCCTCACCGGTCGCCGGGTCGAGGACCCAGAGCCGGGTGGTGCGGTCCGTTCCGGACATCGACCGGAGGAAGATCACGCGTGTCTCATCCGGTGAGACGGTGAAGGCCCGAGGTGCGCCGAGAGTGAAGCGCTGGGTCCGTGCTTGCTGGCGGGGAAAGGACAGCTTCTGCGAGGTCATGGCTCCGAACTTAGCCTCGCGCAGCGGTTCGTGCGCCCCTCGTGCTGCTGTGCCCCGATCAATGCGTTGGCACGGATAGTTATGATCCGTAGCGCTCGGTGGGTAGGAACCTGCTGACTTCGTGTACCCCCGTTCCGACCGTCCGAACGTACCGATGGAGGTGAACCGCCGTGGCGCTCTCGATTTCGGCGGTAGTGCTGCTGGCGATCATCGTCTTCCTGCTGATCCGGAAATCCGGGCTGAAGGGGGGACACGCGGTGGTCTGCATGCTGCTCGGGTTCTACATCGCGAGCTCGTCCGTCGCACCGACCATCTCCGATCTGACGAGCAACGTGGCGGGGATGATCAGCAGCATCAAGTTCTGACCCCGGGGGCCGAGGAGGCGCGGGGCGCAGGGGCGCGGG
>NZ_JAAXYC010000108.1 GCF_018619185.1 Streptomyces sp. McG3 | reverse complement strand
CGACGAGGAGCTGCTCAGCCGCATGAAGGAGTTCCAGCGCGAGCTGAACGAGCAGGCCACCGAGAAGGGCAAGCGGCTGCGCGCCAAGACCGCCGGCGGCCCGGCCGGCTCCGGGGCCGGGTTCGGCACGCGCTCGGGTTCGGCCTCCGCCACGGGCGCTTCCGCGGGCGCTTCCGCGGGCGCAGCCGCCGGCTCCGGCTCCGGTTCCGGAGCCGCCGCGCGCTTCGGCCGCGCAGGCTGGGAGGACCAGCCCAGGTAGCCGCCGCAGTTGCCGCAGAAGTCGTCACTCTCGCCGTTGGCCGTACCGCACGCCGGGCACGAACGCATCACGTCAGCTTCCTGTCTGTTCGGGCTCTCCGGGCGGGCCCGGCAGGACCTCCACCCGGCAGGTGAGGTGGACGGGGCACGAGGCGGTGGCGACGTCCAGGACGCGGCGGGCGTCCACCGCGACGCCCTCGCGCACCGGCCAGACCCGGACGAGCAGTTCACCGGTCGGCTGCGGCGGGAGAGCCGCGCCCGGCTCGGCCGACCAGGTGGCGCCCCCGCCGTCCCGGACGTCCGCGTGCACACCGCAGCAGAGCCGCAGCCGCTCGACGAGACCCCGCCGCGTGCCGCGCCACCGGTGCAGCTCCACGGCACGGGCGACGACCGCCCGGCGCAGCTCGACCGGCCATGCCGGATCGGCCTCGACGCCCACCCAGGACGCCAGCCAGGGCAGGAAGTCGGCCGGGGCCAGCGACGGGTCGAAGTAGGCGGGCAGGTTGTCCAGGGTGGACAGGACCGGGGCCAGCACCGTGTCCAGGCCCGCCGTGAACCGCTGGGCCAGGTCGTCGTCCGCGTACAGGGCGGGCAGCAGTTCGCCGATCGGGTACCGGCTGGGCAGCCCGGGTATCGCGGCCCGCGTCATGCGCCCTCACCGGCCCCGTTCGCGGTGACCACCACCTGGTGCTGGTGCGAGAAGACCAACGCCCCGGGCGCCACGTCGACATGGTCCACCGCCGCCCCGCGCCGCCCGGTGATCGGGTCCGCCGGGAACAGCCGGACGTCCTCCACCAGACCTGCCCCCTCCACGCTCTGGAGCACGGCGAAGACCTCCCCGTACTGCACGGGCCTGCCGAACGGCCACCCCTGGCCGTCCGCCCCGCCCCGCAACGGGTCGATGTGCCGGAACAGCGCCTCCAGCGCCTCCGCCCGGACCCGGTCCACATCGCCGGGCGCGGCCACCAGCCGGGCGACGACCGTGACGCCCTGGTAGGCGGGGGGCTCCACGACCAGCCGGGTGCCGACCAGCCGCCGTTCGTCGAGCCGCTCGGTGACCGCCGCGAGCACCGGGTCCGAGGGGATCAGCTGCTCGAACCGCAGCCGGCCGTCCTCGTCGGCGGTCGCGTCGGGCACCACCAGCACCCGTACCGCACCGGCCTCGCCCGCCACGGCCGGCAGACACCGCACCCGGCGCAGCGACGGCGCGGCCTCCCGGGCGATGACCTCGTAGTCCTCGGCCGTCACCGCCCGCTCCTGCACCCGCAGGATGTTGGGCGCGCGGACCTTCGCGTTCTCCACGGTCTCCCCGTCGACCCCGCCGGTCGCCGCCTCGCGGTTGTTCACGCCCGCGACGTACGGCACCGAACTGCGCAGCACGGAGATCGCGCCCCGGGCGACGTTGCCCGGGGCGCCGCCGCCCGTCCGGTAGCGCGGAACGCGGAGCTGGGCTCCCTTCTCCGGCACCGCGCCGTACGCGCGCATCGTGCCGTCCTGCTCCCGTACCTCCGGCGGGAACGCGAACTCCCCGGCGACGGCGTCGATCCGCACGTGCCGGTCACCGGGGCCGGACGCGCCGAAGTGCTCGACCGGGGTCCACACCTGCCAGCCCTCTTCCGTCGACACCTGGACGACCGGCGGCTCCCCGTCCAGCAGCAACGGCGCCCGGCTCACCGAGAACCGCTGTCCGGCGACGCCCTCGGACACCCCGAGGGGCACGTCGAGGACGGTCTCCGCGTGCTCCGCGGCCGCCGTGCCGCCGACCGTGAACACCTCGGCCTCCCGGATCGTCGGCGACTCCGAGTAGAACGGCTGGCCCGGCTCCGGGGCGGTGACCCGGCAGCGCAGCCACCCCGCCCGGGTCCCCGCCACGACGGACGCGGTGTGCCCGGCCGGGACGAACACGACGACCTCGCCGGGCCTGTTCAGCCCACCGGTGCTGTCGGTGCCGGTCGCACACGTCACCCAGCGGGCCCCGTCCCACGCCTCCCACACCAGCGGCGGCTGACGCGGGTCGACGCCCACGCCCTCCACCCGGCTGTCGAGGCGGACGGCGACGATGCACCGGGGCACGGCCGTCGGCAGCCCGAACAGCAGGGCGTCGCCGGGCTCCGGCCGGGCCTGGAAGCACGGGATGTCCTTGCCCGCGCCGAGCGGCCCCGTCCGGTCCGTCTGCTCGCCGGACACCGGCGCCGTGACCAGCCGGACCAGCGAACTCGGCACGATCGGCAGGTCGTCGGAGGTGGAGAACACCACCGGCTCGTCGGCCTCCCCGCGCGCGGTGGCGACCTCGGTGCCCGCGAGGAGGTGCACGGTCTCCGGCTGCGGCGCGGACAGCCAGAAGTCGATCTCGGCCCGCGCCACCGCCGGCGGGAACAGGGTCACGCCCAGCAGGTCGAGGAAGGCCGCGTAGTTCTTGTCCGGCACCCGGTTCAGCCGGTACAGCAGTTGGTCGACCAGGTACGCGAACGTCTCGATCAGCGTGACCCCGGGGTCCGACACGTTGTGGTCGGTCCACTCGGGGGAGCGCTGCTGTACGTACCGCTTGGCCTCGTCGACGAGCTGCTGGAAACGACGGTCGTCCAGATGGGGTGAAGGCAGGGCCATCAGCGCACTCCCGCTTCCCGAGCGGTCCCGGACGAGCCCTCGGAAGAGCCCTCCGACGACGGGATCGTGTAGAAGGGAAAGACCAGGTTGCGCAGGTCGTTGGTGGCCCGCACGGTGTAGTGCACGTCGATGTAGAGCGTGCCCTCCTCGATGGCGTCGAACGCGATCACCACGTCCGTCACCTCGATGCGCGGCTCCCACCGCTCCAGCGAGGTGCGGACCTCCTGCGCGATCCGCCCGGCCGTCGCCCCGTCGCCGGGCGCGAACACGTAGTCGTGGATGCCGCAGCCGAACTCCGGGCGCATCGGCCGCTCGCCCGGCGCGGTGCCGAGGATCAGGCCGATCGCCTCCTCGATCTCCCGGTCCCGCTCGACCAGCGCGATCCCGCCCGTCGGCCCGACCCGCAGCGGGAAGCCCCAGCCGCGCCCGATGAATCCGCCGCCGCTCACATCGGGCCCCCGATCAGGACGTTCGGCGCACCGCTGATGATGGGCGCGCCGCAGCTGGTGTTGTCCCGCATCCGGGCGGCGGGCAGCCCGCCGATCAGCACCTGGCCGGTGAGCGCGGCGGCCGGGTTGGGCATGATCACGTTGCCCGGCCCGAGCGCGGCGTGCGGAGGGACGACGCACACGTGGAGGCTCCCGGTGACGGCCGCGGGCCGGCCGCCGATGAGCACGGTGGCCACAGCCACCGCACCCGGGGGCGGGGTGCCGATGAGACCGCCGTGGGCGGTGCTGTCGCCCGTGCGGGCTGCGGGGGGCATGGCCGGGTTTCTCCTTGCTGTGGGAGGGACTTCGGAAACGGAGACGCAGGAGGAGGGAGGGAAGGGGCCGGGTCAGTTGATCCTGATGAGCTTGGCCTTGAGGACCGCGAGCAGCCCACCGTCGACCGTGACCCCCGTCCTGCCGTTGACGGTCACCGAGCGGCCCGTGATGTTCACGTCGCCCGTGGCCCCCGCGTCGAGCGTGATGCCCGACGCGGACAGCGTCACCGAGCTGAGCTCCCGGGTGCCGCCGCGGGCCTTCACCGTCAGCGTGATCTCGCCCGTCTTCTCGTCGAGCATCACGTCGAGCCGCTTGTCACCGCTGGCGATGCGCACCCCGGACGGGCCGCGCGGGGCGTCGAGCAGCTCCAGCCGGTTGCCCGAACGGGACACCAGGGAACGGCGGTTGACCTTCCCGCTCGTCGGGTCGACCAGCGGGACGTCGTGCGGCGAGGGCTTGTCGACCCCGTTGTAGAGACCGCCGAGCACATACGGGCTGTCCAGCAGCCCCTGCTCGAATCCGACCAGTACCTCGTCGTTGACCTCGGGGCTGAACACCCCGCCGCCGCCCTGGCCGCCCCACTGCACCGTACGGACCCAGTCGGTGACGTAGGTGTCGTCGAGCCAGGGGAACTTCAGCCGCACCCAGCCGCGTTGGCCCCGGCCCTCCTCGCGGATGTCGGTGACCACCCCGATCGCCAGGCCCGGCATGCGCGGGCCGCGCGAGGGAGCGTTGCCGCCGGAGGCCAGGCCCGAGAGCGACCGGTCCGGCGAGGCGCTGACGATCACCGTCGTGCGGTAGCCGGTGTCCGGTTCGAGGACGTGGTGCGCGGCGGTCGCGGTGTAGCGGCCGGAGAACGCGGGCCCCACGTTGCCGAGGGCCACCGGCATACCCGCCCGCAGCTGCGGGTTCCCGTACGCGACCGCCTCGATCTCCCCGAAGCCGGCGCTGACCGACGCGGCGAGCGCACCGGCCACGGCACGGGTCTCCGCCTGGGTGCGGTACGGGGTGTCGGCGATCGTGGTCCGGGAGCCCGAGCCGAACATCTTGGCCGCCGTCGACGGGCTCATCCCCGGGGCGACGGTGTCGCTGCGGACGGACTGCTGCCGGGCCACCAGCCGGGTCTTGGTGTCGACGTTCCAGCCGCGCACCTCGACGCTGTCCGCCCCGTCCGCCCCGGTCAGCACCGCGCGCAGGGCCAGCAGGTTGTTCCCGTACTCCAGGACCATCGGGTCGTTCGCGGCGGAGGTCGAGGGCGAGGGGGCCGAGGAGGCGGGGTCCGGTCTGGTGAACTGCAGCCGGCCCTTGTCGTCCACCCGCACCGTGGCCCCGCTCTCGGCCGCGAGGTGCTGGAGGAACTCCCAGTCCGACACGTTCGGCTGGGTCACCTGCTTGTACGTGACCGGCGCGGCCTCGATCCGTCCGACGGCCAGACCCGCGCCGGCGGCGACCTTGCGGACGATGTCCGCCGTCTTCATGTTCCGGTACGCCATGACCTTCCGGCCGCGCTGGAGCCGGTGCGCCTTGGAGAACGCCCGCACGACGGTGAACGATCCGGTGGTGTCGGTGTCCAGCTCGACCGCCGTGACCTCCCCGGTGAACAGCCGCTCGGGCGCCCGGTCCCGCGCGGTGACGACCGAGATCTTCAGGGGGGTGCCCATGCCGATGCCGGTCGCGGTGAGGAAGGTGTGGTCGGGGTCCCGGTACATCAGCACGGCGGTGTCCGGCAGACCCACGTTCTCGTCGACCACACAGCTCACCAGCTGGGTGGCCCAGGCGGCGGGCAGCGCGGCGGGCGCCTCGACGACCGGGTCGGCGGCGAAGGAACGGCCGGGGGCTTCCTTGCCGCTCATCGGCCCTCCTCCGTCAGGTGGTCTGCCCGGCCGGGCACCAGGAGCTCCCGGCCCGGGGTCAACTGCATGGGGTCGTCGATGTCGTTGGCGTGCGCGATGGTCCGCCACGCGGTGGCGTCGCCGTACTCCCGCCAGGCCAGCAGCGGCAGGCTGTCCCCGGCCACGACCCGGTGCGTGCGCCGTGCCTCCTTCGAACCCGAGGTGGGATTCTGGCCGGCCGGGCCGATGCTCGCCTCCTCGATCGACAGGGAGCAGGTGGCGCGCAGCGGCTTCCCGTCGACGTCGAACAGGGTGTAGGAGACCGAGAGGTTGGACAGCACCCCGTCGAACGAGGTCGTCTTGGACGTCCCCCAGTCGAAGCGCACCCAGGGGCTGGCGGGCGTCTTGCGGGCCAGGCTCTTGGGGGTGGGGACACACGCGGTCATCAACTGCTCGACCGCCTTCTCCACGGAGTTGTCGTGCGTGGCGGTGGCGTCCAGGAAGACCTCCAGCGACAGGGCCCGCGGCCCGCTGCCGACGAACTCGGGCAGCGCGGACTGCCCGGCCATCCGGGACGGAGTACGCCGCCACTCGGTGGTCTTGCTCAGCGACAGCTTCGACGGGTTGAACTGCAACGTGAGACGGGCGAGCGCCCCGCCGGGCTTGGCGCCGACCGTCGACGGCGGCTCCATGATGGTCAGCTGGGCGCGAGCGCGGCTCGCGCGGAGAGCGGGTGACATTGCGTTCCTCCTTCCTTGGTCCGGTTCCTGGCGGGTGCGTCGGTGCCGGTCAGGAGGGCTCCAGGCCCTCGTGCGCGATCTCCAGCGTCTCGATCGCCGCCTCGGAGTTGGCCGGATCGAAGGAGGGCCCCTGCCAGCGCACGGGCACGATGCCGTGCACCTGCCAGCTGATGATCCGGCTGAGGTCGGGGCGCAGCGCCACGATCTCGCCGTCCTTGGGCTCGACCCGCCGGATCGTCTCGTTCAGCCAGCGCGCGATCTTGAGGGTGTCGGCGGTCACCGGGCGGGTCAGCGTGATATTCGTCCAGGTGATCCGCCCCGGCAGCTGCCAGGTGAACCCGTTGTTGCCGCCCTCGGCGTACGTCTCCATCTCCACCTCGGCGCCCAGGCCGGAGCAGGTGTGGAACGCGCCCAGGTCGCTGCCGCCGATCGCGAGCTTGAAGAACACGCTCGTCGCGAAGATGTTGTCCGTCATGCGTCTCTCGTCTTCTCTGCTGTCTCTCGTACGGGGCGTGCGGGTGTGCGGGGCGTGCGCGGGGCGGGCCGGGGCGGTCGCCCGTCAGCGGCGGCCGTCGTGGAGCCGCCCGGTGCGTTCCCGCCCCCGGCGCAGATCGGCGCGGATGAGCCGGCTCACCGGGTCGAGGAGCCGGCGGGCCAGCTCCTCGATCTCCGTTCCGCTCATCCGGTTCGCCGACGGAGCGTCGGAGGCGTCGTCGGAGCCGGCGGCCGCGTCCGTCGCCCCGGCGGCGGGCTTCGGCGGGGCGGCCTGCACGGGAACCCCGGTGATCCCGGCGTTCGCCGCCGCACGCTGGACGGCCTGCGCCCTGCTCTCCGGGCGGCCCGCTCCGGCGGCC
The DNA here is from genome assembly GCF_018619185.1 of Streptomyces sp. McG3. GTDB lineage: Bacteria > Actinomycetota > Actinomycetes > Streptomycetales > Streptomycetaceae > Streptomyces. Next base: position 16,596 of record NZ_JAAXYC010000108.1, on the reverse strand, counting down.
TGTGCGGGCGCGCGGGGCGGCACCCGCACGGAGAGCGCGGGCGACGCGCCGGGAGTGCCGCCGCCCGAGGGCGCGGGTCCGGTGAGCGGTGGACCGGCGCCGTCGGGCGCCACCGGCATGGCCAGCCGCTGTACGGGTACGGCGGCTTCCGGACGCGCCGCCCCGGGCGGATGCGGCCGGACGACGGGAACGGGACGCGTGGCGGCGCCGGTCGCGTACGCCGAGGGCATCGGTGCGGCACCCGGCATCCCCGGCCGGGAGGGCAGGTCGTGCGGGAGCGGCGCGGCGCGCTGAACAACAGGGGCAGGGCCAGGAGGAGTGACCGGGACGGCGGCCCGGTCCGGGGCCGGAGCGGCGCGCCGTACGGAGACCTCTTGCGGACTCCGGTGGGACGCCGGCCCGGAAACCCGCTGCGGAGCCTGGCCGGGCGTCGGCCCGGAAGCCTGCCGAGGCGAGGGGGTGCCGGGCGGCGTGGGCGAGGGACGTGTGGCCCGCCCGGACCGTCGTACCAGTCGCTGGAGTACGCCACCGGCGGACGGACCGCGCCTGGCGGGGGCGGCCGTGGTTCCCTGCGCGCGACCCGGTGCGCTCCCGTCGTGCCGGTCGGTGGGCAGGCCGCTCCGGTTCGCGGTACCTCGGGCCGGGTCGGTGGAGGCGTCGCCACCCGGGTGCGCGGGGTGCGCGGTCGCCGAGCGCTGGACCAGGGGCCCCGGAGCCGTACCGGAGGACGTCGGCCGCCGGGGGCCGGCGCCCGGCCCGTCGCCGGTCCGTCCGTCGCCGGAGCCCGGTGACGGAGCGCCGGTGCCCGGCTGCCGCACGTCGCGCCGCCAGGTGGCCGCCACGACCGGGCGCGCGGTGCCGCCGCCCGCCGTCGCCGTCGTCGGAGGCGCCGAAAACCCTTCGGCCGAACCGGTGTTCACCGTCAGGGCACGGCCGGAGAGCAGAGTCCTTGACCGCTGGACCATGGGCGACGGCGTCGCACCGGCGGAGCCCTGGGCCGTACGGCCCCGAGCGATCGGCCGGACGCGTACGGGCGGCGGGGGAGCGGTGGAGACCGGACCGGTCCGGGCACGGGCGGGGTCTGCCGCACGCTGGACGGCCGGGCCTGCGGACGACGGCCCGGCGGGCGCCGAGGGCACCGAGGGTACGGCGGGCGGGACGGACGCCGTCCGCACCGGCAGTGCGGAGGGCGTGCCCGGAGGCGCCGGAGCGGGGGCCGGAACAGTGGGTCCGTCGCCCTGGGGCCGACCCGGATCCGGCCGGGCCCCGGCGGGCGCGCGGTCACCGAGCAGCGGCGCGTCGCCGCCGAGCCGGGCCGTGGGCGGCAGGGAGGGAAGCGGCGTGCCGATCCCGCCCCGCGCACGGGCCCGTGCGCTGCCGGAGGCGTCGGCCCGGGGTGCCGGGTGCACCGAAGGGGAGGGACCCGACGGCGTCGACGAGCCGGACGGCCCGGTGCTCCGGGACGACTGAGGTGACGGGGACGACCGGGGGGACCGGTTCTCCGGCGGCGACGACGGCTGCCGCGGTGCCGGCGCGGGCGTCGCTGCCTTGGCCGAGCCGGCCGAGCCGGCCGAGCCGGTCGAACGGGGCGCGGGTGTCGAGGCCGCCGCGGGCGTCGTGGCCGGAAGGCCCGGCGAGCCCGGCGAGCCCGGCGGACTCTGCGGGTCCGACGCCTGGCGCTGGAGCACCGGCATCTCCGCCGGGCGGTCCGTCGCGGGGGCGGACGGAACGGCGCCCGCCGGTCCGCCGGCCCCTGCCTGCCTGGCCCCGGCGGGCATCTCGCGCAGAGGCCTGCCCAGGGCCGGGCGCACCACATCGGCGGCGGGCCGGCCGGAGTCGTGCTCGGGAGACGGGGCGTCGCCCCCCGGAACCGCACGGTCCGGACCGCTTCGCCGCTCGGACCCGGCCCGCTGGACGGCGGGGGCAGCGGCTTCCGAGGACGGCGCGGCTGCCGGGGAAGCAGGGGAAGCAGGGGATGCGGACGAGGAGGAAGGGGCCGTGGGCGTGGCGGGCACGAGCCCGGCGATCCGCCGCAGCGGCATCGCCGGACGCCGGGCGACGATCAGCGGTGGGGCGATCCGCTGCGGACGTACGGCGGCGGGAGTGCGCGCACCGGAGGACACGGGCGACCCTGATGGAGCCGTGGAGTCCGACGGGGCCGTGGAGGAGGACGGACCGGTCGATCCCGACGCGGCCGACCTCCCCGACGTACCCGGCGTGCGGGAACTCCCCGACCTGCTCGGCCCGCCCGACGGCGACCGGTTCGCGGGGGCCGGGGACGGGCCCGGGGCCGGGGTACGCGTCGCGCTCGACCGCTGGACCGTCGGCGAGCCGGGGCTCGGCTTCCCCGTCCCCGTACCGCCGTTCGCCCCGCTGTCCCTGCCCGCCGCCCGGTTCACCGAGGCGGGCGGCAGGTCCGTCGTGGGGGCGGTGGGCTCGTCGGCCCCCGGGGGCCGGACCGCGCGCAGCAGCAGCGGTCCGCCGGGGGACGTGGTCCGTGCCGCGCCCGGGCGGGCGACGCCGTGGATGAGGCCGACCGGGGCCGACGGCAGGACGGAGTGGCCGAGTTCGCCGCCGAGGGCCGGGTTCTGCCAGGAGGCCAGCCGCGAACGGAACCGCAGCCCGTCGCTCACTCCGATCGAGGACCGGGCGACGGTCACCGTCGGCGGGGCCACCCGCCGCCAGCCGCCGTCCCAGCCGCCGCCGTCCCCACCGGAAGCCGCCGAGGAACCGGAAGCCGACGCAGAAGCCGGACCGGCAGCCTGAACAGAAGCCGGACCGGAAGTGGACGCGGGGCCGGAATCCCGGACGGGTGTGGGTACGGCGGACACGCCGACGTGCCCGGCGCCCTCGCGCGAGGGCGCGCCGGAGCGCTGCCGGTCCGCCCGGCGCAGCCAGTCCCCGAACCCCACACGATCACCCGCCTTCGTTGACGCGGGTGTTGATCCGCGCTATCTCCCGCACCCACTGCTGACGTTCGCCGTGGGTGAGGTCGAGAATGTCCTCACGCTGCCAATGGAAGTGGTAGGCGACGTACGCGATCTCCTCCCGCAGCCGGGGAAGCGCGTACGTCACGATTCCCCCAGGCGCCCACCCGAGAGGTCCACCTCGAACGACCCGTGGCACAGCGGGCAGGTCACCGCGGCATGCGTGTGGCCCTCGCTGTTGATCCGGCGGTAGAAGTCCTGGAGGAACGCCACGTCGGTCGCGTACATCCGCTCGACGATCCCGGCGTGCACATCGGTGACCGTGCCGAGCCGGGTGATCACCTGGCTCAGCAGCACCACGGACAGATACGCCGGGTTCTCCTTCACCCGCAGGTCGATCTGCGGGCGCAGCTCGTCCCGGGCCGTCGCGAGCCGCATGGTGCCGCTGCGGTGCACATGGCCCTCGTCGTCGACGTACCCGCGCGGCAGCTCGAAGGCGAACTCCGTCTGCAGCGTGTCCCTGTCCCGTTCCCGGGGGCGGGCGGGCGCGGGCGAGGCGGCCTCCTCGCGTGCGGCGGGCGCCGTGGCGAGGTTGTCCAGGACCTCTTCGAGGCCGCCGCCCGGCGTAACGGTCCGGCGCCTCATTCGACCACGATCTCCTCGAAGGTGATGGTCACCGTCTCGGTCGCCGCGCTGGACTCGCCGGCCTTGAGGGACGGGCCCTCCCACTTGGAGGCCCAGCCCTGCATCAGCTGGATGCGGCGGACGGTCTCACCGGTCGAGTCCTTGATCTCGATCGTGAGGTTCTGCCGCGCGGTGTCGACGGCCCCGTTGTTGAGGGTCTCCTTGATCCAGGTGGTGAACTCGCTGCTCTGGTCGAGCCCGCGGGTGATCGTCACCTCGCCCGCCTGGCGGGCCCCCGGCTGCTTACGGATGATCTGCTTGCCCTCGGCCGTCACCTGACGGACCTCGACGACTTCTTCCTCGACGGTCATGCCGCTGATCTCCTGGATGGACTCCACGAGATAGCCACCGAGCTGTACGCCGAAGATATGGGTGGAAAGAGCGTCGCCCTCTGCCATGACTCTGTGTCACCTGTTCCGATCGATGGTGAAAGTGAAGGGGTGGGGGAGGACCGCGAGGGTCACTCGTCGACGAGGCTGGTGCTGTCGGAGAACTGCGAGAGACGGAAGATCACGAACTCCGCGGGCTTCACCGGGGCCACCCCGATCTCGCAGACGACCTGACCGAGGTCGATCGACTCCTGCGGGTTGTTGCTCCGGTCGCACCGGACGTAGAACGCCTCCTCGGCCGTGCGGCCGAACAGCGCACCGCGTCGCCACTCCTCGGTGAGGAACGAGGTGACGTTGCGCCGGATGCTCGACCAGAGGCGGTCGTCGTTCGGCTCGAACACCACCCACTGGGTGCCCAGGAGGATGGACTCCTCCAGGTAGTTGAAGAGGCGGCGCACGTTGAGGTAGCGCCAGGCCGGGTCGGACGAGAGGGTGCGCGCGCCCCAGATGCGGATGCCGCGGCCCGGGAAGGCGCGTACGCAGTTCACGCCGATCGGGTTGAGGAGGTCCTGCTCGCCCTTGCTGAGGCGGATCTCCAGGTCCACCGCGCCCCGGATGACCTCGTTGGCGGGGGCCTTGTGGACGCCGCGCTCGTTGTCGCTGCGCGCCCAGACGCCGGCCACGTGACCGCTCGGCGGGACCAGGGAGTTGCGGCCGCTGGCCGGGTCGAAGACCTTGACCCACGGGTAGTAGAGAGTCGCGTAGCGCGAGTCGTAACCGGCGTCCTCGTTGCGCCAGGTGCGCACACGCTGGGCGTTCATGCCCGGCGGGGTGTCCAGGACGGCGACCCGGTCGCCCATCTGCTCGCAGTGCGAGATGACCGCCAGCTGCACGGTCTTGACGCCCTCGGCGTCGATGTCGCCGCGCTGGAAGGCGCTCATCAGGTCCGGGACGGCGACCATCGTGATCTCGTCGATCGCTTCGAGGCCGGAGAACCCCGTACGCGCGGAGGCGTCGCCCACGTACTCCGACGCGTCGAGCCGTGCCACACCGGAGCCGGGGGCGCCCGCGGCGGCGGGGGCGAGGGCGACGGTCTGCTTCTCGGGGCGGCTCTGCGCGGTGCCGGGCTGCTCGGTGACCTGGACGAGCTTGGAGTCGCGGGCCTGGGTGACCAGGTAGCCCTTGACGTTCTTGCGGGTGGAGACGTCGTACGTCTCCACGGCCTTGCCGCCCTGGCGCACCAGCAGCCGGAAGCGGTCCTCCGGGGGGTTCTCGCCCTCGGCGTCGGCGATCTCCACGGACAGGTCGGAGCCCGTGCCGGGCTTCGCCGAGACCAGGAACCCGCCGAGCGCGACCGGGGCGGGGGCCTGCGCGACCGAGCCCTGAGCGGTGCTCTCCGCGCCCTGTGCGGGACCGCCGATGCGGACGATGTAGGCCGCGCCGCCGCCGTTGGCGAAGAAGCCGTAGACGGCGTGCGCCAGATAGGTGTCGGCGGTGAAGGCGCCGAACGTCTGCACGTACTGGTCCCAGTTGGTCACCAGCGTCGGCTGGTGGAAGGGGCCCGTCCCGGCGAAGCCGACGAAGGCTGCGACCGCGGTGCCGACACCTTCGATGGGCCGCGCTCCGGACTGCACCTCCTCCACGTAAACACCGGGGGTGAGGTACGACGGCATGCTCGCTCCTTCTGGACGGTCACTCGATCACTGTCCAGTCTTGACCGTCCGGCCGGGCGGAGAGTAGGCCCCAGAGTCCTGGACGCGGGGCAATGAGGCTGCCTTTCCGGGCCCCCGAACGCCGGGTAACACTGCCCTTGCCGGTCCGGACGGACCGGTCGCCGTATTCGTGGAGCCGGCCCGCATTCCCCCGGTGATGTGAAGAGAACGGGAACAACGTGTTACGGAACGGCCCGAAGCCGCGGCCCCCGCCGGGAGGTTGTGGGAAAAGCGGACGCCGCGCCAGGGACCTGATGTGTTTGGTATCTCTTTTTCCCGGTAAACCCCGGAAGGTCGATCACCGTCCGGGGCCACCGGGGAAACGGACCGAGGTGACGCGATTCGGCCAGAATGCGCCGAGAAAGTGGGTGGATTCGGTCGTATACGGGAGCGGAAAACGGGCACGGGAACGCTCCGAACGGGCACCCGCTGTCCGTCATCGGACCGTCAGGACCGTTTCTGAGCAGGCATGTTCGTGCCCGCGGCCATCGGGGGCGGATATTCTTCCGATGCTGTCGTCGCCGCGGGCGACCGAACTGGTCGAGACCTCTGGTGTATCGGGGAGGGCGAATCCGCCACCTCCCGGCACGCCGGGTTTCCTCTCGGCCGGGTTTCTGCTGTTGTCTCGTCGGCAGGCGAAGCAGAGCGCTCGGCGCCGCTGTTTCTATCGTGCGAGATCGCTCAGTACACCGCTGACATTCAGAACCTGATGGCACCCGGAAGCCTGTGTACCGGTGGCCGGGGTGCCGGGCTTGGCACAGGTGACGGAAGCGGTGACGGTGGCGTTCTCCGGAACCTGAATGGGGGTGACCCAGTGATAGTCCTGGTTGCGGAAGGTTTCCAGAGCGATCGTCGTGATCTTGTTGTCTCCGAAGGAGATCGTCACGATGCCTTCGTCGCCCTGGAAGTTCGCCACCACGATGTCGGTGACGCCGAACACCTTTCCGGCCGGAACCTTGTAGGACCCCTCCGCCGTGTCCCCCACCCGGGTCTGCACGTCGATGGACTCGGACGCCTGCTGTCCGCCTCCTGCTCCGCCGCCGTTGCCCCCGCCCCCGCCGGAGCCGCCCGGGCCGGAACCGCCCGTACCGGGGCCCGTTCCGTCCGGACCGGTTCCCTCTCCCTGACCGCCTGCCGGGTTGTCCGCACCGCCGGGCGGGGTCGACCCCTGCTCCTTGCCGCGCTCGGTCTCCTCCTGCGCGGCCTTCGTCCCCGCCTGCTCGGCCGTGCTCTTCACCGCCGGCCGCACCAGGGCGAACCACGCGAGCAGCAGGGCCAGCAGTGCCGCCAGCACGATCAGCAGCCACTTGGGCAGCACCGGTATCTGGGCGAACTCCCCGGGCAGCGGCTCGGGTCCACCGGGCTGCTCGTCCTCGGTCTCCCCCTCGGCGCCCTCGGTCGCCCGGACCTCGAACGGCCAGGTGACGGGCTCCCCGAACCAGATCAGCTTCAGGGCCCGGACCTTCAGCCGGACCTCCGCCGACTCCCCCGGCTCCAGCCGCTTCTTGTCCGGCGTGAAGGTGAGCCGCAGATCCTCCCCCGCCTGCTTGCCCGCGAGGGCCACATCGACCGGGGTGTTCCCCTTGTTCTGCACCGCGGCACCGAAGCGGGCGCCCAGCCAGCCCCGGCGGCGGCGCGGTTCCAGCTCCGTGCGGAGCTCGTGGAAGGGCTCCACGGTCACCGTGCCCTCGGGGACCACCACCGACTCGGGCCGCTCCGCGGGCAGGACCCGTACGGCCAGGGGGGTTTCACCCGCCCGGACCTCGTGGGAACGCGGCGGGGCGAAGGTCAGGGTCACCGTCTCGGAGGTGCCCGGGTACAGCGACACACGCGCCGGCTCGACGGTACTCCAGGCGGCGCAGTCGCCGACCACCTCGAGGGTGTAGGCCTCGACGATGTCGCCGTCGTTGCGCACGGTCAGGGTGGTGGTCGCGGTACCGCCAGGCGACACCGTCACCGTGGGGCTTTCGAGTTCGGCAGATGTGGTCACTCTGCGACGTTAGGCCGCCCGCACCGCTCGGCAGCAGAGACGCGAGGGCAACAAGCGGGCAGGGGTGGTGCCCCGCGGGCCCCTCGGCACGGTGTCCCCGCGCCCCCTCCGCGAGCCCGCGGGCCGTGCCCCGGACCGGCGCGGAGCGACATGAGGACGAGCAGGCATATCGGGCTGAAGTACCTGAGGAAGACGGGCACGGAACGATGACGACGATCACGGACACGACGAACAGCACGGCGAACGCGACCACGAACGGCACGGCGACCGCCCACGGCACGGCGGCGCGCGGGCACTACCGCAGGCCCGACGCGGCGCACCGGCGCACGGCCGGCCCCGGGGGAGCGCCCGGGGGCAGGGTCTCCGTGGCGGTGTACGCGGAGGACCTGATCCTGCAGACCGGCATGATCCACCAACTGCGCGTGCGGCCCGAGATAGAACTGCTGCCGGAGGCCGAGGCGGACCGGGCCCAGGTCTCGCTGGTCGTGGTGGACATGGTCGACGAGCCCACCGTCCAGCTCCTGCACCGCCTCCAGCGCAACACCTCCACCCGCACCGGACTGGTCGTGGGGTTCTTCGAGTCCGGCGCCCTCCAGACCATGATCGAGTGCGGGGTCGCCGCCGTGCTCCGGCGCGGCGAGGCCGACCAGGACCGGCTCGTCCACCTGGTGCGGGCGATGGCCAACGGCGAAGGCGTCCTGCCCGGCGATCTGCTCGGCAAGCTCCTGGACCACGTCAGCTCCCTCCAGCGGACGGTCCTCGACCCCCGGGGGCTCACGCTCTCCACCCTCACCGCGCGCGAGGCGGAGATGATCCGGCTGGTCTCCGAGGGGTGCGACACCTCGGAGATCGCGCAGAAGACCTCGTACTCCGAACGCACCGTCAAGAACGTGCTGCACGAGGTCGCCACCCGGCTCGAACTGCGCAACCGGGCCCACGCGGTGGGATACGCGATGCGGCACGGGCTCATCTGAGGACCCGTCGCCCCGTGTCCGGCCAGGTGCCCCGGCCGGCCGCGGGAGGGCCGGTCTCCCGGGCTCAGCCCGGGGCGACCCGGCCCGGACGGGAGCGCCCCCCGGGCCCGACGCGCGGAGGCCGGCCCCCGGCCCCCGGTCAGCTCTCGGCCGGCCGCGTGCCGTCGGGGCCGGCGAACACCAGTTGCGTCAGCGGTGAGGGCAGCCGGTCGGCCTCCACCGTGATCCGGTACAGCCCGGCCTCCGGGAGTGCCACGTCGGCCGTCAGCGCGTCGCCGTCCTCCGCGTACGGACGGACCGGGCGGCGGACGGGGCCGTCGACCGACGCCACCGTGCAGTCGATCCCGGACGGGTCGTCGGTCCCGGTGATCCGGAGCGACCAGTCCGCCCCCGGCGTCACGTAGTCCGGGACGGTCAGCCCGAGGCCCTCGCCGGCCTGGTCCGGACCGAGGTCGTCCTCCTCCAGGAGGAAGTCGACGACCGCGTGCCGCGCCGCCCCGCCGCTCGCCAGCGCACCGTGCTGGAGCGCGATCGGAACAGCCCCGCCCTTCGGCGACGCCGAATCCCGGTGGACCGTACCGTCCCCCCGGGCCCCGAAGCGAAGGGCCACCCCGTTCTCGTCACGCCTCAACTCGCCGTCCCGGTGGGTGCGGAAGCAGTACTCGGACGCCAGGACCTCCCCGTTCTCCAGCCGCAGCGACTGCACCGTGTCCTGGTGGACACCGGCGACCGGGCGGTGACGGGGCAGCTCGTGCCGGGCGAGCCGGGCGAAGAACTCCCCCGAGCTCTTCGCGAGTTCCTCGTCCCCGCCCAGCGCGCCGACGTCGGAGGGGGCGAGCCGGCGCGCCCCGGCGCCCTCCTCCAGGCAGACGAACCGGGGCAGCAGGTCATGGACGCCCGGCATCGCGGCGGCCAGCGCGGCCAGCCGGCGGTGCGGCAGCGGCAGCGGCGCGCCCTGCGCGGCGTTGAGGATGCTCGCCGCGACCACGGAGCCCCGGAACGGTGTCCCCAGCGTCATCACTCCCCGGGTGTCGGCCGCCAGATCGTCGTCGAAGCCCAGGGTGAGCGCCGCATGGGTGACGAGCCCGCCCATGGAGTGGGCGACGAAGACGAGACGCCCCTCGCGCTCGTCGAGCGCCCGGCGGCGGGCCGCGGTGTGAGCCGGGTGCCCGCGCCACCGCTCCAGATGCCTGCGCGCCTCCGCCGCGAGGAGCCGGGCGTTGACCTCGACCGGCAGCCGCCAGTCATAGGGGAAGGGCAGCACCGCGTCGGGGTGGGCGACGGTCTCCTCGATCGCCCGGGTCAGTTTGTGGTACGGCTCGATGCCCCGCACGAACGGGATCCACACCGGGGTCCGCAGGAGCCTGCGCGGCCGGATCCGCCCGTACTCCCCGGCCTGTTCCTCCGGCGTGAGGCGCAGCGGGGCGAGACCGTCCCGGGTCAGCCAGGCCTTGGCGAGCCACTGGGGGTGCGCCAGCCCCCAGAGCACCGTGCCGGTGACGGTGTCGTACAGCTCGCTCCCCATGATGCCGGGGACGATCACGACCGCGTCGTGCGTGACGCCCGGAGTCACGTCCGGAGTCACCGGAGTCAAGCGTGGGGCGCTGCCGGGGCTGCGGCCCGGATTCGTCTGCGGCGGCTTCGTCATGCCTGGAAGACTAGAGAGATGCGTAACGCGGTGGGGGAGTTGGGGCAGAATCGGGCCGCCGAGCAGAACGGGTCACAGCGGACCCTGCTCACGCTGGCCGTACGCGACTACGGCGACGGCGACGAGAGCTTCACCGCGGGCATCGACGAACAACTGGACGTCGTCGCCGAGTGGTGGTCCTCACCGGTCGCGTCCGACGGGTTCCGCCACGTGCCCGCCCCGACCGTCACCCGGCGCGAGCACGTCGAGGACTTCCTCCGGGATAACCGGGTGCGGGAGATGGAGGGCGAGGCGCTGGTCCTGTTCATCACGGGCCACGGCCACGCGGGGACCAGGACGCACTTCCTGCAACTGCCCGACTCCGTCAAGGGCCGCCACCTCAACACCTCGGTCCGCACCACCGACCTCATCACCGCGGCACTCGACTCGCACGCCAGGAACGTCCTCGTCATCGTCAACACCTGTTACGCCGGAAAGATCAGCGGCGAGATCGACGACCTGGTCGAGGACATCCGCGCCGAACGGCGGAACACCTGCCGGCTCGACGTCCTCGTCACCGCCGGCCACGACCGGCCGGTCCAGGTCCGCCGGTTCTCCACCCTGCTGCGCGGCGCGCTCGAACGGCTCCGCACCACCGCGGGCATCACCACCCCCCACCTCAGCGTCGTCGAGCTGATGTCGGAGTTCGAACGCGGCCTGGACCCGGCGGAGCGCAAGCGGCACCGGCTCCACCGGGTGGTCGACGGCAGCGGCGTCCTCACCCCGACGCCCTGCATCCCCAACCCCGGATACCGCCGGGTGCGCGAACTGACCGGCGCGGACGGCCGGAACCCGGGCACCCCGGCCGGCGACCACTGGCTCGACCGGGCCACGGGGCGCACCCAGGAGCAGGATCCCGGCTGGTACTTCCGGGGCCGTGAGGACATCAACCGCAGCATCGCGGCCTTCCTCAGCCCGGCCCGCAGCCGCGGGGTCCTCCTCGTCACCGGCAGCGCGGGCAGCGGCAAGTCCGCCGTACTCGCCCGCGCCGTCGTCCTCAGCGACCCCGCGTTCCGCGACGACCCCCTGTGCAAGACGGCACTCGACCTGTCCGGGCCCGACACCGTCCCCGCGCCCGGCTCCATCACCGGGGCGGTCCTGGCCCGGCACCGGGGCGCGGCGGAGCTGGCCCACGACATCCTCGAAGCCCTGGGGGAGACACCCCGGCGGATCCGCTCGACCGAGGACCCGGTCGTCGAGGCCGCCCAGCAGATCCTCGCCGTGCTCCGGGACCGTGACGAGGCGGTCACCCTCGTCATCGACGGCCTCGACGAGGCGGACGAACGGCAGCGCATCATCGAGGACGTGCTGGCGCCGCTCAACGCGTTCTGCGCGCCGCGACTGGACCAGGTCCCCGTACCGCGGCTCGACGGCGAACCCTTCGCCGACCGGGGACGCGGCCTGCGGCTGCTGATCGGCGTGCGCTCCAGCCGGCCGCTCAGCGAACCGTCCGGGGAACTGCCCGAGGAGGAGCAGGGACACAACGAAGCGCTGAAGGCCGTCTTCCCGACCGCCGAGGAGCAGCGTACGGACGACGAGGGCAGCGAGAAGGACATCGCCGAGTATCTGCACGCCCTCATCTGCGAGGGCGGCGGCGGGCACCGCGATTCGGCCGAGGAGGCCGCCGCACTGGTCGCACCCGTCGTCTGGCCCTCCTTCATCGACGCGCGCATAGCCGGGGAACAGCTCCGGTCCGTCAAGGACCCCGCCGCGGTCGCCCGGCAGCCGGAGTGGCAGAGGATGCTGAACAACGGGACGGAAGGGCTCCTCAGGCGCGACCTCGTGCTGGTCGAGGCCGACGGGCTCCCCTCCGAGGTGGCGCTCGCCCTCCTGCGCGCGTCCGCCTTCGCCGGGGGAGCGGGCATCCCCTGGTCCACCATCTGGCCGCAGATGGCCCGGGTGCTGCTCGGCCGGGCCCTGCCGGACTGGGACGAGATGATCGCGAAACTGCTCAAGAGCCGGCTCAACGGCTATCTGGCCCACGACCACGAGGACGACCGGCGGGTCTACCGGCCCGCCCACGAAACGCTGGCCGAGGCCCTGCGCGACATCGACACGGACTGGCTCGACCGGGGAGGGGCGGCATGAGCGGACCGGCCGGCGACGACCGGCACGCGGAGATCCACCGCCAACTGGCCGCCGCGCTCGCCGAACTCGTCCCCGACGACCCCAGCATCCCGCCCCACCCCTATCTGCGGCGGCACCTGGCCCAGCATGCCGCCCAGGGGCGCGTCCTGGACGACCATCACGTGCCGCCCGCCCTGCTGCCCTGGGAGTCGAGTTCCGGGCTCGGCCGCCTGCTGGCGGGAGAGGGGGACCGGCCGGCCCAGCAGCAGTGGCTGAAGACCTGGGCCACCCTGGAGCCCTACGCCCGCGATCTCAGCCCCCTGTCCCGGCTGACCAGCCTGCATCTGGCCCACCACGCCGCGATGTCACGGGACACGCCGGCGCCCCGGCCCGGCGCCCCGGACGCGCCGTTCGACCGCTCGCCCGTCACACCGCTGTGGAGCGACTACGCGGGCCCGGACAACGTGTGGGCCCTCAACGACGCCGACGTCGTCTCCCTGACGTCGACCGTCCCCCGCCCGCGGGCCCCCCACCAGGCCCTGCTGGTCACCGGGGACGACCACGGCGTCGTGCGCGTTCTCAGGCGCGACGGCTCCGCGTCCGCACCGCCGATCACCCTGCACGAAGGGGCAGTCGCCCACCTGTTGACCCTGCCCGGGGGAATCGTCGCCACCGGAAGCACCGACGGCGCCGTCGCGATGCTCGACGCCCCCCGCGGCCGCCCGATCCGGCAGGTCGTGCGCCGCACCGGGGCCTGGGTCACCGCGCTCACGCTCCACCGGCCGCGGGACGACCGGTCCCCGGTGCTCCTCGCCGCCTGGAGCGACGGCCACCTCGCCGCGTACGACACGACGACGCTGAAGGAGGCCCGCGTCCCGCTGCCCTCGATCAGCCCCGCGCCGGCCCTCCTGCGCGGCACGACCGGGCCGGACGGCTCCGCCCTGCTGCTCGTCGCCCAGCACGACACCGTCACCGGGTTCGACGGCCGCACCACCCGGATCCTCTCCCGCCACCCCGCACCCGTCCGCACCCTGGCCGCGCCGGCGGAACCCGGTCTGTACGCCGTGGGCGACGCCGACGGCACCCTCTCCGTGCACGGCGTCGACGCCACATCCCGTACGCGATCGACCCGGGCGACGACGAGCTGCGCCGTCACCTCCCTGGCCGTCGTCACCGTCGAGGGCCGTGAAACCCTCGTCTCCGGGGGCGCCGACGGCACCGTCCGGCTCTGGCGGCCCGAGGGCCTGGAACCCGTCGGTGAACCCCTTCAAGCACACGCGGAGGCGGTCACCGCCCTCACCGCCCTGCCCGAACGATCGGGAACGCGCCTCATCACCGCCGGATCCGATCGCACGATCCGCAACTGGCCGCTGGCCGGGACCGAGTTCCGGAGCGGGCGGCCCGGGTGGAACCGCGTCACCGCCAGCGCGCTGTCATCGGGACCCGCGCACCTCCTCGCGGTGACCGAGGGAACCACCACGCTCGTCCGGGACATCGGCACCGGCTCGAAGCGGTCCGTCATCGACGACGAGCCGGTCACCGCCCTCGCCTGGGCCGGCCCGCACCACCGCCCGGTGCTGGCCGCCGCCCTCAGCGACAACAGCATCGCGCTCCACACCCCCGCGCCCGGCGACGACCCGACGCCACCGCCGCGTCTGCGCGGCCACTTCTCGCCCGCACTCGCCCTCCTCGCCCTGCCCGGCGAGGGCTCCGGCCTGCTGGCCAGCGGGAGCGCCGACGGAACCGTGCGGTTGTGGGACCTCGACCGGCACCGCGCCGTGGCCGTCTTCGACGACCACCGGTTCAGCGTCCGCTGCCTGGCCTCCACCCGTACCGACGACGGCGTCCTCCTCGCGTCCGGCGGCAGCGACGGAAACCTCCGCGTCTGGGACGTCACCGCCCTCGCCCAGCGCGGCCCGACGATCCGGTGCGGCCAGAACATCGTCAACGACGTGGCCTTCGCCCGACCGCGGGGCGGGGCCGGCCTCCGGCTCGTCACCGCCGGGCAGAACGGCACGCTCAGGCTGTGGGACCCCGACGCTCCCTCCGGCCACCTCGCCGAATTCGCCCCCGGGGACGGGGAACTGCACGCCGTGACCGCCTTCCGGGCCCACGGCAGACGGGTGGTCCTCGCCGCCGCCGGGGCCACCGGGATCCACCTGTGGGACGCGGCCGCCGAAAGGCTGCTGCTGCGGATCGTCACGGGCCACCCCGTCAGCGCCCTCCGCACGGCTCCGGGGCCGGAAGGAGAGCCGTCCACCGTGCTCCTGGCGACCGGAGAGGCGGGAACCATGATCTTCCGTGTCCACCACGACCGTCTCTGACCCGACCGTCCCCGGCACGCGTGTGCGCCGTCCGCGCGCCGAAGTGCTCCGTCGATGCGCCCGCCGACGGGCCAGGACGGGCCGACAGACGCGGGGTGCGTGCGCCACAATGATCAGCCGCGAGCCGGGATCCACGGGCACGCCATCACAGATATCGCTATCGAGGACTCATGACCGCTGTCTTAGACCCAGGCGCCGTTCCTCCGGTCGAGCTCGCGCTCCCCCCGGACCGGGGCATCTGGCGGCTCGGCAAATCGAGCGATCCGCTGAAGTTCAACCGGATCGAACCCGAGACCATCGAGGGATCGTCGGCGGGCCGCTTCAGCCTCTTCGCCTACGGCATGCTCTACTGCGCGTCCGAGCAGGCCGGCTGCTACGCGGAGGCCCTGGCCCACTTCCGGGTCCAGCCGAAGATGCGTGAACTCCTCGCCGGCGAGCCCGTCGCGGCCGGCCGGATGAAGCTCGGCCATCTCGCGTCCAGCTGGCGCGACACCCACATCCTGGTCCGGCTGAAGCTGGCGTCCGACGCCCGGTTCCTGGACGTCGACGCGGACGCCACCCGTGAGGTGCTCCGCCGGGAACTGCGGCACGAGTTCGAAGCGTGGGGCATCGAAGGACCGCTGAGCGAAGAACACATCCACGGACGGGACCGCCGGGTCGCACGCCAGATCGCCGCCTGGACCGTGGCCCAGCGCAACGCCGAAGGACACCGGCTGGCCCAGGGCATCGCCTACCGGTCGGGGTACGGCGGACGCCGCTGCTGGGCCGTCCTCAGCGGCACCGACTACGTCGAGGCCGAACGCCGCCCGATCCTCGCGGAATCCGTTGAACTGAAGGAAGTGGCCCGCGAGTACGGCCTCACCGTCCGGTGATCCGCACCCCGGTGGGCCGACTGGCGGTGCGGCATGTCCCCCTATCCGGTGCCCCGCCCCGCGGCGCGCGGCCGTACCTGTGGTCCACCACCATGAGGTCCCGCCGGAAACGTGCAGCTCAGGGGCGTGCATGGCAACAAGAGGAGGGATTTAGCACTCTTTTAAGGTGGGAAAAGTGTGGAGTAAGTGACAGGTAGGCGGGTACCCTTTCCTCAATATCAGAGGGGGGAAGCCGTGTTGACCCGGACCGTCGGTCACTTACGCCTGCCGAAAGCCGCGCCCGACCGCGCCGGCAGAGCGACCCGCATGTCCCGGCACCCCGGCCCCCTCCTCCGGCCCGAAGATGCGCCCGAAGCGGCCAGGGGATCCACGCGCCCAGCGCGGACCCCACGCCCGAGCCCGACGAACGGCAGCGCCACGAGCCCCCTTCCCGTCATCGCGCTTCCGGCGCCCGCATCCTCGGCCGACGCCTCACGGCGCGCGAGAGGAAACGAGGAGACCATGCAGACCATGCGAGAGACCGCCGCCGAGGCCCGCGCACACCGGGACACGACGGAGCAGACCATCGCGGACATCGCGCGCTTCCTGCAGGACAACTTCAGCCAGCGCGTGACCGCGCACGTCGCCGGCATCGAGGACGCCAAGCAGGTCGGCAAGTGGTGCAGGGCGCTCAACGCCCCGCGCTACGAGGCCGAAGTGCGCCTGCGCACCGCCTACCAGATCTTCAAGCTCATCGAGGAGGGCGAGAACCCGCACACCGCCCGCGCCTGGATGATCGGGATGAACCCCCAGTTGGAGGACGAGTCCCCCTTGCAGGCCATCGCCGACGGGCACTTCAAGGACGTGATGGCCGCGGCCCGTTCCTACCTCCAGGGCGACCTCTGACGCCCCCGCCCACCCGAGCTGCGACGCCGCCGCCGGTCTGACGGACCTCCGTCGGCCGGCGGCCGCCGTTGGTGGTGTCGTTGGGGACGGCGATGGTCTGGCCGGCCTTGATGTCCTTGAGGTCCTTGACCGTCTTGGTGTAGAG
>NZ_JAAXYC010000107.1 GCF_018619185.1 Streptomyces sp. McG3 | reverse complement strand
GTACGGGGGCGAGGCGGGGGGTGCTGATGCCGTTCGGGCCGAGGGCGAGCTGTGGCTCGGCGGTGGCGAGGGCGGCGGTCACGGCATCCTGCGACGGCTCGGCGTCCCGCTCGATGTCGAGGAGCTGGAAACGGCCGGGGTGCTCGGTCTGCGCGGACCGTACGAAACCCCGGACGGCGGCGTGTTCCAGGGAGTCGTGGCGGGTGACGAAGGCGAGGCGCGAGGTGCTCCAGCGGTCGTCGGAGAGCCAACGGCGGACCAGTGCGAGTACCGGTCCGACGAGGTCGCGCACGTCGGTGGCGTCGTCGGGCAGTGCGAGGGCGACGACGTCGGGAGCCGGGCCGTCGAGGGCACCGAGGGTGTCGAGATCCGGGGCCCCGGTGTCCAGGAAGGTGACGTCGGTCGCGCCGGTCGGGGCCGGAAGGCCGACGATCGGGTCCCACACGACGTGCAGGAGATCGGCGGCGCCCGTCGTGCCGAGCGCGTCGGTGGACGGCGCGCGCAGGGCGAGCGACTCGACGCGGGCGACGGGCGCCCCGTCGGTATCGGTGAGGCGCACGCTCACGGTGTCCTCGCCGGTCCGGGTGAGCTGGACGCGCAGGTCAGCCGTACCGGTGGCGTACACCTCGACGCCGCTCCACGAGAACGGCAGCCGCAGGGCAGGAGTGTCCCCGGCGTCGCCGGTACGGACGAGGATCGCGTGGAGCGCCGCGTCGAGGGCCGCCGGGTGGAGCAGGAATCGTTCGGCTTCCTCGGCTGCGACCGATGTGACCTCGGCGTACACGTCGTCCCCGGCGGTCCACACCGCGCGCAGCCCTTGGAAGGCGGGGCCGTATCCGTACCCGGCGGCGGTGACGTCGTCGTAGAAGGTGTCGAGGGGGACGCCGGAGGCACCGGGCGGCGGCCAGGCGACGAGGTCGAAGGAAGGTTCGGCGTCGGCGGCGGGAACGAGGGTGCCGGTGGCGTGGCACGTCCACGAGGCGTCGTCCGAGTCGTCCGTCCGGGCGTGCACGGTCAGGGGGCGGCTGCCGTCCGCCTCGGCGGCGCCGACGGCGACCTGGACGGCTACGGGCCTGCCGTCGACCAGTTCCAGCGGTGCCTGGAGCGTGAGTTCGGCGATCCGTCCGCAGCCGACCTCGTCGCCCGCGCGTACGGCGAGTTCCACGTAGGCCGCGCCGGGCAGGATGACGTGTCCGTCAACCGTGTGGTCGGTGAGCCACGGGTGGTCGGCGAGCGAGAGGCGCCCGGTCAGCAGGGCGCCGTCGGTGTCGGCGAGCCTGACGACGGCACCGAGCAGCGGATGGTGCGCGGCGCCCAGCCCGGCGGCGTTGAAGTCGGCGCGGCCGGCCGTCGGGCGCAGCCAGTAGTGGGTGCCCTGGAAGGCGTACGTCGGCAGGTCGACGGTGCGTCCGTCGGCGACGAGCAGTCCCAGGTCGACGGGCAGTCCATGGACGAAGGCCTGCGCCAGCGACGTCACGAACCGCTGAGCGCCTCCGTCATCACGGCGCAGGGACCCGACCACGGTCGACGCGCCGGACTCCTCCACACCCACGGCGAGAACGGGATGGGCGCTGCACTCCACGAACGCGGTGAGCCCGTCGGCAATCAACGCCTTCGTCGTCGCCTCGAACTCGACCGTCTGCCGCAAATTCCGCACCCAGTAAGCGGCATCCAGAACCTCGGTATCCAGCAGACCACCGGTCACCGTGGAATAGAAAGGCACCGACGCCGAACGCGGCGCGATCGGAGCCAGAACGTCCAGAAGCTCCTCGCGGATCGACTCCACGTGGGAGGAGTGCGAGGCGTAATCCACCGCGATACGCCGAACGCGTACCTCCTCACCCTCCAGAACCGTCAGCAACTCGTCCAACGCGGACGGCTCACCCGAAACCACCGTGGACGACGGCCCGTTGACGGCAGCGACCGCCAGACGGTCACCGAACCCCTCAACCCGCTCACGTACCGTCGCGGCAGGCAGCGCGATCGACGCCATGCCACCCCGGCCGGCGAGACGCTCACCGATCACCCGGCTGCGCTCCGCGACGATCCGGGCAGCATCCTCCAACGACAACGCACCCGCGATCACCGCCGCAGCGATCTCACCCTGCGAATGCCCCACCACCGCGGCCGGCACCACACCGAACGACTCCCACAACCGGGCCAGAGACACCATCACCGCCCACGAAGCAGGCTGCACCACATCGACCCGAGCCAGATCACCGGCCAACTCCACCCGCAGATCCCACGCCACAAACGGCGCAAGCGCCTCCGCACACTCACCCAACGCCCGGTCGAACACCGGGAACGAGTCAGCCAGTTCCAGCCCCATCCGCGACCACTGCGCACCCTGACCCGGGAACACGAACACCGGCCGCGCAACCGCACCCGCGACACCCGACACCACACCCGGCTCACCCGCCGCCGCAGCTGCCAGGGCGGTACGGAGGGAGGTGTCGTCGGTGCCGACGACCACGGCGCGGTGGTCCCACAGCGATCGTGTGGCGAGGAGCGAGTGGCCGACATCGGCCGGGTGGGTGCCGTCGCGCTCCTCCAGGTGGGCGAGCAGGCGGGCGGCCTGCTCGCGCAGACCTTCGGCGGTGCGGGCGGAGAACGCCCAGGGCACTGCGGGGCCGGGGGTGGCCGTGCCCGACGCGGACTCCGGCATCGCCTGGGACACGGCCCCGGGCTCTGCCGCGTCCGTCGCGTCCGGTCCGGGGGCCTGTTCGAGGATGACGTGGGCGTTGGTGCCGCTGATACCGAAGGAGGAGACGCCGGCGCGGCGCGGACGACCCGTCTCCGGCCACTCCCGCGACTCCGTCAACAACGACACGTCCCCCGCGGACCAATCGACATGCGAGGACGGATCGTCCACATGCAACGTCCGCGGCAACACACCATGCCGCATCGCCATCACCATCTTGATCACACCAGCCACACCCGCAGCCGCCTGCGCATGACCGATGTTCGACTTCAACGAACCCAACAGCAGCGCCTCACCCCCCTCACGCCCCTGCCCATACGTCGCCAACAACGCCTGCGCCTCGATCGGATCACCCAACCTCGTCCCCGTACCGTGCGCCTCCACCGCATCCACATCGCGGGTGGAGACACCGGCGTTGGCGAGGGCGCGGCCGATGACGTCCTCCTGCGCCTCGTCGTTGGGGGCGGTGAGGCCGTTGGAGGCACCGTCCTGGTTCACCGCCGAACCACGCACCACCGCCAGCACGCGGTGACCGTTGCGCAGGGCGTCGGAGAGGCGCTCCACCAGGAGGAGGCCGACGCCCTCGGCGGGGCCGAAGCCGTCGGCGCCCTCGGCGAACGCCTTGCAGCGGCCGTCGGGGGCCAGACCCTGCTGACGGCTGAGATCGACGATCCAGTTGGGGGCGGCCATCACCGTGACGCCGCCGGCGAGGGCCATGGTGCACTCGCCCTGCCGCAGGGCCTGCACGGCGAGGTGCAGGGCGACCAGCGACGACGAGCACGCCGTGTCGACGGTCACGGCCGGGCCGCGCAGGCCGAGGGTGTACGCGACCCGGCCGGACATCACACTGGTGGTGTTGCCGACGGCCAGGTATCCCTCCACGTCCTCGGCGGCCGGGTCGCCGTGGCGGGGGGCGTAGTCCTGCGGGACCGCGCCGACGAACACGCCGACGTTCTCCCCGCGCAGTGCGGCGGGAACGATGCCGGCGCGCTCCACGGTCTCCCAGGCCGTCTCCAGCAGCAGCCGCTGCTGGGGGTCCATGGCCAGGGCCTCGCGCGGGGAGATCCCGAAGAACCCCGCGTCGAACTCCGCCGCGCCGTGCAGGAATCCGCCCCCGCGGATGTAGCTGGTGCCGGCCCGGAGCGGGTCGGCGTCGAAGAGTGCGTCGAGGTCCCAGCCGCGGTCGGTGGGGAGCGCGGAGATTCCCTCCGCCCCGTCGGCGACCATGCGCCACAGGTCCTCCGGGGAGCCGACGCCCCCGGGGAAGCGGCAGGCCATGCCCACGATGGCGATGGGCTCTCGATTGCGGGCCTCTGCCGCGCTCAGACGCTGCCGGGCCTGCCGGAGATCGGCCGTGACGCGCTTCAGGTAGTCGCGGAGCTTCTCTTCGTTGGGCGAGGTGGCAGGCATGTAACACAACTCCACAGGCGGAAGGGGCACGGGGACGGCACGGCGGTGGGGAGATCGCTGGCACGGCAGCAGGGCGCGCGAAGCCTCACGGCGCCTGCGGTGTCGGTGAAGGTCCGCTGCCGGGAGGTCACGGCATGCGGTGGATGGCGGTCCTCTTACTGGGACCGGGCTCCCGCGACGGACCGTGGTCGCGGCGACGGTTCGGCATGCCGGAGCGGATGATCCTTCACTGGTAGTCCCCCGAGTCGTGCGGTGTCGATGGTTGGTGCTGTGCGTCGGTCCGTGCGCACCGTGTCGGTGCGCTGCGAACCCTGTCGGCCTCTACCGGACCCTTCCCGACCCTTCCCGAACCCTTTCCGACCGTTGCGGATCGTCGCGGACCATGTCGGAGCTCTGTCGGATCCGTGTCGGTCGATGTTCTGTTCCGGCTGGTGAGGTGGGTCGACGGCGGTGCGGTACGGCGGCCCTGGCGGGCGTGGTGTCGTGAGTTCGGGTTCCGGGCCGGTGGTGGGTCACGGCCGGAAGGGTGCCTTGACCGGTGTCCGGCCCTCGGCCCTCAGCTCTCGGCCTCAGACCTCCGGATCTCCGGCCTCCGACCTCCGATGTGACGTTCTGTTCTGTTCTACGGGTCGATTCTGCGCCAGAAGTGGCGGCCTGGCTTCGGGGTTCACCCCTGGCCGCCACCCCAGCATCGTTGTTCCCACCTGCCCCAGGCGTATCCCCGGGGGCACGTGGGCACCCAGGGGTTGTCAGGCGCCGGCGGGTGCGATGTCGGTCAGACCCCAGTAGGCGCGCATCTCGTGGATGAGACCGTCCTCACCGATGGTGAAGACCGAGACGAGGTTGACGTCGAGGCGGACGCCGCCGGTGGGGTCCTGCGGGTTGTTGATGGTTGCCTTGAGCGGCAGGGCGACGCTCTGTCCGTCCTGGGCTCCGCTGGGCACACCGGGGACGTCGTGGGTGTCGAACTCGTGGAGGACGCGCTGGAAGTAGGCGCGGAGGGCCTCCTCGCCGGTGACGGGAGGGGCGCCGACCGGGTCCGCCACGACGGCGTCGGTGGCGAAGAGCTTGACGACGCCGTCGAGGTCCTTGGCGTTGACGCGCTCGAAGTACTCCAGGACGGTGGCCTTGCGCTGAGTCTCGTCGATCACGGGGTTTCTCCAGTGCCTTTCGGTTGCCTGCGAGGCGACGCGAACGGTCGCCCGCGCGGCCACCGACGCCGTCAGGTCTGCGGTGGCCGCGCTGCGATTCTCGTGCGCCGGTCGGAGCGCCAGGTCCGGGTTCGCCCCCAGCCAGCCCCCAGTATTCGGCCCCGGGGCAGCACGGCAGGTCCGTGTGCCGGGGCCGGATACCGGGTCGCTTGCGGGCGTTCCGGGTCGGCCGGGTCCGTTCCGGTCAGCCGGGTTCAATCCGGATCAGTTCTGGCCCAGGGCGTCGCGGAGTTCGATGCGCGAGGCGACGCCCAGCTTCCGGTAGACCTGGCTGAGATGCCACTCGACGGTCTTGACGGTCACGAAGAGCATGTGGGCGATCTCCTGGTTGCGTTTCCCCTCGGCCGCGAGCAGGCAGACCCGGTGTTCCCTGGGGGTGAGCCCGGAGACACCGGTGCGGGCCGATTCGCGGACCCGCACCCCCATGACGGCGAGTTCCTGCCGGGCCTGTTTGCTCAGCGCGGTGGCACCCATGCCGTCGGCGAGATCGCTGGCCGCCCTGAGTCTTCGGCGTGCCGCCGATGGCTGTCCGGCGATCCGTAGCGCGGTGCCGTACTGGATCAGGGCGGCGCACTCGTCGAGGGCGTCGGCCGTACCGCTGAAGAGTTCGACGGCCTGTTCGAGGTCTTCGAGGTGCGTCGCCCCGCCGGTCGCCCGCGCCCGGGCGCACAGGGCGAGAGCGATCTCCCGGTCACTGCCGAAGGCTCGGGCGGCCTCCAGCTGCTTCTCGGCGAGGGCGTGGGCCTCCTCCCGCCGCCCCAGGGCGCACAGGGCGTGGACGGCCTCGGTCGCCGGGGAGAAGGCGGGGCATCTGGCTCCCCATTCCTGCAGCAGTTCGTGGGTGCGGAGCAGTTCGCTCATACCGGACTCGATCTCACCCTGGGCGATGCGGAGCTGGCCGCGGGCGATCATGAAGGGCAGGAAGATGGAGAACTGGGGTATGTGCGTGGGAATGCCGTACCGCTCGTACGCCTCCACGGCGGCGCCGAGCTGGTTGCGGTGGAGGAGCACGCCGACCAGGGAGAGTACGGCGAGGGGGCGGCCGAGGGCGGGGACCGATCCGGCGCCCAGGCCCTTGAGGGCGCTCAGCGCGTCGACCTCGGCCTCGCCGAGCGCGCCGCGGCGCATGTTGACCAGGGCGCGCAGGGCACGGATGTCCTCGGCGGCGAGCCGCAGGTGTTTGGCCTCCGCCTCCTGGAGGGCTTCGTCGAGGATGCTGAGCGCCTGGGTGAGCCGCCCGCAGCACAGGAGGCAGAAGGCGGCGATCCAGGAGGCCTGGGCACCGCCGTCCGGCTCGGCGACCAGGGCGCCGGAGGGCAGGGCGTCCTCGCTCAGGTCGGCGACCTTCTTGGCCGGCTCGCCGTTGAGCAGGGCTGCCTGGGCCTGCTGGGCACGGATGAGACTGGTGGAGTTCTCGGTGCCGTCGGCGCCGATGATGGCGGCGAGGTCCTGTTCGGCGGCGGGTTTGGTGTTGGGGGACAGACTGGCGAGCTTGATGAGTTCGGAGCGGAGTCGCAGGGCGAGTTCGCGGTCGTGGGGTTCGACCTCCGCGTGCACGCTGCGCAGCAGGTCGAGGGCGTCCCCGAAGCGCATGGCCATACTGAGGGCGCCGCTGAGGCTGAAGGCGATGGAGGCGCGGGCGGCGGGCGTCTTGGCCAGACTCATGGCCTGGGTGAGGTGTTCGACGGCCTTGGGGTCGCGTGCCCGGTGTTCGGCCTCGCCGAGCCGGAGGAGGAGGTCCGCGAGCATGTCGTCGGGGGCCTTCTCCTGCATGGCGCGCCGCAGGACGGCGACGGCGGCGGCAGGGTCGCCGTTGGCGAGTGCCTTCTCGCCGGCCGCGACGAGGATGTCCACGGCACGCCGGTCCTCGCTGGGCGGGGCGTGCAGGAGGTGCTCGGCGACGTGTTCGGCGGGGGCGCCGTCACGGTCGAGGGCCTTGGCGGCGCTGGAGTGGGCGCGGAAGCGGAAGGTGTTGGGGAGGTGGGCGTAGACGGCATTGCGCATGACGGAGTGCCGGAAGCGCAGGGGGGTGCCCTGGGCGAGGAGGCCTATGTCCATGAGGGCGCTGGCCGCGTCGGTGACCTCGTCCTGGTGGAGGCCGGTGGCGGAGGCCAGTTGGGCGAAGTCACCGCTGGTGCAGAGTACGGCGAGGCTGCGCGCGAGGACGTGGGCGTTCTCGCGGTACTCGGGCGGAACGAGCCCGACCCAGCGGGGCAGTGCGCGCGCCAGGGTGCGTGGGGCGGTGCGGGCGGCGGCGCCGATGCCGGGGGTGTCGTCGCCCTGGCGCCGGAACTCGGTGAGGAGTTCGCTGAGGAAGAAGGGGTTGCCACCGGTGACCTCGTGGAGCATCCGGACGACGTCGGGATCGGGGTCGCGGTTGAAGACGGCGGAGAACAGGTCACGCACACCGTCGCGGCTCAGGTCATCGAGGCAGATGGCGGGCATGCTGGGCATGGTGATGAAATGTTCGGCCTCGGGGGCGTTGCCGTGGTGCACGAGTGCGGTGACGGCGACGCAGAGGATCGGGTGCTGCCCCAGGCGGCACTCGATGTACTGGAGGAACCGGAGCGAGGGTTCGTCCGCCCAGTGGAGGTCGTCGACGAGTACGAGCACGGGCTGACGCTGCGACAGGTTGACGAGCATCCAGTAGAGGCCGCGCAGGAGGTCGTGCTCGCGGTCGACGGCGACCTCGCCCCGGACACCGCCCTCCGTGTGCTCGAAGAGGGTCGCCGCCATGGCGGCGGGTCCCGCCAGCAGCGCGGTGCGCTCCTCCGGCGTCGCGGAGGCGAGCAGGTACTCGAAGAGCTGTCGCACCAGCCCGTAGGAGAATCCGGACTCGGTCTCGTTGCCCCGGGCGTGCAGGACGCTGAAGCCTTCGACGGACGGCAGCGATCGGACTGTCCTTAACAGGGAGGTCTTTCCGGTGCCGAACCTTCCTTCGACGAGGAGCAGGCCGCCGTTGCTCTTCTGACACTCGCGAACAGCGTCGTCGAGGTTCTGAATGTGGTGTTGCCGTTCAATCAGAGGAAAGTCGTTCGACCCTGCCGATTCCCTGTGGCGCAACAATGAGGAACCCCCGTTCTTCTTCTGATTCGACCCGGGCGCCCGTGGACGGGCCCCCCGGTGATGTCCGCGCGGCTCCGGCCTTACCCGTGGAGTCGGGGAGGACGATCGGATCGCGCGAGAGGCTTCCGTTTTTCCGGGCCGGAAGGGTGCGACGTCGGGGGCGGCCCGGGCATGGGGTGGGGTGAACGCCGGCAGTACGCGGCGCACCATGTGCCGTAGATCGGCGTGAAACGTTCACTCACAGTCGTACGAACCACAACGACTCCCCCAACCGTCTGGTTCTCAGCACACCCTGTCAATCATCCTGCCGCGGGGCGTCGGAACACCCTCTGACCTGCGGTCACTCGCGTTGCGTCAGGTGCGAGGCCCCAGAGGCCAGGAGGGGCAACAGCCCTCACTGCAAGGTTTGGCCATCATAAGGAACGAATATGACCAACACTTTACGAGTGGCGGGATCTAGACGACTTTCGTTGACCACCTGTGATCGGAACCCACTGTGCGTGTCGATCACCATCCCGCATGAGCAGCCACAACATCAACAGCGGGGTTCCACAACGGCGGGATCGAAGCCGTCGAGGATGGCTGAAAAGCTATGGCGTGGCGACTTTTTGCTCCCGGCAGGGAACCAGTCGGGTTCCGGCGGTACGGTTCCCTGGGCAGGGCGCGGGTTTCCCGCCCGATACCGCACACACCGCCGGCACGCCAGGACCGCGCACCTCCGACATGCCGCGGCGCACCGCCCACATGCCACGGTCACGGACGACATCCCATGGTCAGGCCCGACACGTGCCAGCCGCCGACCACGTCGGGCGCACGCGCCTCGCCGGCCTTCGCCGCGAACCCGGACGATGGCGGACCCCGAGCGGACTCCGGTGTGGAGGCACCCGGCGGACGCAGGACCCCCGGTGCGCAGTGGGGCGAAAGCTGGCCACTTTGATGAGGACGACCGGGTGCGTCCGCCGTCCTGCCGGATGGGCGCCCGCGTTGTCGGGGGAGGCGGATCCCCGACGCCCCGGGCCTTCGCTCAGTCCTCGGGAAGTTCCACCGGAGCGATCTCGTCGAAGACGTCGCCGGGCCCGGGGTTGGTGGCGTCGGTCGCCCCGCCGAACTGGTGCATGACGCCCCACACGGCGTTCAGCGCCGTCTGCACCGCGCCCTCGGCCCAGCCGGCCGTCCAGGAGATGTCGTCACCCGCCAGGAACAGGCCCCGCTTGTCGGCGGGCAGTCCGTCCTGCATGAAGTGGGTGAACAGCCGCCGCTGGTAGCGGTAGTGGCCGGGCAGGTTCGCCTTGAACGCGCCCATGAACCAGGGCTCGTTCTCCCAGGAGACGGTGACCGGATTGCCGATGATGTGGCTCCGCACGTCGACGTTCGGATAGATCTCGCCGAGCGACTTGAGCATGACCTCCATGCGCTCCTTCGGGGAGAGCGGCAGCCACTTCAGGCTGTCGTCGCACCACGTGTAGGAGAGGCAGATGACGGCGGGCCTGTCCGGGCCGTCGTCCAGGAGGTACGTCCCCCGGGTCATCCGGTCGGTGAGCGTCATCGACATGGTGTCGCGGCCGGTGGTCGCGTCCTTGTCCAGCCAGAACGGCCGGTCGACCGGGACGAACAGCTTGGACGACTCCATGTAGTGGGTGCGCTCCATCGCCGTCCAGTGGTCGATCGGGAAGAGCGCGTCGTCGCAGTCGATCTTGGAGAGCAGCAGCCAGGACTGGCCGGTGAAGACCGCGGCCCGGAAGGTACGGATGTCGCCGGTGGCGTCCGTGACCGTGATGCGGTTGCCCGCGGTACGGGTCAGCCGGGTCACGGCGCCGCGCGGCTCACCCTCGTGCAGGGAGGACAGCGAGGTGCCCAGCGGCCAGTGGACGATCTTCTGCGGCTCCCGGTCCCACAGGCGCAGCGGGAGCTGCTGGCTGCCGCCGACGATGCCGCGGTGGTGGTCGTCGGCCTCGGTGTAGACGACGCGCAGGATCTCCAGGATGGAGTTGGGGAAGTCGGTGTCCCAGCCGCCGGTGCCGAAGCCGACCTGGCCGAAGATCTCGCGGTGCCGGAAGGACTTGAACGCGTCGGAGTCGCAGAGGAAGCCGTAGAACGTCTGGTTGTCGAGCCGCTCGACGAGCTGCGACCAGATCTCCCGGATGCGCGGTACGTCGCGCTCGCGCAGCGCCCGGTTCATGTCGGAGAAGTCGGCTCCCTCCTCCAGGCAGGCGCTCCAGGCCTCGGCCACGTCGCGGTAGACCTGCGGCAGGTCGTCGATGGTCTCGGCGTAGTGCGACTCGCCCTTGAGGTCCACGACGGTCGAGGGCGTGGCCGGGGAGAGCGGGTTGGGGAAGGGCTGCGTTTCGAGGCCCACCAGGTCGATGTAGTGCTGGAGCGCCGTGGAGGAGGGCGGGAAGCGCATGGCGCCCATCTCGGCGGTGAGCGAGGGGTCGCAGCCGTCGAAGCCGACGGTGCGCAGCCGGCCGCCGATCCGGTCGGCCTCGTAGACGACGGGCTTGAGGCCCATCTTCATCAGCTCGTACGCGGCGATGATCCCGGAGAGCCCGCCACCGATGACGGCGACCTCCTGGCCGTGCTCGGTCGCCGGTATCTGCCCGAGGCCCGCCGGGTGGGCGAGGAAGTCGTCGTACGCGTACGGGAAGTCCGGCCCGAACATGGTGATCGGCGGGGCGGCCGCGTCGGTGTGCTGGACGGCGTTGGGCACCGTGGACGTCATGGGGTACGGACTCCTTGCGCGGTACGGAAGTTCGGGGAGGAGGCAGGCTCAGGCGAGGGAGCCGTACAGGCCGGGGCGGCGGTCGTGCAGATACGGGTTGGCGGCGCGCGAGGCGGCCAGGAACTCCGGGTCCACCTCGCCGACGACGAGTTCCTCGCCGCGCCCGGCGCGGGTGCGCACGGTGCCGTCGGGGCCCGCCAGACAGCTGAGCCCGACGAACTCGAACTCGCCTTCCGGGCCGGTGCGGTTGACGTACGCCACGTACATCTGGCTCTCGAAGGCCCGTACGGGTATGACCGATTCGGCGACGAACTGGAAGGGGTGCATCTGCGCGGTGGGCACCAGCAGCAGATCGGTGCCGGCCAGGGCGTGCGCCCGGACGTTCTCCGGGAACTCGACGTCGTAGCAGATCAGCAGGCCGATGCGGATGCCGTCGAGGTCGGCCTGGACGACCGGCTGGTCGCCGGGGGTGAACCACTCCTGCTCGAAGCAGCCGAACAGATGGGTCTTGCGGTAGTTCGCGAGGCGCCCGCCGTCGGGACCGATGAGCTGGGACGCGTTGAAGATCCGCTCCCCGTCGCGCTCCGGGTAGCCGTAGAGGACCGCGAGGCCGTGGCGTACGGCGATCTCGGCGACGGCCCCGGCGCCGGGGCCGTCGGCGGGCTCGGCCAGCTCGGGGACGGCGTCGCCGATGGCGTATCCGGTGAGGAACAGCTCGGGCGAGACCAGCAGCCGGGCCCCCGCGCCGGCGGCCCGCGCGGCGGCCTCGTCCAGCACCTTCAGGTTCTCGGCGACGGCGCCCGGGCGTCCGGAGCTCTGGAGCAGGGCGGTGCGCAACGACGGCATGGCTGACCTCGGGCGGTGCGGGCGGGGTGGGGAGACGTATCGAAGGTACGTGGCCCGGATCGGCCCGGACAAGGCGCGAGTGTTGCGCGTCGACCGTTGATTCGTTGCGCGGGGAGGGCCTGGCGCGACGAATCGTTGCGCGGGGCGTCATCGCAGGTCAGCGGGGTGATGTGCGCCACTGCCGGGGGAAGGACGCCAGGCGGCGGGCGCCAGGTCCTGTCGTCGGACTGCCGTTGTCGCCCGAAGGGCGGCCCCGCGGGGTCAGGTACGTGCTCTCGGCGTGCCGGGCGCACGTCCGCGTACGGGACCGTACTCGGGCGTGTGCCCGGTGCGGCGGGCGCTAGGCGGGCGGGCCCTCCGCCGCATACCGCCGCAGCAGCGGCGAGAGCACCAGGACGGACTTGGTCCGCTCGACGTAGGGCTCTCCCGCGATCCGCTCCAGGACCTGTTCGAAGTGGCGCATGTCGGCGGCGAAGACCTGCACCACCGCGTCCGCCTCCCCGGTCACCGTCGAGGCCGAGGCGATCTCCGGATAGCGGGCGAGGCCCTGCTTGATGGCGTCCGGGGAGGTGTTGCGGCTGCAGTAGATCTCGATGAAACCCTCGGTCTCCCAGCCGAGCGCCGCCGGGTCGACCCGCACGGTGAAGCCGGTGATCGCCCCCTCGGCCCGCAGCCGGTCGACCCGGCGTTTCACGGCGGGGGCGGAGAGGCCGACGATCGCGCCGATGTCGGCGTAGGAGCGCCGGGCGTCTTCGGCGAGGGCGTGGACGATGCGTTCGTCGAGGTCGTTCAGGCGCACGTCGGGCGGTTCACTTCTCTGCGGTGGGTCGGCTTGCGGGAGGCGGAGCGTGCCGCCTCCCGCAGTAGACCATGCCCAGCCGTCCCGGGCGTGCCCGGCACGATGGGCCCCCGCCCGGCCGGGACCGGGCGGGAAGGCGCTCAGAAGGGGAACTGCGAGCGGCCGTGCTGGATGGAGATCCACTTCTGGGTGGTGAAGGCCTCGACCATCGAGTCGCCGTTCAGCCGGCCGAGGCCGGAGCTCTTCTCGCCGCCGAAGGGGACGATCGGCTCGTCGTGGACGGTGCCGTCGTTGATGTGGATCATGCCGGTGTGGATGCGCTGGCCGATCCGCACCCCGCGCTCGATGTTGCCGGTGTGGACGGCGCCGCTGAGGCCGTACGGGGTGTCGTTGGCGATGCGGACGGCCTCCTCCTCACCGTCGAAGGGCACCAGCAGGGCGACGGGGCCGAAGATCTCCTGGTGCAGGACGGGCGAGTCGGCGGCGAGACCGGTCAGCACGGAGGGGCTGACCAGGTTGCCGTCGGCGCGGCCGTGCAGCAGCGCCGTCGCCCCGGCCGCCACGGTCTGGTCGACGAGCTTGGAGATGGACTCGGCCTGCGAGGAGTTGATCAGCGGGCCGATCTGGGTGGCCGGGTCGGCGGGGTCGCCGACGGTGAGCGAGGCGACCTTGGCGACGAACTTCTCGGTGAACTCCGCCTCCACCGCGCGGTCGACCAGGATGCGGTTGGCGGCCATGCAGACCTGGCCCTGGTGGACGTACCGGCTGAAGACCGCCGCGTCCACGGCATAGTCCACGTCCGCGTCGTCGAGCACGATCAGGGCGCTGTTGCCGCCGAGTTCGAGGACGGCGCGCTTGAGGTTCCGGGCGCAGACGGTGGCGACGTGGCGGCCGACCTTGTCCGAGCCGGTGAAGGAGATGACCTGCGGCACGGGGTGCTCCAGCAGGGTGTCGCCGATCTCCGCGATGTCGGTGATCACGACGTTCAGGAGTCCGGCGGGCAGCCCCGCGTCCTCGAAGATCCTGGCCAGCAGGGTGCCGCCGCAGATCGGGGTGTTCTGGTGCGGCTTGAGGACGACGGCGTTGCCGAGGGCCAGCGCGGGGGCCACGGACTTGAGGGAGAGCAGGAACGGGAAGTTGAACGGGCTGATCACGCCGACGACCCCGACGGGCACGCGGTAGACGCGGTTCTCCTTGCCCTCGGTCGGCGAGGGGAGGATCTGGCCGGCGGGGCGCAGCGCCAGCTGGATCGCCTCGCGGAGGAACTCCTTGGCCAGGTGCAGTTCGAAGGCGGCCTTCAGCCGGGTGCCGCCGAGCTCGGCGACGATCGCGTCGCTGATCTCCGGCTCGCGCTCCTCGACGAGGTGCAGCGCCTTCTCCAGGACGGTCCGCCTGCTGTACGGGTTGGTGTCCGCCCACGCCTGCTGGGCGCGCTCTGCGGCGCGGTAGGCCTGGTCGACCTCGTCGGCGGTGGCGACCGGGATCGAGGCGAGCTTCTCCCCGTCGAACGGGTTGAAGTCGATAATGTCCCAGGACCCCTTACCCGGCCTCCACTCGCCGTCGATGTACTGGTGGGCCAGGTCAGTGAAGAAGGACATGAGATCCCTTACCGCAGAGAGGCGGGCAGCTGAGTGGGCTTCATATTACTTACCATTCAACGAAGTTGAAGCGCACCCCCGACCCGCCTCCGGAAGCACGGAAACGACCCCGCCCCCTCTGGCGTGAAGTGCCGGAGGGGGCGGGGTCGTTGCGGTGATTCGGGATCAACTCCAGCTGGCGTGGAGCGGCTTGCCCTCGGCGTAACCGGCGGCGCTCTGGACGCCGACGACCGCCTTCTCGGCGAATTCCGCGAGGGAGCCGGCGCCGGCGTAGGTGCAGGAGGAGCGGACGCCCGCGATGATCGAGTCGATGAGGTCCTCGACTCCCGGGCGTGTCGGGTCGAGGAACATCCGCGAGGTGGAGATGCCCTCCTCGAAGAGCGCCTTGCGGGCGCGGTCGTACGCGGACTCGTCCGAGGTGCGGTTCTTCACGGCGCGGGCCGAGGCCATCCCGAAGGACTCCTTGTAGAAGCGGCCGTCCGCGGACTGCTGGAGGTCACCGGGCGACTCGTACGTCCCCGCGAACCAGGAACCGATCATCACGTTGGACGCGCCGGCGGCGAGCGCCATCGCGACGTCGCGCGGGTGCCGGACGCCGCCGTCCGCCCAGACGTGCTTGCCGTGCTTCTTCGCCTCGGCGGCGCACTCCAGGACGGCGGAGAACTGCGGGCGGCCGACGCCGGTCATCATCCGGGTGGTGCACATGGCGCCGGGGCCGACGCCGACCTTGATGATGTCCGCGCCCGCCTCGATCAGGTCGCGCACGCCCTCGGCGGCGACGATGTTGCCCGCGACGATCGGCACCCGCGGGTCGAGTGCCCGGACGGCCTTCACCGCGCTGATCATGGACTCCTGGTGGCCGTGGGCCGTGTCCACGACGAGGACGTCGGCGCCCGCGTCCAGGAGCTGCTTGGCCTTGCCGGCCACGTCACCGTTGATGCCGACGGCGGCGGCGACGCGCAGCTTGCCCTCCGCGTCGGTGGCGGGGGTGTAGAGCGTGGCGCGCAGGGCGGCCTTGCGGGTGAGGATGCCGACGAGGCGTCCCTGCGCGTCGACCGCGGGGGCGAGCTTGCGGTTGGCGCCGTCGAGCTTGTTGAAGGCGTCGCGCGGGTCGATGTCCGCGTCGAGCAGCACCAGGTCCTTGGACATGACCTCGGAGAGCTGGGTGAAGCGGTCGACGCCCGTGAGGTCGTGGTCGGTGACGACGCCCACCGGACGGCGGTCGGCGTCGACGACGACCCCCGCGCCGTGGGCCCGCTTGGGCAGCAGGGACAGCGCGTCGGCGACGGTCTGGCCGGGGGCCAGTTCGATCGGGGTGTCGAGGACGAGGTGGCGCGTCTTGACCCAGGAGATGACGTCGGTGACGACCTCGATCGGGATGTCCTGGGGGATGACGACGAGGCCGCCCCGGCGGGCGATGGTTTCGGCCATCCGGCGGCCCGCGATGGCGGTCATGTTGGCGACCACGAGCGGAATGGTGGTGCCGGTCCCATCGGGCGACGAGAGGTCCACGCCCTGCCGGGAGCCGACCGCGGAGCGGCCCGGGACCATGAAGACATCGTCGTACGTGAGGTCGTACGGGACCGCGGGGGACTCTGTGTAGCGACCGGTGCCCGGCTCAAGAAAACGCATAACACTCATTTTTTCATACGAAACGGTGCAGGTCGTTTCCACGAAGACACAACAAAGGACCCCCGCGTTCGTCTGTTCCTCCGAAGAGGCGGCCGGGGGCTCCGGGCAAGTGGAACCTGCCTTACCCACGGACCCTACCCGAACAGGATTCGAATCATTCGTGATCACCATCCCTGGACCGGGTGACAAGGGGTCAGGTAGCTTCAAACCCGCAGGTCTCGGGGGTGTCCGAAGCGTCGATCCGGCTCGTCGGCACCCCTGGGCACACCGTTTGACCGGAGAGGATCCCGATCCGCCTGTGGACAGCGAACTGCCGGACATCTACTGCCCGTTCCCGCAGCGGACCAACCCGCACGTGGCGCACACCCGTGGGCATCTGGACAGCTGGACCAGACGGACGGGCCTGGTCCACCGCGAGTCCGCGAGGAACCGATTCGAACAGGCCGATTTCGGTGCGTTCGTCGGCATGGTCTATCCGACGGCCGACGAGGAACACCTCGATCTGGTGGCCGACTGGTTCGTCTGGCTCTTCCTGGTCGACGACCAGCTCGACGACGGCCACCTCGGGCGTTCACCCGACCGGGTGAGAGACGTCGTCGACCGGATGCGCTCGGTGGTCGACGGCTCCGCCCCCGAGCCGCTGCCGGGCGAGGACGCCCCGGCCGCCGTGACGGCCCTGGCCGACCTGTGGAAACGTACGATGCCGAACGCCGCCCCGCACTGGCGGACCCGGTTCGCCTGGCACCTGGTCACCTACCTCACGACCGCCACGACCTGGGAGGCGGGGAACCGCGCCGAGGACGTGGTGCCCTCGGAGGACACGTACATCGCCAAGCGGCGGCACACCGGAGCCATCCACGTCTGCATGGACCTCATAGAGATCGTGGCGGGCATCGACGCCCCGGAGTCGATCCACAACGACCCCCGCTTCATCACCGCCCTGGAAGCCGCGTGCAACCACGTGTGCTGGGCCAACGACGTGTACTCCTTCGAGAAGGAGCAGGTGCTCGGCGAGATCCACAACCTCGTCCACCTGGTCCGCCACCACCGGGGCTTCGGGGAACAGCAGGCGCTGGACCACGTCGCCGAGCGCCTCGCGAGGGAGACCGAGCGGTTCCTGACCGCCGAGGACGAGCTGCTGGAGCTGTATCCGGAGCTGTCCGGGATGCTGGTGCCCTACCTCGACGGGATGCGGAGCTGGATGCGCGGCAACCTGGACTGGTCCCGCCGGACGCCGCGCTACAACCCCGCCGACGTGGGCCAGTACGAGGTGCCCGAGGAGTATCTGGAGGAGACCGTGCTGGGCGTTCCGTCCGCGCGCACCGAGACCGCCGCCCCCGCCCCGTGCGTGGCCAAGGCCCCGCCGGTCGGCTAGGGACTGTCCGGCGGGTCAGGACGCACCGAGGGCCGTGCACCGGATGCGGTGCACGGCCCTCGGTGCGTTCCCGGCTGTCACTCCCCGTCGGGGTCGGCCCGCTCCAGTGCCGGACGGACGCCCGCGGGGGACTCGGTGAGCAGGAAGTCGGCCGCGGCGGTGTCCGTCACCAGGCTGGTGACGAGCCCGGAGCGCAGCACCGCGCCGATCGCCGCCGCCTTGCGCTGACCGCCCGCGATCGCGACCACCTCGGGGATCCGGCGCAGCCGGTCCGCCTCCACGGTGATGCAGCGCTCTCCCAGGTCACGGCCGACCCGGCGGCCGTCGGAGTCGAAGAGGTGCGCGGACATCTCGGCGGCGACGCCGAGCGAGGCGTAGTGGGCGCGTTCGGCGTCCGAGAGCATGTCGTGGACCGTGGAGATGCCCGGCTCCCAGGAACCGATGGAGACGGCGGCGACCGTCACCTTGTCGAAGTACTCGAAGGCCCGGGCGATGCCGGTCTGCTCGCGCAGCGCGGCGGCCGTCGCGGGGTCGGGCAGCAGCATCGGCGCGTAGATGGGGTGCGCCTCGCCGCCGGAGACCTGGGCCGCCCGGCGGACCGCCTCGACCGAGCCGCGTTCGGCGGTGCCCGCGTCGTACACGCCGGTCAGCTGGACGACCGTGCACGGCGGGAGCCGGTCGAGGGCGGCCGCCATGTGGATGGTGGAGCGGCCCCAGGCCAGGCCGAGCACATCGCCCTCGGCGACCAGCTCGCCGAGGAGGTCGGCCGCGACCTCACCGAGGTTCTCCGGGTCGGGGGCGTCCTCCTGCTCCTCGGCCGGGGACTCGACGACCACCGCGTGCCGCAGCCCGTAACGGGCCCGCAGGGCGTCGGAGCGTTCGGCGTCCAGCTCGGCCGGTACCCGGATCTCGATGCGTACGAGATCGCGTTCGAGGGCTGTCTCCAGGACCCGGGCCACCTTGAAGCGGCTCACGCCGAACTCCTCGGCGATCTGGATCTTGGACTTGCCCTCCAGGTAGAACCGGCGGGCCATGGCCGCCGCCTGCACCAGCTCCGCGGGTCCCATCCGCATGGCTGACCGACCCGCCGAGATGCCAGACACCGCGATCTCCTCACTGCTGTTCACACGCCCGATACGCCGTTCATCCTGTCAGATCCGGCGATCCTTGATCGGCCCTGTCGGACCGCGTTCATCTGCCCTTGGTTCAGTGTCCGCATGCCCAGGGGGCGACGGCCGTGGCCGCGTCCGCCTGGGCCCGCAGCTCCCGCACCGCCGCGGCCGGGTCCTGCGCGCCGTAGACCGCGGAGCCCGCCACGAAGACGTCGGCGCCGGCCTCGGCGCAGCGCTCGATGGTGGTGGCCGAGACCCCGCCGTCGACCTGGAGCCACAGTTCGAGGCCGTGCTTGCTGATCAGCTCCCGGGTGCGGCGGATCTTCGGCAGCATGATGTCCAGGAAGGACTGGCCGCCGAAGCCGGGCTCGACCGTCATGATCAGCAGCATGTCCAGCTCGGGGAGCAGGTCCTCGTACGGCTCGATGGGCGTCGCGGGCTTGAGCGCCATCGAGGCGCGCGCCCCCTTGGCCCGGATCTCCCGCGCCAGGCGCACCGGAGCCGCCGCGGCCTCCGCGTGGAAGGTGACGGACCCGGCCCCCGCCTCCACGTACTGGGGGGCCCAGCGGTCCGCGTCCTCGATCATGAGGTGACAGTCCAGCGGGGTGTCCGTGGCCTTGCTGAGCGCCTCGACGATCGGCACACCGAGGGTCAGGTTGGGCACGAAGTGGTTGTCCATGACATCGACGTGGAGCCAGTCCGCGCCTTCGACGGCCTTCGCCTCCTCGGCGAGACGCGCGAAATCGGCGGACAGGATGCTGGGGTTGATCTGCGCCATGACCCAAGCCTGCCACGTCTCCCGCCCGTTCCCCGCCGCGATGCGCTCCGAAGCCTCACAGGGCCATCACACTTCGCACATTCTGCGCATTTTGCCAGCGCTTTACTGTTCCTTTGCCGTTCTCGGGGCGAGACCGGGCCGTGCGGGGCCGGAGACCGGGCGCGGCAGCCCGTCCGCGGGCGGAACGCTCAGCCGGTCCGGCGCAGCAGCGCCAGGTACATCGCGTCCGTGCCGTGCAGATGCGGCCACAGCTGGACGTCGGGGCCGTCCCCCAGCGCGGGCACCCCGGGCATCAGCGGGCGGGCGTCGATCCACTCCGCCTCCACCGGCTCCCCGCCCCGGCCCTTGAGGACGTCCTCGACCACCACGCGGGTCTCCGCGAGATGCGGCGAGCAGGTCGCGTAGCCGACCACGCCGCCGACCCGTACGGCCTTCAACGCCTCGCGCAGCAGGCCTCGTTGGAGCGGGGCGAAGGCTTCCAGGTCCTCGGCCCGACGCCGCCAGCGGGACTCCGGACGGCGCCGCAGAGCGCCCAGGCCGGAGCAGGGAACGTCCATCAGGATCCGGTCGAACGTGCCGGGCAGCCACGGCGGACGGGTGCCGTCCGCCGTGATCACCTGGTACGGGCCGGGGTTGCCGGCGAGCGTCCGCTCGACCAGCCGGGCACGGTGCGGCTGCTTCTCGGCGGCGAGCAGGGCGGCACCCCGCCCGGCGGCGAGGGCGGCGAGCAGGGCGGCCTTGCCGCCCGGGCCGGCGCAGCCGTCCAGCCAGCGGGTGTCGCGGCCCTCGACGGGCGCGGCGGCCAAGGCGGCGGCGACGAGCTGGCTGCCCTCGTCCTGGACGCCCGCCCGGCCCTCCTGGACGGCCTCCAGCGCGCCGGGCTCGCCGCCCTCGGCCATCCGGACGGCGTACGGGGACCAGCGGCCCGGCAGGGAGTTGTCCTCGCCCAGGGCCTTCGCCAACTCGTCGGTGGTGGAGCGGCCGGGGCGGGCCGCCAGCGTCACCTCGGGCCGTTCGTTGTCGGATTCCAGCAGGTCCTCGATGCCCGCCCGGCCGCCGCCCAGCGCGTCCCAGAGGGCGGAGACGATCCAGCGGGGGTGCGAGTGCACGACGGACAGGTGCTCCTCGGCGTCCTCGTCGTACGGCGGGGCGACCTTCTCCACCCAGCCGTCGAGGTCGTGCGCGGTGACCTTGCGCAGCACCGCGTTGACGAACTTCGCACGCCCCTCCCCCAGCACCACCCGGGCCAGCTCCACGCTGGCGGAGACGGCCGCGTGCGTGGGGATACGGGTGCCGAGCAGCTGGTGGACGCCCATGTTCAGGACATCGAGGACCGGCGGGTCGACCTCGCGCAGCGGGCGGTCGATGCAGGCCGCCACGATCGCGTCGTACGTGCCCTGGCGGCGGAGCGTCCCGTAGACCAGCTCGGTCGCCAGCGCCGCGTCCCGGCCGTCGAAGTCGCCCTTGGCACGGGCCTTCTTCAGCAGCGGGGGCAGCACGAGGTTGGCGTACGCGTCACGCTCGTCGACGGCCCGGAGCGCCTCGAAGGCGAGGAAACGGACCGGGTCCTTCTGCGGACGGCGGTGGGGCTTGGCGGGACGGCGACGCGGCTGGTCGTTCACGTGAAAGGTGCTCCGCTGATGGTGAGAGGTGCGAACCCTCCCAGCGTACGTCGCCGTCCCCGGGCGCCCGAACGGCAGCCCGGGACCGCCGAACCCCACCCGGGGCCCGGGCCGTCCCCGCCGCTCGGGCCGTCTCCCTACAGGCCGAGCAGCTCGCCGTGGACGATGCGGACGCCACGCGCCCAGTCGGCGCCCTTCATCGGCTTCTTGCCCTGCGGCTGGACCCAGAGCAGCTCGACCGCGTGCGATCCGGTGCCCACGTACACGTTGTTCTTGGCGGCCGACAGCTCGCCGGGGGCCAGGTCGGTGCGGTCCAGGACCGGGGTGGCCTGGATCAGCTTGAGCCGCTCGCCGCGGAAGAGGGTCCAGGCGCCGGGGGCCGGGGTGCAGCCGCGCACCACCCGGTCGACCCGCAGGGCGGGCGCGGACCACTGGACCTGGGCGTTCTCGACGGTGATCTTCGGAGCCAGGGTGACGCCGTCGTGCGGCTGGGGCACGGCGTGCAGCGTGCCGTCCTCGATGCCGTCCATGGTGGCGGCGAGCAGCCCGGCGCCCGCGAAGGCGAGCCGGGTGAGCAGGTCACCGCTGGTGTCGGTGGGGCGGATCTCCTCGGTGAGGACGCCGTAGACCGGGCCGGAGTCCAGGCCCTCCTCGATCAGGAAGGTCGACGCGCCGGTCACCTCGTCCCCGGCCATCACCGCGTACTGGACCGGCGCGGCGCCCCGCCAGGCGGGCAGCAGCGAGAAGTGCAGGTTGACCCACCCCCGGGCGGGCACGTCGAGGGCGACCTTGGGCAGCAGGGCACCGTAGGCGACGACCGGGCAGCAGTCCGGGGCGATCTCGCGCAGCCGGGCGAGGAACTCCTCGTCCCGGGGCTTCGCGGGCTTGAGCACCTCGATCCCGGCCTCCTCCGCCCGCTCGGCCACCGGACTCGCGACGAGCCGGCGGCCCCGCCCGGCGGGGGCGTCCGGACGGGTCACGACGGCGGCCACCTCGTGGCGGCCGGAGGCGATCAGGGCGTCCAGTGCGGGGACGGCGACTTCGGGGGTGCCGGCGAAGACGAGCTTCATGGGTGGCTGACTGCCTCTCGGGCCAAGACGTACGGTGACGAGCAGCACACCAGTCTAGGGTCTCCGTCCGGGCGAGGTCCGGCCCGGCTACCGCGAGCGGGCGCCGCGCGGGGGGCGTACGCGCGCCGCGCACGCCCCGTGCATATGCACATACGCCCCGATAGCGTGACCACATACCCGGCTCGGGCGTTGGTCAAAGGAGATTGACCGAAGCGGGCCGCCCTGATGCGGCCCGATCCCTTTCAACGCCGGTTCGAGAGGCTTCTTCATGGCCGACCACGCAACGCACGACGCCCAAGCGCGGGCCAGTCTGCATCTTCTGGTGCGGGACATCGAGCGGGTCCGGCGGCAGGTGGACGCGCTGCGCACCCTCACCGCCCAGCTGGGCAACGTCTACCGTCCGCGCCGCTCCGGCCCCTCCGCGGGCTTCGTCGTCTACGGCAGGGCCCCGGCCCCCACCGTCCGCCTCGCGCAGGAACTGCGCGACAGCGTCGAGACGCTGGTCACGGCCGCGGTGGACTTCGACCGCTCGCTGGGCTTCTCCTGGGACGCGGTGGGCTCCGCCCTCGGCGTCACCAAGCAGGCCGTGCACCGCCGTTACGGAACGCGCCGGGCCACGCCGCAGCCCACCGCCGAGACGGGCGGCGAGAGCGCGGCCGTGCCGCGCCCGGTCTCCGTCGGGGGCGGGGCGGCCGGTTCCTCCACCGGGGGGCCCGGCTCCCCGGTGCCCTCGGTCCCGGCGGCCCGCTCGATGCCGCCGCAGCCTCTCGCGGACCGGCCGGTCCGCGAGGAGCTGCGCCCCGGCGCCTTCCCCGGCCCCCGCAACGGCTGACCGCACGCCGCCCCTCTGCCCCACCGTGCCGGTCGCACGGCGGGGCAGTCCCCTGTCAGGGACCCACAGCCTGTCCGGGGCCCACAGCCCCCGCAGGGGCCTCGCCCGCGGTCTCAGCCGATGTCGGGCGGGTCGATCCGGATGCGCACCGGGTCGGTGGCCCCCTTGGCCATGCGGGCCGCGAGCGCCGTCTTCAGGGCGCGGGCGAGCGCCGCCCCCCGCCCCGGGACCACCCGGATCAGGGCCCGCTCCCAGGTCTCGCCCGGCGGGGCGTCCCCCGGCCGGCGGGGTCTGCCGGGCTCGGCCGACGGAACCGGCACCGGACCCAGGATCTCGGCCTCCGGCGGCAGCCCGGCGGTCCGGAGGAACGCGGCCAGGGCCTCGGCGGGGCCGGTCGCCGAGGCCATCCGGGAGACCGGCGGAAAGCCCAGCTCGGCTCGCTCCGCCAGCTCCCGCCGGGCGAATCCCGCCGGGTCCCAGCGGACCAGCGCCTGCACCGCGCGCTCCGTCGGCTCGGCCACGATCACCACCGTGCCGCCCTCGTCCTGGCCCCGCACCAGCGCCCCCGCGGCCGTCCACCGGCGCAGCGCCTCCTCCCCCGCCCGCAGATCGGGCCGGCCGAGCATGGCCCAGCCGTCCAGGAGCAGGGCCGCCGCGTAGCCGCCCTCGGCGACGGGCTCGGCGCCGGGCGTGGAGACGACCAGGGCCGGGGTGTCCGGCACCGCGTCCAGTATGTGGTCGCGCCCCGAGGTGCGGACGGGCACCGCGGGAAAGGCCCGGCCCAGCTCCTCCGCGGTGCGGCGGGCGCCGACGATCTGGGCGCGCAGCCGGGCGGAGCCGCACTCCGCGCAGTGCCAGGCCCGCTCGGCCCGCCCGCACCAGGCGCAGTTCAGATCCTGCTGGTCCGGGGCCTGGAGGGGGCCCGCGCAGTGCCGGCAG
>NZ_JAAXYC010000106.1 GCF_018619185.1 Streptomyces sp. McG3 | reverse complement strand
GGACGGGCGGTGCGGGGTGAAGGGGAGCCACCGGAGGCCCTGCCGGGTGGGGCACCGCCACCGGCATCGGGCCCGCCGGGCCGTAAGGCCGTCCTGGCCGGGGGTCCCCCCGGCCCCCGGGGGGCGGCCTTCGGGTGAACATGAAGGTTTCCAGCCGAGAGAACGGCAGCCCGGTGGGGTGGACGTGATGTCACGCCCACCCCACCGAGCTGCCTCTCCCGCTACCGCGCGGGCTGCTGCTGGGTGACGCAGTGGATGCCGCCGCCTCCCGTGCCGAGGCGGTCGATGTCGAGCTGCTCGATGGTGCGGTCGGGGTAGAGGCGGGCCAGGGTCGCCTTGGCCGCCGTGTCCGCGCGGGAGTCACCGAAGTGGGCGCAGATGACGGCGTCGTTGCACAGGTAGTAGTTCGCGTACGAGGCGAG
Organism: Streptomyces sp. McG3; assembly: GCF_018619185.1. GTDB lineage: Bacteria > Actinomycetota > Actinomycetes > Streptomycetales > Streptomycetaceae > Streptomyces. Next base: position 23,546 of record NZ_JAAXYC010000106.1, on the reverse strand, counting down.
GAAGTCCGGGTCGGTGGAGCGGATCCTCTCGTAGTCCGGGCCCTGGAGCCGCGTCACGTCCATCGGTCCGCCCGCGGCTGTCGTCGACTCGGTGAGGAGGCGGTACTGCTGCCGGGCGTCCTTGGCGTAGGCGTCGTCGTCCGTCGCGAGCGGCATCTGGACGAGGGCTTCGCCGGGGGCGAGGAAGCGTGAGGTGGCGTCGACGTGGTCGTCGGTGATGTCCTGCCCGTAGACGCCGTCGAACCAGATGACCTTGGACGCCCCGTACGCCGCACACATCTCGGCCGTCAGCGTCCGCTCGGTCATTCCGGGGTTGCGGTTGCGGTTGAGGAGGCTGCTGCGGGTCGCCATCAGGGTTCCCGCGCCGTCCTGTTCGATGGCACCTCCCTCGCCGACGAACTCGGCGTGGCTGAACGGCACTCCGGTGTACGCGGCGATCCGTTCGGCGACCAGCGCGTCCCTGGCGTGGGCCTGCTTCCGGCCCCAGCCGTTGAAGTTGAGGCCCACCGCGTCGAGTCCGCCGGCTCCGTCGGTGCGGAACACCGGGCCGGAGTCCCGCATCCAGCAGTCGTCGACGGGGATGGAGCTGATGACCGTCACCGAGGTACCGCACTGGGAGCGTGCCTTGGCGGCGCTCGCGGGGTTGGCGCACATGATGACCGGCTCGTACCGGGCGACGGTACGGGCGATCAGCGCGATGTCCGCCTGGATGCCGGCGAGAGCCCCTCGGCCCCAGATCGCGGTGCTGTCGGGCCAGGCCATCCAGGTGCGGGTGTGGCGGACGTCCTCGACGGGGACGCGATAGGCACCGGCGGCGGGCCGCCGGACCGGCGTGGCGCCCGCGCTCGGCTGGACGGCGGCCAGGGCCGCGCCCGCGGCGGTCAACCCGGCGGCCGTCAGGAATCCGCGTCTGCTCGGCCCGGATGCCGAGGGTGTGCGGCGCGTGCTGTCGCTCATGTGATGCCTCCTGTTGTCTGCCCGCGAAGGGGTACGGGCGTTACGGGGAGCGCTCGGTGACGTGGTGTCACAGAGTTCGTCGGGCGGCGGCGATCCGCTCCGGGTCCCAGCCGGGGTGCGGCACGGAGTCCAGGAGCAGGCGTGTGTAGGGGTGTTGGGGTGCGGCGAGGACGTCGGTGGTGGCACCGGCCTCGATGATCCGGCCGTGGCGCATGACGATGACGTCGTCGGTGACGCTGCGGACGACACCGAGGTCGTGGGTGATGAAGAGGTAGCCGACGGCGGTCTGTTCGCGGATGTCGGAGAGCAGGTTGAGGATCTGCGCCTGGACGGACACGTCGAGGGCGGCGACCGCCTCGTCCAGGACCAGGACGGCCGGCTCGACGGCGAGAGCGCGGGCGATCGCGACGCGCTGGCGCTGGCCGCCGGACAGCTGTCCGGGCCTCGCGTCGGCGGCCCGGGTGGCGAGGCCGACCTGGTCGAGGAGTTCGCGCACCCGGCGGGGACGGTCGCGGTCGGGGAAGTGCAGGCGCAGGGTCTCGTGCAGGACCGCCGCGACGGAGGTCCTCGGGTCGAGGGAGAGGTAGGGGTCCTGGAAGACCATCTGCACCTCGCGGGCGCGGGCGAGGCGCCGCGCCCGTCCCCGTACGGTCGCGGGCCGGTTCGTTCCGCCCACCACCACCTCGCCGGAGTCGGCCTGTTCGAGGCCCACGACGATCCGGGCGGTGGTGGTCTTCCCGGAGCCGGATTCGCCCACGATGCCGAGGGATCCGCCTCTCGGCAGGGTGAAGGAGACGCCGTCCACGGCGTGTACGGCTCCGTAGGCACGTGTCAGGTTCACGGCCTGGAGGGCGTGTTCAGGCATCGGCCGCGCTGCTCCTTCCGAGAAGGTCGCTGTGGTGGCAGGCGGCCCGCTGACCGGGCCGGCCGGGGACCGGGCGGGGCTCCGGATCGCGCTGGTCGCAGACCTCGGTGGCCAGCGGGCAGCGTGGGGCGAAGGGGCAGCCGGTCAGCTCCGTGCGCAGGTCGGGTGGCAGGCCCTCGATGGCGGGGAGCCGTCCGGACGGCGCGTCGAGGCGGGGGGTGGAGGCGAGCAGCGCCGCGGTGTAGGGATGGCGGGGGTGGGCGAACAGGTCGTGTGCGGGGCCGCTCTCCACGATCCGCCCGGCGTACATGACGTAGACGCGGTCGCTGAGTGCGGCGGCCAGGTCGAGGTCGTGCGTCACGAACAGCAGGCCCGTGCCGAAGCGCTTCTGGAGCCTGCCGAGGAGGGCGACGACCTCGGCCTGGGTGGTGACGTCGAGGGCGGTGGTCGGCTCGTCCGCGAGCAGCAGGGAGGGGTCGCCCATGAGGGCCGCGGCGATCATGACGCGTTGGAGCATGCCGCCGGAGACCTGGCTCGGGTACTTGCCGGGGACCGAGTCGTCGACGCCCACCTCCCGGAGGAGTCCGGTCGCGCGGGCGGTCGCGTCGGCCCGGTTCATCGCCTTGGTCAGGACGACGCCTTCGGTGAGGAAGTCGCCGATGCGTCGCAGCGGATTGATGGCCGCTCTCGGGTCCTGGAAGATCATCGCGGTGGTGCGGGTGCGCAGGGCGCGTACCCGCTCGGCGCTCATGGTGAGGACGTCGTCGCCCGCGACGGCGACCGTGCCCCCGGTGAGCGCCCCGGGTGGGAGCAGCCGCAGGGCGCTGCGCGAGGTGAGGGTCTTCCCTGAGCCCGACTCACCGACGAGTGCGACGGTCTCGCCCGCGGCGACGGTCAGGTCGACGCCGTCGAGAACGGGCCGCGCGGTGTCGGGGAGCGTGATCCGCAGCCCTTGGATGTCGAGTGCGTACGTCGTTGTCATGGGGTCCTCCTGGCGACCCGGTCGGCCCAGCGCTCGCCGACCACGTTGAAGGCGACGACGGTCAGCACGATCAGGAGGCACGGCAGGACCGCGGACAGGGGGTATCCGTGCTGGATGGCCGTCTGGCCGTCGAAGACCATGCGGCCCCAGTCGGGGGTGAGCGGAGGAACGCCGAGTCCGAGGAAGGAGAGACCGGCCAGGTCCATCAGCGCGTAGCCGAAGTTGACGGTGGCCTGGGCGAGGACGACCGGGGCGATGTTGGGCAGGATGTGGCGTACGCAGATGGCGAGCGGTGAGTGGCCCTGCACCTGGTAGGCGCTGACGTAGGGGCGCGTCCGTTCGGCCAGGACGAGGGACCGGGTGAGCCGGCTCACGTACGGGAGGTAGGCCACCGCGAGGGCGACGACGGGGGCGAGCAGGCCCTCGCCGTGGACGGAGATGACGAGGATCGCCAGCAGCATGCCGGGGAACGCGAGGACGAGTTCCGTACTGCGGGAGAGTACGGAGTCGAGCCAGCCGCCGCGCCAGGCCGCGGCCGTGCCGACGGCTACCCCGAGCAGGGTGGAGAAGGCGACGACGCCGAGCGGGCCCAGCAGGGAGGCGCGGGCTCCGACGAGGAGCCGGGAGAGGGTGTCGCGGCCGGCCGCGTCGGCGCCCAGCGGGTGGTCCGCGGTGGTGCCGGCGAGGGCGTGGGTGAGGTCGACCGCGTTCGGGTCGTAGGGGGCCAGCCAGGGGGCGAGCAGTGCGGCGAGGACGATGAGGACGACGAGGGCCAGGCAGAGCGCGTGGAGGGGTGACCCGGCCGAACGGGACCTGATCCGGGAGAGACCGGGTCTGCGGGTGAGGACGGCGGTCATGCGGCGGACCCCCTCGTGCCGAGGGTGATCCGGGGGTCGATCACCGGGAGGAGCAGGTCGACGAGGAGGTTCACCGCCATGAACAGGGCCACGATGACCAGGGAGATGGCCTGCACGGTCGGGAAGTCCTTGGTACTGGTGGCGAGTTCGAGGAGCTGGCCGATCCCTCCGACGCCGAACGCGGTCTCCACGAGGATCGTGCAGACGAGCAGGGTGGAGACGATCAGGCCGCCGGTGGTGAGCACGGTGCCCAGGGCGTTGCGCATCACGTGCCGGCGGATCACGTGCCGTTCGGGTACGCCGCGGCTGCGGGCGACGGTGACGTGTTCGCTTTCGAGGGCTTCGAGCATGGCGGAGCGGGTGACCCGGGCGAGCATGCCGATCAGGTAGAGGGCGAGGGCGACGGCCGGGAGGGTGAGGTGCCACAGGGTGTCGAGGAGGCCGTCGCCGGAGCCGCTGCTGGGGAACCAGCCGAGCTTGACGGCGAACAGCCCTTGCAGCAGGACGGCCGCGACGAACGAGGGCGTGCCCACGGCGATCGTGGTGCTGATCAGTACGGCCGTGTCGGTGGCGCCGCCGCGTACGGCCGCGATCCGGCCGAGGAACAGGCCGACGGCGACGACCGCGGTCAGCGCCATGGCGATCAGCAGCAGGGTGGTGGGCAGGCGGTCGGCGAGGAGGCCGGCGACGTCCGTGCGGTAGGTGAGGGAGCGCCCGAAGTCGCCCTGCGCCATGTCGCCGAGCCAGCGGAGGTAGCGGACGGCGAACGGGGCGTCCAGGTGGTACTGGGCGTTGATCGCGGCGACGGCTTCGGGAGAGGCGGACCGGCCGGTGAGCAGGAAGCTCGCCGGGGAGCCGGGGGCCAGGTACATGGCGCCGAACACGACGAACGAGGCGATGAGGAGCGTGGCGGCCATCTCCGCCACGCGCCGTGCGGCGAATCTCAGGAGGTTCATGGCGCGGCCCCCACGTCTGCGGCCCACGGGTAGTACATGTACGCGATGGTGGTGGGGGCGCCGGTGATCCTCTTGTTGAGGAACAGGGAGGTCGGCCACTCGGCGACGGGGATCCACAGCAGGTGGCCGGCGGCGTGCCGCTGGAGCCCGGCCACGATCCCGGCGCGCCGCCCGGGGTCGTATTCGGCGGTGGCCCGCTCGACGCCTTCGTCGTAGCTCTTGTCGCTGTATCCGGCGAAGTTGAGGTACGCGCCGGTCTTGAAGTTGGCCAGCAGGTCCAGCGGATCGGTGATGGAGTTGTAGTAGGTGAGCGGGAACATGTCGATGCCCTCGCGCGCGCCGGGGTCGGTGAACAGGGCGGTGAAGGCGTTGGGGGCGATGGACTTGAGCCGGATGTCGAGCCCGATCCGGGTGCCCGCCGCCTGGACCGCGGTGGCCAGCAGGGAGACGTCCTGGCCGATGGAGCTGGTCGCGACGGTGAGCTCGGCGCCGGTGGCACCGGCCTCCTGGATCAGCTCTCTGGCCTTGTCGAGGTCCACTTCCGTCGGCGGCAGCCCGTCGAAGGCCGCTTTCCGGGTGGCCTCCGGCGGGCCGGCCCAGGCGGCGCGTGTGGTGAGCGATCCGGTGGCGCTGCCCGCGTTCCCCAGCCCGGCCTTCACGAATCCGGTCCGGTCCAGCGCCAGTGAGAGGGCGCGGCGTACGCGAAGGTCGCCGAGCGGCCCTTTCAGGTTGGTGATGCTGACGTTGACCGTACTGAGGCCCTCGCCGAAGTAGAGGGTGCCCGCGCCGCTGCCCCGGAGGCGGGCGTAGCTCTCGGTGGGAATCAGGTAGCCGCCGTCGACCTCGCCGCTGAGCAGGGCGTTGGTCCGGGCGGACGGGTCGGTCAGGAAGCGGAACACGACCGCGGCCGCCTTCGCCCTGGTGCCCCGGTAGCCGTCGAACCTTTCCAGTTCGATGGACTGGCCCTTGTGCCAGGCGCGGAGCCGGTACGGCCCGGTGCAGGCGAGGTCCCCGGTCGTCCCGTAGTCCCGTCCCGCCTTCTCGACGGCCGCCCTGGAGGCGACGACGCCCGCCGCTGTCGCCATGTACTGCGGGAACTGGGAGTCGGGCCGCTTCAGCTCCACGGTGACCTGGAGCGGGCCGGTCCTGGTGACGGCGGTGACGTTCTGGAACATCTGGGCCCAGGCCGCCGCGTTGTCCGGGTCGCGCTGCCGTTCGAGGCTGAAGACCACGTCGTCGGCCGACATCGTGCGGCCGTCGTGGAAGCGCACGCCCGCGCGGAGGTCGTAGACCCAGGTGGTCGGGTCGGGGTTGGTGGCCCTGCGTGCCAGGCCCGGCTCGACGGTGAGGCCCGGGGTCCAGCGCATCAGGCTCTCGCAGACGTTGGACAGGATCGTGTTCTGCGGGTAGTCGAAGGCGACGGTGTAGTCGAGCGTCGGCGGCTCCGCGTACACGGCCCAGGAGAACGAGTCGATCTCTCCGGCGGCCCGGGGAGTGCCGGACGACAGGGCGGAGGGGCTGCCGAAGGAGTCCGCTCCGCCGGTCGGCGGTCCGGCGCAGGCCGCCAGCACCGCGAGGCAGGCCAGTGCGCCCGTCATCGCGGTGTACCGGCCGCGCGGGCGGCGTCCGCCGGTGCCGGGCCGGGGTGGCTTGGTCATCGTGGCTCTCTCTCCGTGCGGCACGGCGGACGGACGGGGTGCCCGTCCGCCGTGCCGGATGGTGGGCGGGGTCATGCCGTGCGGGGCGCGCGGGGGATCTGCTGGGTGACGCAGTGCACGCCGCCACCGCCGTACGCGATCGCCGGCGCCCGTACGCCGACGACCTTGCGGCCGGGGTAGGCGGTGGCGATCGTGCGCAGGGCGCTCTCGTCCTGCGGCGCACCGGCCACGGGGACGACCACACCGCCGTTGGCGACGTAGAAGTTCAGGTACGACACCTCGACCTCGCCGCCGGCGATGGCGGTGAAGGAGGTCTGCGGGATGTCGATGATCTTCAGGGGCCGCCCCTGGGCATCGCTCGTGACCTCCAGCACGGCGCGGTTGGCGCGCATACGGGCGTAGTCGGGGTGTGTGGGGTCCTCGGGGAGCGAGACGACGACCGTGCCGGGGGCCGCGAAGGCGCAGACGCCGTCGACGTGGCCGTCGGTCTCGCTGTCGAGAAGCCCCCCGTACGGAAGCCAGATCACCTTGGTGACGCCGAGCCGGGCCTTCAGCTCGGCCTCGATGTCCTCGCGGCGCATGCCGGGGTTCCGGTTCGGGTGGAGCAGGCACTGCTCCGTGGTGATCAGCGTCCCCTCGCCGTCGACGGTGATCGCCCCGCCTTCGAGGATCATGTCGGAGTGGATGCGCTCGACCGCCAGGTGGTCGAGGAGCAGGCCGCTGACGCGGTCGTCGGAGTCGCAGGGCGTGTGCTTCCCTCCCCAGGCGTTGAACCGGAAGTCGACGCCCGCGCGGCGGCCGCTTCCGTCGAGGACGAAGAGCGGGGCGCTGTCCCGGAACCACGAGTCGTCGAGGGGCAGTTCGATGACGTCGACGTCGTCACCGCACCACCTGCGGGCGTCCTCGCCGCTGCCGGGGGGAGCGACCATGGTGACGGGCTCGAACGCGGCGATCGCCCGGGCGACCTCCGCGTACTCGCCCTTCGCCGGGGTGAGGACCTCGCCCCAGAGGTCGGCGCGGGTGGGCCAGGCCATCAGGCACCCCTCGTGCTCGGACCACTCGGCGGGCATACGGAACGACGGGGCCATGACGGAACTCATTTCTGTCGTACTCAGCACGGGATCGACTGAATTTTCAGTCAGATTCTGTGGCATGTCTGCGGACTGTCCGCGGACATGCCCGAGACCTGGGTGTCGGTGGGAGGAACGGTCAGAGGAAGTAGAGGCGGTTGAGGGAGACGCTCCCGGCCGGTTCCGAGCGCAGGGGCTGCCCGTCCAGGCTGACCAGGCCGTCGCGCGGGTCGACCTGGACCTCCCCCGTACGGCTGTTGGCGATCATGTCCGCCGGGCCGATGCCGCGCGTGCCGCGCACGGCCACTCGCCGACGCCGCGTCACCAGCGTGTCGTGCGGCCCGCCGAAGGAGTCCGATTCGGCGGCAGCACGGCTCACGAAGGCGACCGAGAGATCCGCCGGGGTGGCTCCGTGCGCGCCGAACAGCGGTCCGAGCACGAGCGGTTCGCAGGCGTCGGTGGCGGCGTTGGGGTCGCCGGTGACTCCGTAGGCGGGAAAGCCGTTCTTCAGGACCAGTTGCGGCTTCGCGCCGAAGAACGCCGGGCGCCAGAGCACGATGTCGGCCATCTTGCCGACCTCGATGGAGCCGATCTCGGCGGCGAGCCCGTGGGCGATGGCCGGATTGATGGTCAGCTTGGCGATGTAACGGAGCACCCGGGCGTTGTCGTCGTGCGGACCGTCGCCGTCCATGGGGCCCAGCTCGGTCTTCATCTTGCCCGCCATGGCGAAGGTGCGCCGGACGGTCTCGCCGGCGCGGCCCATGCCCTGCGCGTCGGAGGAGGTGATGGCGATGGCGCCGAGGTCGTGCAGGACGTCCTCCGCGCCCATGGTCCCGGCCCGGATCCGGTCACGGGCCAGGGCCGCGTCGCCGGGCAGATCCGTCTTCAGCGCGTGAACGGAGACGATCATGCCGTAGTGCTCGTCGATCGCGTCCCGCCCGAACGGCAGCGTCGGGTTGGTGGAGGAGCCGATGACGTTCGGCACGCCCGCCATCTTGAGCACGTTCGGCACGTGGCCGCCACCGCAGCCCTCGATGTGGAAGGCGTGGATCGTCCGGCCGTCCAGGACGCCGAGGGTGTCCTCGACGGTGAGGCACTCGTTGAGACCGTCGCTGTGCAGGGCGACCTGGACGTCGTGCTCCTCGGCGACGCGCAGGGCGGTGTCCAGGGCCCGGGTGTGGGCGCCCATGTCCTCGTGGACCTTGAAGCCGCAGGCCCCGCCCTCGACCAGCGCCTCCACCAGCGGCGCGGGGTCGGAGGACGAGCCCCGTGCGAGGAAGCCGATGTTGACGGGCCAGGCGTCGAAGGCGTTGAAGGCGTGCCCCAGCGCCCAGGGGGAGTTGACTCCGACGCCCCAGGCCGGGCCGATCTCCTGGCCGATGATCGTCGTCACGCCGGACGACAGGGACGCCTCCATGATCCGCGGCGAGAGCAGGTGTACGTGGGTGTCGACGGCACCGGCGGTGGCGATCAGCCCCTCCCCCGACACGATCGTCGTGCCGGTGCCGACGACGACGTCCACACCGTCGAGCGTGTCCGGGTTCCCGGCGCGGCCGATCGCGTGGATGCGGCCCCGGCGGATGCCGATGGACACCTTGCGGATGCCCTGTACGGCATCGATGACCAGGACGTTGCTGATGACCACGTCACAGGTCCCGGCCACGGAGGCGGCTTTGAGGTGCAGGCCGTCCCGCGCGGTCTTCCCGAATCCGGCGAGGAACTCGTCGCCCGGCTTCTGGCTGTCCGACTCGACGCGCACCACGAGCCCCGAGTCACCGAGTCGCACCCGGTCGCCGGCGCGGGGGCCGTGCACGGCCGCGTACTCGTGCGGATCGGTGTGCCGGCTGCCGGGCGCACAGTGGTCGCCGTGGCGGGTGGGCCTGCTCATCCGGTCACCTCCTGCTCTCCGTGCGACGGGGACGCACCGAGGTATCCGCGGTCGGAGGCGCGGCGCAGCGCCTCTTCCTTGGCTCCGGGGGCGTCGAGGAGGCCGTCGACCAGGCCCGCGAAGCCGAGGACCGTCCGCGCCCCGCCGATCGGGACGAGGCCGATCTCGGCCGTGCACCCCGGGTCGAACCGCGTCGTCGAGCCGGCCGGGGCGGCCGATCGCATGCCGTAGGCGGCGGCCCGGTCGAAGCTCAGCCGTGGGTTCGCCTCGAAGAAGTGGAAGTGGGACGTCACGCTGATCGGCACCGGAGCGGTGTTGCGCACGGTGAGGAGCAGGACGGGTTCGGATCCGGCGTCGGCGGGGCCGGGCAGCACGGCCCCGGGAGCCATGTCGCCCTGGCGGCCCCCGCCGAAGGGATCGCTGACGACGGCGAGCCGTGAGCCGTCCTCGAACACGGCCTCGACCTGGATCTCGGTGACCACGTCCGCGACCCCGGGCAGCAACTCGTCGAAGGTCAGGACGGATCGGCCGCGCTCGATCGCCACGGCCAGCCGATGCCCGTCACGGGCCGCCTCGCACACCGTGTCCGCGATCAACGCGGTCGCCTCGGGGACGTTGAGACGGAGCCCCCGCGCCCGGCGGGCGCGGGCCAGTTCCGCCGCGGTGAACAGCAGCAGCCGGTCCCGCTCCGTGGGCGTCAGCGGCATGACCGCCCCTGACGGGCCGCGTGGGCCCGCACTCGGATCACAGCTATCAGCAGCACGCTCTTCCTCCGGAATTTCGTTCGAGACTCGTACCCCACACCGGACCCCCAGGGGAACCGCACCGGCCGGACGACACCCCGGCCGACGGCGGATACCGCCGCGCTTCCGGCAGTTCGAGGCGGTGGCGGTCGAGGGAGGAGCCACAGCTATCGGGCTCGCGGTGGCATCACTGTGGCACTAGCTGAAAATTCAGTCAAGAGTTGCGGTACGGAGAAATGCACGCGGATACGGAGGAGAGCCGACGGGGAGGCAGCCCCCGGAAAAGCACCACGGGAAGGAGGGGGTCGCTACCGCGATTCCAGGCCGGACAGCTCCGCTTCGATGCCGCCCTCCATGAGGGTCCTCGCATGGTCGATCGCGAGCCCGCCACTGAGCCAGCGCATGCTCAGCCCCTCCAGCAGCGCCGTGAGCCTTTCGGCCGCGGCCGCCAGCTTCGCGGCCGGAGCCATGGGCCTCACCTGACCCAGCAGGGAAGCCACCTCCTGCACCCACACCAGCGTCGCCCGGGCGAGATCCTCACGCAGAGCCGAATCGAAGACGGCACTCGCCCGCAACTCCCCCCAGGCCGCACTGTTCTCCCGGACCTCAGCGGTGTCCTGCAACTCCAGCAGCAGAATCTGTTCGAGTTCCTCGCGCGGCGCCAGCGGCGGCGCGTCCGGGGCCCGGAGCGTCGTGTAGCGCTCCGCCCGGTCGTTGATGAACTCCAGGGTGTGCCGGAGGATCCCGGTGCGGTCCTTGAAGTGGTAGTAGATCAACCCGGTGGAAACGCCCGCCTCGGCCGCGAGTTCCTCCACGCGCAGGCCGCGGACACCGCGCCGGGCGATCACCCGTGCGGCCGCTTCGAGAATCCGGGTATTACGGGACGCCATGACGACCAACCTACCGGTCCGGCCCGGGCCGCCCGCACCCGGCAGCCGCCCCGCCCGAGGAAGCCCGAGGATCGCGCGGCTTCGGACGGCCAAGTCATTGACTAAAGTTTCAGTCAACAGTTGGCATCGCCATCGACCGGTGCCCCGGGAGGGCACCCCCACGAGAAGGAGCACGCGGTGAGCGACCGCAGAACGGCCATCCTGGAGGCAGCGGCCACCGTCATCGCACGCCGTGGCGTGCGCGGGTTGCGGGTGGAGGAACTGGCGACCGAGGCAGGCGTCTCCAAGGCCCTGATCTACTACCACTTCGAGGACCGCACCGGCCTGCTCCGGCGGACCCTGGCCTTCGTCAGCAACCGCGCCGAGCGGTACACCACCGAGCAGTCGGCCGCCGACGTGGCGGCCGAACCGCTGCGCCGGCTGGAGCAGGCGCTCCTGCTGGAGCTCCAGGACCTCCCCCACGTGCGCGAGAACAGCACCGCCTGGGGCGAGCTTCGCGCGAGCGCCGTGTTCGACCCCGCGCTGCGGGACGAACTCGCCCTGGCGAGCGTGATCTGGGTCCGGGAGGTGGCCGACCAGCTGGGCGCGGTCCTGCCGACGGCGCCGGAATCCGCGCTCACCGCCGGCGCGGAGCGGCTGACCGCCCTGCTCGAAGGCCTCAGCGCGCGGTGGCTCAGCGGCATCCTGCCCCTGTCGGACGCCCGTGCCGGAATGCGCGAGGCGATCGGGGTGGAGGTGGCCCACCTCGCCCGGAGCGCCACCCCGTCGGCACATGGCCTGCGACAGGCCGACGAGCCCGATTGACTTGACTGAATTTTCAGTCAGTGTCACAGTGCCATCAGTACCGAACCGGCGCTCGCGCCGGGGCCGCAGACCGCCGCGCCGCACCCCACGCACCCGGATAGCCTGTGAACGTCCACGATCGGAGCCCATCGTGTCCCACCGTCCCCCCACCCGCCGTACGGCCCTCCGCACCCTTGCCGGACTCGGCGCACTCGCTCTTGGGGCCGTGGCCTGCGGCCCCGACGATTCCGCCTCCGGAGCCGTCGGCACCGGCTCCGACCGCGCGTCCGAAGGGGAACGCCGCTTCGGTGCGGAGTGGGACAGCCACGCGCGCACCTTCATGTCGTGGCCCGCCCTGGAATCGGTGTGGGCGGAGGACCTCCCGTACGTCCGCGAGGACATCGCCCGCATCGCCCGCGCCATCGCGGAGTACGAGTACGTCGTCATGATGGCCAGGCCCGATCAGCGGAAGGCCGCCCAGCGGGCCTGCGGCTCGCAGGTCGAGGTCATCCCCCTCGCGGTGGACGACATGTGGGCACGCGACACGGTCCCGGTGTTCGTCGAGGAAGGGGGCGAGGTCATCGGGGTCGACTTCAACTTCAACGGCTGGGGCGACAAGCAGGAGCACGCGAACGACGCCCGGGTCGGCCGCACCCTCCTTTCGAAGTACGGGATTCCGCGGGTCGAGGCCCCTCTCGTCTCCGAAGGCGGCTCCTTCGAGACCGACGGCGAGGGCACCCTGCTGATCACCGAGAGCTCGATCGTCAACGAGAACCGCAACCCGGGGCTGAGCCGGGACGACATCGAGGCCGACCTCATCGAGACCCTGGGGGTCGACAAGGTGGTGTGGCTGAAGGGTGTGCGCGGCCAGGACATCACCGACGCCCACGTGGACAGCCTCGTCCGCTTCACCGCGCCGGGCGTCGTGCTCCTGGACCAGGCCTTTCCCGGCACTCCCCCGGACTCCTGGTCACGCGCGGCCGACCAGGCCAGGGCGGTGCTGAGCAGGGCGACCGACGCCCGCGGCCGGCGCTTCGAGGTGATCGACCTGCCGCAGCCCGACCTGGACAGGATCACCGGCGAGGGCGACGACTTCGTGTCGACGTACGCCAACTTCTACGTGGCCAACGACTCGGTCTTCATGCCCAGGTTCGGCGACCGCAAGGCCGACGACCGGGCCCGGGGAATCCTCCAGGAGCAGTTCCCCGACCGCGACATCGTGCCGGTCGTGATCGACACCGTGGCCTCCGGGGGCGGCGGCATCCACTGCGCCACGCACGACCAGCCCGGCGAGCCGGTCGACTGACCCGCGTCCACCGCGCCGCACCTCGACCGGATCGCATCCAGCACGGCGAAGAAGCCGGTCGGAGCGACGAAGCATCGCTCGGACCGGCTTCTTCGGATCGGTCGACCGCTGGTGGCCAACCGACAGATTCCCCCTGGCGTCACTCCGACGCCCACGCCCCTGAGTCGTCAGTGGCGGGTGGCCATCACGTCGGCGAGGCGCAGCAGGTCTCGCACGACCGGATCGTCCCCGCCGGACCGGGCCGGAGCCGCGCGTTCGGCGTCGCCCGAACGGGCTGGGGACCGCCGCAACAGGGAACCGGGATGGTGCAGGTCGTGCGCGCGGGTCACGAACGCGAAGGAGCGGCTCCGCTGCGGCGCGTCCACGGCGAGCTGCCCGGAGTAACGGGGTTGCGTCGCCGAACACATGGATGTCCGCGCCGCCGACACCGTGGGCGAACCCGCCCGTCGCGCCGACGTGCTTCTCGCTCACGTCGCGCGGTCGCCGTGGCCGGCGCCGGGGCCCTGATGGACGATCACGTTGCCCCCCTGGGCGCCGAACGCCTGTCCGTGGTCGCGCGCCTCGACGTGCTGCACCCAGTGGCGCTGCTGGGCGGGCAGTTCGTCCTGCAGCCGACGGGTCAGCTCGCGCACGTCGTCGGCCACCTCCGGGTGCGCGTGAAGGAACCGCTCGAGCCGCAACTGCCACGCCGGTGCCAGCTGACGGCGCGCCGCCTCCGGATCCTCCGCCTCGGAGACCAGAGCGGCCTCGCTCTCCAACAGCGCGACCAGTGCCCCCTGTTCGGGTGCGTCGTTCCGCCGGAACAGCCGCAGCAACCCGGAGCGCGCGGCGCCCCAGGCGTCGGTCGCCATCGCGGCGACGAGCGTCGTCGAAGCGGCCGTCGCGATCGCCGCCAGGGATTCGATCATGGGTGTCCTCCCGTTGCCGTGCCCTCCCCATCGTGCCACTGCGGCGCGGCCCGTGCCCGCGACCTTCCTGATCAACGGGGAGCGGTTGTACGGTGGTCGGCCACACCACCGGAACACCGACGCGGCGGGGACGCCGTGGGCGAGGGGGCGCCGTGTGGCGTCGCAAGGGCCCGAACCGCACCGGCCTGCGCCGGCAGCTTCGCACGGCGCGTGTCCTGTTCGACACCGGCGACTTCGCCGCGGCGGAGGTCCTCCTGCGCCGCCTGCTGCCCGACTGCGAGGCGGAACTGGGAGCGAACCACGGGGAGACCATCGGCCTGCTCAACCTGCTCGGCTCCACTCTCTACCAGCAGCGCAAGGCGACCGCGTCCGTGCAGATCGCCCGCGAGGCCACCGACCGTGCGGCCCGCGCCTGGGGCTCCGACGACCCCGCGACCCTCGACTGCGCTCACAACCTGGGCGGGGCCCTGGCCATCCAGGGCGACGTCTCCGCGTCTGTCGCGGTTCTCGACGACACCTGGCAGCGCCGCGCCCGCCTTCTCGGAGCCGGCCACGAGTCCACCCTCACCACCGCCAACACCCTCGGTGCGACCCTCTTCGCCGCAGGCCTCCGCCGCGACGGCCTCACCGTCCTGCGTCGCGCCCACGCCCGGAGCACGAGCCTGCCGGCCGGGCACCCGGTGCGTGCGGGCATCGCCAACAATCTGCGGATCGCGGAACGGAACGCGGGCGGCTGACCAACGGACCCGCGCGTCGGCTCCCTGACCCCGACCTCGCAGTCGCTGTACGAGGGAGGCGCACGGCCGGCGCATCGGCGTCCACCCCGCCGTACCCCAGTGACCCCGACCGCATCGCCAAGTCAGGCTGAATGCGCCCGGGGCACACGGCGGAGAACGACAACTGCCCGAGTAGAGGCGCGGGTTCGGGCTACGCTTTCGACGGCAGGTGCAACCGCTTGAGCAGCCTCGGCGATGTCCGCCGGTCACAGATCCAGGGGACTTGTCTTCTCGCGACCCGGGACAGTGCACGGGCCGCGCGGGTAAGGGCCGGCGCATCCGAACGGAGATGATCTCGTGCTCGAAGAGACAGCGGCGGTTCCCGCGATGTCCGGAGCGACGACTCCCCTCGCGGCCATGGCCACCAGTGCCTGGGACGAGGGCGGACGCGGGGCCCGACTGCCCGGCCGCGGGGACGTCGCCGCAACCACCGAACGGGGAAGGCGGCTCGACGCCGATGAGTCCGTGGTGGTGGGGTCACCCGGGGCAGACCGCGTGCGCGAGACTCTCGTCCCCTTCTGGTCAGCACAGCTCACCATGCCGCTGGTTCGCCATCCCGAACCGGCCGACCAGCTGCGCGCCGCGCCCAGGTGGCGGCAGAGAGCGAGGAACTGCCGCCCGGCGGCCGGTACGGGGTGCGGGACAACACCGCGCGCGAGCGGGGACGGGTGAACGCGGCCGTGTTCGGGAACGTCCTCGCCCACGCGACGGCCGCACCCCGTGCTGCTCCCCGTCCCCACACTCGTGCGGACGAGGACACGGAGAGCGAGGGCCCAGGAGGCGCGCCGTGACCGAGATGCCCGACCCCGCCCCCGTGCCTGTCACCTCCCCGGGCTCGGAGCCCACATGGTCGCAGGCGGTCCAGAACGTCCACGTGGAGAGCGGCTACGGTTTCGGCACCATCGGCGCGGACATCCATGTCTTCGGCGCGGGTGTCCCGCTGTACGTCCTGGAGGCGTGGGCTTCGCGGCCCCCGGGCGACACCGCGTTCCTGATGGAGCTGCCCAGCCGCATGCTCAACGCGCGCTTCGGGGTCGTACCCTTCACCGGCCGGCACACCGAGCTCGCCGAACTGCGGCAGTGGCGCGACTCCGGACCACGGCTCGCGGTCCGCTGGCTGCACGCCCCCGGGGGCCAGGGCAAGACACGGCTTGCCGACGAGTTCGCCGCCTCCACCGTCGAGCAGGGCTGGAAGGCGGCTACCGCGACCCACGGACCCGGCGCGGTACTGCCCGCGCCGGGCAGCCAGGACCTGCGACTGGACGGCGCTGCCGGCCTGCTCCTCATCGTGGACTACGCGGACCGCTGGCCCCTGACCCATCTCACCTGGTTGATGAGCAACGTGCTGCTGCACCGCCCCGGTGTACGGACCCGGGTGCTCATGCTCGGACGCGGCGCCGAGGGATGGCCGGCGGTGCGCGCCGCGCTCAGCAACCACCAGGCCGGCACCTCCTCGCAACAGTTGGCGCCGCTGGCGGAGACCGGCGCCGACGGCACGACGGGCGGGCAACGCAGCGAGATGTTCCGGGCGGCGCGCACCGGATTCGCCGCCTGCTACGGCGTTCCCCCGGACACCGGCACCCCGCCCGCCCTCGACGACCCCGGCTTCGGCCTGACACTGGCCCTCCACATGGCCGCGCTCGTCTGGGTCGACGCCCGAGCCGCGGGGACACGGCCCCCACACGGGCTGGAGGCACTGACCGTCTACCTGCTCGACCGGGAGCAACTGCACTGGGAGAACCTCTACGGGGACGACGCCCCCCGGCTGGACCCGCCCGAGCAGGCCCCCTCGACACCGCCCGGTGTGATCAACCGGACGGTGTTCACCGCCACGTTGACCGGCCCCAGCAGCGTCCCGACCGGCGTCCGGGCTCTACGGGCGGCCGGTGTCCCCGGCAACCCCCACCGGGTACTCGCCGACCATGCCCGCTGCTATCCGCCCGCGGATCCGACCCGAGGAACCGTCCTGGAGCCGCTGTACCCCGACCGGCTGGCGGAGGACTTCCTCGCCCTGACCCTTCCCGGGCACCGGGCCGACTATCCGGCGCGCGGCTGGGCGGCCCCGACCACGTCCGCGCTGCTGGAACGGGCCGGCACGGAGGCGCCCCGACCTTGGGCTCCACGCGCCGTCACCTTCCTCGCCTCCGCCGCCGCCCGGTGGCCGCATGTAGGCACCGGCCAGCTCTATCCGATGCTGGTCACCGATCCGCGGCTGGCCATGGAAGCGGGCAACTCCGCTCTTTTCCTGCTCGCGGGCCTGGCGGACATCGGGCCCGAGGTACTGGAAGCCGTCGCGTCCGCCTTCCCGGAGCACCGGGTCGTCGACCTCGATCCCGGGATCGCCAGGATCTGCCGACGGCTCGCTCCCCACCGGCTCGCCGCCGCACGAAGTCCCGCCGAGCGGGCCCGTATCCACGACCGGCTCGGGACCCGGCTGTTCCACGCCGGACTGCACGACGAAGCACTCCGAGCCACCGAGACGGCCGTGCTGCTGTGGGCGGACCTGGAGCGTCAGTACCCAGCCGCGTACCGGCAGGACTACGCCGCGGCACTGAGCGACCTGTCGCTGCGGCTGTCCAACGTCGGCCGCGACGACGAAGCGGTACACCCCGCGCAACGCGCGGTCCTCGCCCGCCGCCTCCTGGCCAGGGCCGGACCCGCCGCCCACAAGGCCGCACTCGCGACGGCACTGAACAACCTCGGCTCCGCGATGACGGCGATGGACAGCCGTGCCGAGGCCCTCGACCGGCATCGCGAAGCCGTGTCCATCTATCGGCGCCTGGTACGGGCCCGGCCGTCCGAGCACGAACCCGGGCTCGCCGAGAGCCTCAACGGTCTGGCCATCGCCTCGGCACGCGTCGGACGCAGGCGCAAGGCCCTGGCCCTGCAGCGCGAGGCGGTGAATATCTACCGACGTCTGAGCCGAGCCATGCCCGCCGCCTACGAGGCGGACCTGGCGAGCGCCCTGCACAACCTGGCCGCCTGTCACGACACGCGAAGACAACCGCGCCAAGCCGCGGAGACCCAGCACACGGCACTGGAGATCCGGCGTCGGCTCGCCCGGTACAACCCCGCCTCCATGGCCCCCGAACTCGCGGACTCCTGGAGCAACCTCTCCCACTACCTGATGCGTTCGGGCGACCACGCCGCGGCGCTCGCGGCGGCGGAACAAGCCGTGGAGATCTACCACCACCTCCTGTCAGAGCGGCCCGTCGCGCTGCACGGCCACTACCACCACATGCTGCGTGGACTCACGAGCGTGCTCAACGCCCCCGGGCCCGCCCGGTCCGCCGAGGAACTGGCGGCCCGGGCGGCGGCCACCGCACACGTCTCCTCCCGAAAGGCCACACGATGAACGAAGCCGGCATACAACGCCTGGCCGGTCTTCTCGGCCTCGCACTGGGAGCCCTTGCGGGCGCGCTTCTGGACGGCGGAACCGGCGCGGTCATCGGCGCCTTCGTGGGATGCTTCGCCGCCGCAGACCTACTGGGCGGCCTCCTCCTGCTGAAAGAGGTGCCCTCTCTGCGCAGCAGAACGGCACCCGGCAGCATGGACAGAGAAGCCCTGGCCCTCGGCGCCCGCGGGGCCTGGGGACTCGTCCTGACCGGAGCCGGGGCGTGCGGGGGCGCCCTGCTCGGACACCGCCTCGGGCCGACGGATTTCGCCCAGGCGGCCGGCGTGTTCGTCGGAATGGCACTGGGCTGCTCGCTGGCCACCGTTGTCGCCAAAACCTTCACCGTGGTAAAGATCGTCGACGGAATCATGGTCTCGCTTTCCCGGCTGCTCGTCGGGGCGGTCGTGTGGGCTCTGCACACGGTATGGACGGGGCCCCTCTCCGCGCTGGTCGGAATAGTGCTGGGCCTTATCGCAGTGGCCCTTGTCGGAGCCCTGTTCTTCGCGTACCGCCCCGGATTTTGATCGGGCAGCAACCGACCGCCTGGGGAAGGGCGCTGAGGCCGAGCGCTTCCTCGCCTTCACGAGCACCGCCGGCGCCCTCATGCGCTGTCGCAGACACACCGAATGAGATGGCACCTCAAGAAGGAGGAACGGCGACGTGAGCGTGAACGTGCCGGACCAACCCCACGATGGTGCCGCCCGGCTGGTACATGCTCTACGACACCGACGGCGTCCTGTCGGACCGGGGCGAGGCCGGCTGGATCAGGAGGCATAGCGGCGGGTAGCCGCGCGCGTCAGTACGGTCGGGGAGGGGCAGGGGGCCCGTCCGGGAAAGCGAAAGGTGACCATGGACGCGGCAGGTCAGGAGAGCTTCCGGGAGTTCGTGAGCAACCGCTCGGGGGCCTTGCTGAGGACGGCCGTGCTGCTCAGCGGCGGGGACCGCCATGCGGGTGAGGACCTGTTGCAGAACGCGCTGGTCAAGGCAGCCGGGCGGTGGGGCCGGATCGACGAACCCGAGGCGTACGTCCGCCAGATCCTCTACCGGCAGCAGGTCAGCCGCTGGCGGTTGAAGGGGCGCAGACGGGAGCTGACGGTTGCCGAGCCGCCCGACCGGGGCAGCGGCGCGGACGGTGCGGCTGCCGCCGATCTGCGTCTGGTGATGCGTGAGGCCCTGTCGCGGCTCACCGCGCGGCAGCGCACCGTCCTCGTGCTGCGCTACTTCGAGGATCTGCCCGAGGCCGATGTGGCCCGTCTCCTCGGATGCTCCGTCGGCACCGTGCGGTCCACCACCCACCGTTCGCTGGCCCGGCTGCGCGCCCATGCGCCCGAACTCACCGCCCTCGGCCGGTCCGACGCCGAGGAGCCGCTGCCCCGCGGTTTCGCCGCAGTGGAGGTACGACCGTGAACGTCGAGGAACTTGTCCGGGACTCCCTGCGCGAGCAGGCCGCCGATGTCCCGCCCCCGCCCTCCGGCCTGGCCGGCCGGATTCTCGCCGAGCGGCGGCGTCGCCGGGCCCGTACCCTCGCCACCGCCGCGGCCACCACGGCCCTGGTCGTCGCCTCGGCGGTGGGCGTGCCCATGCTGCTCGACGCCGGCGACCCGAAAACCGGCCGCGGCGGAGGACTCCACGTGGTCGGCGGCGAAGCCTCCGCCCACGACGTCCTGAGCCATGTCGACCAGTCCCCGCCTCGTGACAAGATCGCCGTCGGAGATCAGGTCCTCGCCGGGTACTCCACTTCCCGGAAGGTCGAGCAGCCGAACCGCGACGAGATCGTCGAGCGGACCTACTCGGTGCTGAACCAGAAGACCGGCCGGTACGAGATGGACGAGCGCTGGTCCTTCCTCGCCGTGGCGCCCGGCATGCGTACCGCCGCCGTACTGGAACGCGAACTGCCGGCCCGGCGTATCGGGCTCCTCGACCTCCGTACGGGGAAGGTGGCCCGCTGGATCCCGCTGGCACAGGGCGCGGGTGGTCTGTCCTTCTCGCCGGATGGCAGCAAGCTGGTGGCCACTACGTACGACAAGAATCCGGACCGGGCCTACTGGTCCCACAAGGTCGAGGTGAACGACGGCTTCGAGCCGTGGCGGGTGCCCTGCCGCACCGGGTTCGCCGTCGTCGATGTGGCGACGGGAGCCTCCGACTGGCAGGCACTGCCCGCGTACGCCGGCGGAGGCGGCGGCTTCGGTTCCGGCGAGAACCTGCGCTTCAACGCCGACGGCACCCTGTTGTACGAGCCCATCAACATGGACCCCGGTGTCATCTACCGCGACTTCGACGGAAAGGCGGTGACCGCACCCGCCGAGGAGGCGTACGTGGACCTCGTGTCCGCGCCCGCGGGTCTCTCCCCGGACGGCCGGCTCGTCGCCGGGCCCTTCGCGGGAGGCACGAAGACCACCGCAACCCAGGTTCTCGATCCCCGAACAGGCAAGCGGATCGCCAAGCTGCGGGGCCAGGAACTCCTCGTCTGGGTCGACGCCACGCGGCTGATCGCCTGGGACATCGCGCCGGGTGCCGGGGAGTACGAGAACCGGTTGGTGCTGGTCGGCGTCGGCAGCGGGAAGACGGTCTCCCTCAGTGGAGCCCGCACGCCCAAAGACCACTCCGCGGGGCGCTGGGAGCCGATCTTCGCCCGGAGCTGAGAGCCCGGACCGGGTACGGGCAGGCCGTCCGGGAGCGCCTGGGCGGGACCGTCTCCCGTCCAGACGTCTCATCCGGCTCCGCGAAGAGTCGCGCCCAGCCCGATCCACCGATCGACAGGGGCCTGCTACTCGCGGCATGCCGGCGCCGCCGTCGCCGGCCCGGCCCGACGATCAACTCGGCGAACCGGCCACTCAGCGGTTCATGGGGGCCGCTGCGGGCCTGGTCGAGCCGCCCCCAGCTTGTCCGTGCTGCCCGCCCACCTGACCCGGCTCGCCGGTGCCGGGTCACGTCATCGGGTGTCGGAGGGCCGAGGCAGGAGCGTTCGGGAAGCCGCCGCGGAGCGGAGTTCTTCCAGGGTCTCGCTCTGCTGCTCGGCGCGTTCCAGGAGCGTGTCCAGGCGGTCGGCGGAGAGGCGATCATCGGATTCGGCCAGGATGCGCAGGGTTCGCCAGCAGGCTGCCTTGCCCAGGACGCCCAGCAACATCGATTCCGTTTCCAGGAGGTCGCTGAGCGGAGAGCGGGAGAGGATGTGGCCGTTCGGCTTGAGGCGGCCCGCCTTCTCCGCGAGCCAGCCCATGGCTGCCTTGGACTGGCTGGTGGGCACGCCCAGGTCGGCCATGATCCGTGCCAGTGCGTCACGGTCTTCCTCGACCTGCTGGGCCAGATCGGCCAGCACTGCGGCGTCCGCCGAGTTCGGGGACGTCTTCGCGGCCCGCCGGAAGAGTTCCAGACCACCGGTGGCGCCGGCGTAGTGGTCGTTGAGGTAGATCGCCAGCAGACCGGCGTTCTCCGCGTCGCTCACCGGGCCGGCTCCTGGCCCGTCCGTGCTGGCGGCCTCGGCGCGCATTTCGCGCTGCACGGATTCCCCGAGTTCCCGCCAACTGTCCTCGAACTTGGCCAGGCCTTCTCGCTCCAGCGTGTCCGTGACGTCCCCGAAGTCGACACCGGCATCTTCCAGCGCCTCCAGGTGGGCGGCGGCGGCCGCGAAGGTATCCGCTGTCGGGGCATGGGCGGGGAGGGTGCCGTGATCGGCGAACGCGTCCAGGGTGGTGCCGGGCATGGTGTTCACGGTGCCCACGATGACGAGTTCGCTGACATACATGGTGTCGGGGTAGGACGGGTCCTTGACGCCGGTGGACGCCCACAAGGGACGCTGCACGCGGGCTCCGGCTGCGGCGAGACGCTGCCAGCGGGGCTTCGCGAGCGACTGCTCGTACGCCTGGTAGGCCAGCCTGGCGTTGGCGACCGCGGCCTTGCCCCTGAGCACCTGCGCCTCGTTCGTACCGATCGCGTTGAGGCGGTGGTCGACTTCGGTGTCGACGCGGGAAACGAAGAACGAGGCGACCGAGTGGACGTCCGCCAGGTCGCGCCCCGCCTCCCGGGCCTGCTCCAGTCCGCTCTGATAGGCGTCCATCACCTCGCGGTAGCGCTCCAGGGAGAAGATCAGCGTGACGTTGACGCTGATGCCGTCGGCGAGGACAGCGGTGATGGCCTTGAGCCCCTTGCGGGTGGCCGGGATCTTGATGAACAGATTGGGGCGGTCGACCGCCTCCCACAGCCTGCGGGCCATGGTGGCAGTGGCGTCGGCGTCCTGCGCCATCCGGGGATCCACCTCGATGGAGACCCGGCCGTCGACACCCCCAGAACTCTCGTGGACAGGGCGGAAGACGTCACACGCGGCCCGTACGTCATCGGTCGTGAGAGCGAATACCGCGTCATCGACGGCGGCCCCCTCGGCGCCCAGGCGGCGCAGCTGTTCGTTGTATCGGTTCCCCTTGGACAGGGCGGAGGCGAAGATCGTGGGGTTCGTGGTGACTCCCCCTACGTGCTTGTCCGTGATCAGCTTCTTGAGCTCACCGCCGGCCAGGAGCTCCCGGGAGAGGTCATCGAGCCAGACCGACACCCCCGCGGCGGACAGAGCGGCAAGCGGGCCGGAGTCAGAGGGGGCGGACATGGAAACCTCCAAAAGGGTGCGGCGCCGTTCGCGCTGAGAGCGCATCTTGGGCGGCGGCGCTCGGTACGGTCGTTCTTCTCGTCTGAACGGATCGCTCTGCTGCGAGGACTCGAAGTCTCGACGTCCTTCTCCGGAAACGCCGGTGCGGTTCCTACTGGTAAGTAGCGCAACGCTAACGGCGCACGGAGGCGTACAGCCTCTTCGATTGCGCCACCTGCCGCCGCCGGGGAGAAGCGGCGGCGGCAGAACCGTGCCGCGCGGCAGCTACCGCTTCTGCGGGTTCACCGCGTCCAGGGTGTGCCGCACAGCTCCGCGGACCTGCTGGGAGGGCCGCTGCTGCTCACCGTGCACGGCGTTGAGAACGACCAGACCGGCGGTCAGAGCGGGCACCGCCCACTGCATCAGGGCGAGTTGTGACTGCGCCTGTGACAGGTCCACCGGGAACTCCTCGGCCGCCTCCTGGTCCTCTTCCTTCTGTGACGTGGCGAGATCGACCTTCTTGCCCAGAACCCGGGCGTACGCCGTGGCGGCGAGAGCGGCCCCGGTCAGGACGGTCTTGGCGACGGTGGAAGCGGTGACACCCTTCTGGCCGCGGACCCGGTTCCGGTTCGCGATCAGGATCCCGGCACCGCCGAGCAGGTGGGCGCCTATGGCGACGGCACCCAGCGGCGCCCACCGTGCCCAGCCGGCCGATGCGATGCGCGCGGTCCCGACCTCGGTGACACCCTCTTCCTCGGCAGCCCCGTTCACGCCGACAGCACCCATGAGGGAGCCCCCCAGCCAAGCCGCGAGACCTAGGTCGTGCGCGCTGCGAACGAACGTGTTGCGTTCCGTCATGGCGATCCTTCGTGAGTAGTGGATTGTGGGGACGTCGTCCCCGCCGGGAGGCGGGCACGATTCTCGGGCGGGTCGGGCG
>NZ_JAAXYC010000105.1 GCF_018619185.1 Streptomyces sp. McG3 | reverse complement strand
GGCGCCGCGGGTGCGGGACTCCGGCCCGGAACGGGCGGCGGCGGGGCGTACCAGCCCTCCTGCGGCACCTCCACCGGCTCGGGGTACGCGAAGCTGTCGGCGCCCCCGTACGGGTCCTGGGGGAGCGGCTCCACGAGCCCCGCCTTGGCGTCGTCCGTCGAGCGGTAGTCCACCAGGCCCTGCGTGAGGCGCATGTACGCCTCCTCCAGGGAGGCCTGGTGCGGCGACAGCTCCCAGAGCCGTACGTCGCACCCGTGGGCCAGGTCGCTGATCCTCCGCAGCGGCAGCCCGGTGACCCGCAGCGCCCCGCCCGGCTCCGTCATGACCCGGCCGCCCGCCTCGATGAGCGAGGCCGTCAGCTTCTCCCGGTCCTCGGGGCCGTCCGTGGGCACCCGGACCCGGGCGAAGTCGGCGGAGTTGGCGGAGATGAAGTCCGTGACGCTCATGTCGGAGAGCAGCCGCCCGCGCCCGATGACGATCAGATGGTCGGCGGTCAGCGCCATCTCGCTCATCAGGTGGGACGAGACGAAGACCGTGCGCCCCTCGGCGGCCAGCATCTTCATCAGATTGCGGACCCAGTGGATGCCCTCCGGGTCGAGACCGTTGACGGGCTCGTCGAAGAGCAGCACCTGCGGATCGCCGAGCAGCGCGGCCGCGATCCCGAGCCGCTGCCCCATCCCGAGTGAGAAGCCCTTGGAGCGGTGTTTGGCGACGTCCTGGAGGCCGACGACGCCCAGCACCTCATCGACCCGGGCCGCCGGGATGCCGGCCAGCTGGGCCAGGGACAGCAGGTGGTTGCGGGCGGTGCGTCCGCCGTGCACGCCCTTGGCGTCCAGCAGCGCGCCCACCTGGCGCGGGGCGTTCGGCAGGTCGCGGTAGGGGTGGCCGCCGATCGTGACGTGACCTGCGGTGGGGCGGTCCAGGCCGAGGATCATGCGCATGGTCGTGGACTTGCCCGACCCGTTGGGACCGAGGAACCCGGTGACGGCCCCCGGCCGCACCTGGAAGGAAAGGTCGTCCACGGCCGTCTTCGCGCCGTAGCGCTTGGTCAGGCCGACTGCCTCGATCATTCTCCAGCCCCATCGACTCACTCTGTCGTTCGGGGCTCGGGCCACCCGGCCGCGCACCCCCGTAAGAGTTAGGAGGATAACCAGGCGCTGACGGTTCCGGCCAAGTTGCGCACTGCGTGCGAGCGGACCGTTACGCGTCCCGCTTCTTCAGGACCAGGAAGCCGCCGAGCACCGCCGCGAGCACCCAGAGCACCATGATCCCGAGTCCGGCCCAGGGGCCGTACGGGGCCGGGTCGGTGTTCAACGCGTCCGGGACGACCTGCATGATCTTCGAACCGGCCTGGTCGGGGAAGTACCGGGCGACGCTCTTGGCGCCCGGCACCGCGGCGAGGATCTGCGAGACCAGGAAGAAGAACGGCATCAGGATGCCGAGCGACAGCATGGAACTGCGCAGCATCGCCGCCACTCCCATGGAGAAGATCGCGATCAGCCCCATGTAGAGCCCGCCGCCGACGACCGCGCGCAGCACGTTGTCCGCGCCGATGTCGGTGCCCCGGTCGCCGAGCATGGCCTGGCTCAGGAAGAACGAGACGAAGCTGGTGAGCAGCCCCACACCGAGGGCCAGCGCACCGGCCACCGTGATCTTGCTGAGGAGGAAGGTCGCGCGCTGGGGCACGGCCGCCAGCGAGGTGCGGATCATGCCGGAGCTGTACTCGGTGCCGACGACGAGCACCCCGAACACCACCATCGCGAGCTGGCCGAGAACCGTCCCGGAGAAGCTGACGAAAGTCGGGTCGAACGTGGCCTGCTCGGCCTCGGAGAGGTCGTCGAACGTGGCGTTCAGCAGGGCGCTCAGCGCCGCGCCCATCACGACCGTGACGGCGAACGCGGCGATGAGTGTCCAGGTGGTCGAGGAGACCGACCGGATCTTGGTCCATTCCGAGGTGAGAACCGCGGGTACGGATGCCATGGTCGTCACGCCCCCTTGCCGTCGGTGCCGCCGGGCTTGTTCCAGTTCTCGCCCCAGTCGGCTCCCACCGCGGGTGGTTCGGCCGCCGGGTCCCGGTCCGAATGGGCGTGGTACTCCACCGAACCGGCGGTCATCTGCATGAACGCCTCCTCCAGGGAGGCCCGCTGGGAACTCAGCTCGTGCAGCACCAGCTGGTGCCTGGCGGCCAGCTCACCCAACTCCTCGGTGGTGGCGCCGTCGATCTCCAGGACGCCGCCCGCCGTCTCGACGACGGTGAAGCCCTCCTGGTGCAGCACGTCGCGCAGCCGTTCCTGTTGCGGGGAGCGCAGCCGCGCGTAGCTGCGGGAGTTCTCCTGGATGAAGTCCGCCATCGAGGTGTCGGCGAGCAGCTTGCCCTGGCCGATCACGATCAAATGGTCGGCGGTCAGCGCCATTTCGCTCATCAGGTGGGACGAGACGAAGATCGTCCGGCCCTCCGACGCGAGCGCCTTCATCAGATTGCGGATCCAGTGGATGCCCTCGGGGTCCAGTCCGTTGACCGGCTCGTCGAACATCAGGATCTCGGGATCGCCGAGCAGCGCGGACGCGATGCCCAGCCGCTGGCCCATGCCGAGGGAGAACCCCTTGGACTTCTTCTTCGCCACCGCGCTCAGGCCGACCATGTCGAGCACCTCGTCGACCCGGCTCCTCGGGATGCGGTTGCTCTGCGCCAGGCACAGCAGGTTGTTGTACGCGCTGCGGCCGCCGTGCATCGCCTTGGCGTCGAGGAGCGCCCCGATGTACTTCAGCGGTTCCTGGAGTTCGCGGTAGTGCTTGCCGTCGATGCGCACCGTACCGCTGGTCGGGTTGTCGAGATCGAGCATCATCCGCATCGTGGTGGACTTGCCCGCCCCGTTCGGGCCGAGGAAGCCGGTCACGATGCCCGGTCTGACCTGACACGACAGATGATCGACGGCGATCTTGCTGCCGAAACGTTTGGTGAGTCCCTCGAGCTCGATCATGCGTTCACGCTAGAGCGCCCGAGCGCCCGGCGCCACCACAAAGGCGGAACCGGGCGCACACGGGGTACTTACCCGCGCCGGAGGTCAGCGGGTCTGCTGGGCCGGGACACCGCGGGTCGCGGGCTCGTCCTCCACCGGGGAGCCGGCGGCGGCCACGGCGGCGCCGGTCAGCGTCGCCAGCATCTCGCGGACGTTGGTCAGCTGCGCGTTGATCGAGTCGCGGCGGTTGGTGAGCGCCGCCAGCTCGCGCTCCGACTCGCTGCGGATCCGGTCGGCCTTGGCGTTGGCGTCGGCGACGATGTCCTCGGCCTGGCGCTGGGCGGTCTCCACCGTCTGGCGGGCCCGGCGCTCGGCGTCCGTGCGGAGCTTCTCGGCCTCCAGGCGGAGCTGCTCGGCGCGGTGCTCGATCTCGGCGAGACGCTTCTCGGCCTTGGCCTGGCGGGACGCGAGGTCGCGCTCCGACTGCTCGCGGCGCTTGGCGAGGTTGGTCTCGAAGTCGGCCGCGGCCTGGGCGGCCTTGGCGCGGGTCTCCTCGAAGAGGGCGTCGGCCTCCTCGCGCTTCTGCTGGGCGTCCTTCTGGGCGTCGGTGCGGAGCGTGTTCGCCTCGCCCTGGGCCTTCTCGACGATGCGGACGCCCTCGTCCTCGGCCTTCGCCTTGCGCTCGGAGGCGAACGACTCGGCGTCGTTGCGCACCTGCTGGGCCGCCGACTCGGCGAGCTCCCGGTGCTGCTCGGCCGCGCGACGGGCCTCCTCGCGCAGGTCCTTGGCCTCCTCCTCGGCGAGGCGGAGAATCTTCTCGACACGGGCGCCGAGACCGGCGTACGACGGCTCGGCGTCGTTTACCTGGGCCTGGGCGTTCTGCGTCTCGAGGTGCAGCTCCTCGATGCGCTTTTCCAGAGAGGTGATTCGGGCCAGGGCACTGTCACGGTCGGCGACGAGCTTGGTGATGCGGTCGTCCACCTGACCGCGGTCGTAGCCTCGTCGCACGAGCTCGAAGCCGAAGGGGGAGGAAGGGTCACTCATGAGGTTCCTGTCGAATGAGACCGGTGAGGTGATAGGGGGAATCCTAGGGGCCATGGCGGCGTGTCAGCGTGAAGATGCCGGTTTGATCTGGAGAATGACACCCCTTTTGAGTGGCTGACCCCCGGAGTGCTTGCCACTCGAAGGCTTGAATGTCCATGACGAAGCACGGCACACCGCGGATCGGTCACCGCTCGGACGACTTGCCCCCCGACCGAGTACCCGCCGCCGCCGGAGCCTTGGCGCCTCCCGCGGAACCGCCGGCCGGTTTCCCGCCCCCGGTCGGAGCCTCGAAAGACTCCAACGCCTCCAGCACGTCCTGGACACGGGAGATCTCCGCATTGATGTCCTCGCGCCTGCGCACCAGGACGTCCAGCTCGCGCTTGCCCTCGTCGACCGTCGCTCTGGCCTCGGCCTCGGCGTCGGCGCGCAGCTTCTCCGCCTCGCGGATCAGCCCGGCCTTCTTCGTCTCGGCCTCCTTCAGCAGCGACTCGGCCCGTTTCACCGCGGCGATACGGACCTTGCTCGCCTCCGAATTGGCCTCCGCCATCAGCTCCTTGGCCTTCGACTCGGCCTCGTCGCGCTGCTCGGTCGCCGCCTTCATCAGGTTGTCGACACGCTCGCCGGCGGTCTTCATCTGCTCGGACGTCTCCCGGCGGGCCCGCTCGTGCAGCTCCTCGATCTCGCTCTCCAGCCGGGTCCGCAGCTCCTCGGCCCGCTCCCGGATCGCCGTCGCGTCGCGCCGGGCGCCGACCAGCAGTTCGTCGGCGTCGGTACGGGCGCGCTCGACCAGGGTGTTGCCCTCGACGGTCGCCTCCGAGGTGATGCGCCCGGCCTCCTTGCGGGCCGCGCCGACCATCGTGTC
This sequence comes from Streptomyces sp. McG3, assembly GCF_018619185.1. GTDB lineage: Bacteria > Actinomycetota > Actinomycetes > Streptomycetales > Streptomycetaceae > Streptomyces. The sequence goes on along the minus strand of NZ_JAAXYC010000105.1, from coordinate 19,329 downwards.
GGACTGCCCCTCGGCCTCGGTGGCCGTACGCAGCGCCTCTTCCCGCGCCTTGTTGATGAGCTGGTCCGCCTGCTCGGCCGCGTCCGCACGGCGCTTGGCCGCGGCCTCGCGCGCCTCGTCCAGCAGCCGGTCCGCCTCCTGGCGGGCGTCGGAGCGCATCTCCTCGGACGCCGACTCCGCCTCCGCGTGCAGCCGTGTCGCCTCCTCGCGGGTGCGGGCCGCGTGCTCCTGCGCGGAGCCGAGCCGCTCCGCCGCCTCCGCGCGCAGCCGCTCGGACTCGCCGGTCGCCTCGGCCAGCATCCGGTCCGCCTGCTCGGTGGACTCGGCCCGGCGGCGGTTGGCCTCCGTGGTGGCCTCGACGACGAGCTGCTCGGAGGCCTGGGCCGCCTCGTTGCGGACGCGTTCGCTCTCGTTGGCCGACTCGGCCATCAGCCGGTCCGACTGGGCCGCCGCCTCCGAACGGATCCGGTTGGCGTCCTGCCGGGCCTCGGCACGGGCCTTCGACGCGTCCTGCTCCGCCGACGCCAGCGCGTCGGACGCCTCGGTGCGCATCCGCTGGCTGTATTCGGAGGTGTCCGCGCGCAGCCGCTCCGACTCGCCGATCGCGTCGGAGACCGTCCGCTCGGCCAGCGCCTTGGCGGCGTCGGTCTCCTCCTCGGCCTCCCGCCGGAGACGGGTCGCCTCCTCGTTCGCCTCCCGGCGCAGCCGGATCGCGTCCTCGGAGGCCCGCTCCCGCTCCGCGTGCGCGTCGGAGCGGACCCGGTCCGCCTCCTCCTGCGCCTCGCCCCGGGTGCGTTCCGCGACGTGCTCAGCCGTCGAGCGCAGTCCGGCGATCTCCTCCTCGGCCTGCTCCTGCAGACCGGCGACGGAGTCCCGTACCTGCTGGGCCGTCTGCTCGGCCGCCGCGACCAGTTCCGTCGCCCGGGCGTCCGCCTCCTCGACCAGCCGGTGCGCCTCGGCCTGGGCCTCCTCGACCCGCTTGCGGGCGGAGGCGAGCAGTTCCTCGCTCTGCTCGCGGGCCCGCTCGCGCTCCTGCTCCGCCTCGGTCCGGGCCGCGCCGAGGATCTCCTCGGCCTCCCGGCGGCGGCGCGTGGCCTCCTCCTGGGCGGCGGTCAGCGCCTCGGCGGCCTCGGCCGCGACCCGCTCGGCGGCGGCCGCGGCCTCCGCGCGCACCCGGTCGGCGCTCTCCTGCGCCTCGGACTTGAGCCGCTCCGCCTCGGCGGTGGCCTCACCACGCAGCCGTACGGCGACGTTCTCGCCCTCGGCACGGGACTGGGCGGCGTCGGCGGCGGCCTCGTCGCGCAGCCGCTCGGCCTCCGCGCCGGCCTGCTCGGTCAGCGCCCGTACGCGCTCGGCGGCCTCGGCGCGCTGCCGCTCCGCCTCCTCGTTCGTCTCGCGGCGGACCCGCTCGGCCTCGGTCCGGGCCTCGCCGAGCGCCTCCTCGGCGGCGGCGAGCCGGGACTCGGCCTCGGTGTGCAGCCGGGTCAGCTCGTCGGCGGCCTCGGCCTGCCGGGCGGCGACACCGCGCTCGGTCTCCTCGCGCAGCTCGGTCGCGGCCCGCTCGGCCGCCTCCGTGACGGCCGCCGCCTGCTCCTCGGCCTCGGCCCGCAGCCGGTCGGCCTCGGCCCGGGTGCGCTCCAGCGTCTCCTCGGCCTGCTTGCGCAGGGTCGCGGCCCGCTCGGCGGCCTCGGCGCGGATGCGCTCGCTCTCGCCGTTCGCTTTGGTGCGCAGCTCGTCCGCGTCGGAGCGGGCCTCGGTCAGCAGCTCCTCTGCGGTGCGGGCGCCCTCCTCCAGCTGCTGGACCGCCTCGCGGCGGGCCTCGCCCCGGATCCGCTCGCCCTCGGCGACCGCCTCGGAGCGCAGCGTCTCGGCCTCGCCACGCAGCCGGCGGGCCTCCTCCTGGAGCTCGACCGTCTTGGCCCGGTACTCCTTGGTGTCGTCCTTGGCCGCGCCCTTGAGCTCGTCGGCCTGCTCGGCGGCCTCGCCGCGCAGCCGGTCCGCCTCGGCCTCCGCCTCGCGACGGATCCGCTCGGCCTCCTCGCTCGCCGCCTTCGTCGTCGACTTCGCGTCCTCGGAGGCCTTGGTGAGCACCTCCTCGGCGCTGCGGGCCGCCTTCGCCAGCTGGGCGGCGGCGTCCTCGGCGGCGACCGTACGGGCCTTCTCGCCCGCCTCGGCGACCAGCCGCTCCGCCTCGGCGCGGGCGTCGACGAGTGCCTGCTCGGCCTCTTCCTTCAGCGCCTCGGTGCTCTTGGTGGCCTCGCCGACCAGCCGGGCGATCTCCGACTTGGCCGTACGGGTGCGCTGTTCGTTCTGCGACTCGGCGGCGGCCAACTGCTTGGCGGCGCCGTCCTTCGCCTCGGAGAGGAGCTTCTCGGCCTCCAGGCGGGACTCGCGCAGCCGGGTCTCGGCCTCCGAGAGGCGCTGCTCGGCGGACCGGTTCAGCCCGGCGGTCTGCTGGCGGGTCTGGTCGGTCTCCGCGGTCGTGCTGGAGCGCAGCTGCTCCGCGTGGCTGGTGGCCTCCTGCGCTTGGGCGGAGGCGGCCCCGAGGAGCCGCTCGGCGTCCTTGCGGGCGCGCAGCAGGATCGCTTCGGCTTCGGACCTCGCGGTCTCGGTCTCCGAGCCGGTGCGCCGACGGGTCTCCTCCGCCAGCCGGGCGGACTCGTCGCGGGCGGCGGCCAGCGCCTGCTCGGCCTCGGCGCGGGACTCCTCCAGCAGCCGGCGGGCCTGCGACTCGGTGCGGGCGCGAAGCTGTTCGGCCCAGGCGACGTTCTCGTTGACGTGCGACTCGACGGTCTGGCGGCGTTCCGCCAGCTCCTGGTCGAGCCGCTGCCTGCGCTGGACGGCCTCGGTGTGCAACTCGGCCTGCAGACGCGCCTGGTGCTCGGCGTGCTCCTGGAGGATCCGCTGCGTCTGGGCGCGGGCATCGCGCAGCTCGCGCTCGGCGTCGCTGCGCATCTGCTCGGCCTGTACCTGCGCGTTCCGCAGCATCTGCTCGGCCTGGTAGCCGATGTCCGCGCTGTCGTAGGCGGGACGGGTCGCGAGATTGCGCCGGGCCTCGTGCAGCTTGGCACGCAAGACCTCGACCTGGTATCCGAGGTCCTCGGCGTGCTGGACAGCCTTCTCCCGGTCGGTCTTCAGCCGGTCCATCTCGGCTTCGAACCGCGAGAGATGGTCGTCTTCAGCTCGGTGGCTCTCCTGGCGTTCGTAGCCCCGCACTGCGCGGTCCCATCCTTCCCCGAGATCTCAACTCTTCCCCGCTCTCGACTTCGTTCGAGCAGGGATGCCCCACAGCGGGGGAGACCCCAACCCTGGTCGTAACTCTCCGCACGAGCACTGCTCGCCGGCGTGAGTCCCCCGGGGAATGGTGACAGACAAACGACGAGGACGCGGTACGGCCCCGACCCGGCCCCGGCCCGGAGCCGCCCACTCTACCGGGCCGGGTATGCGGTGGTCAGTGCTCCGTCCTGCTCGTGACCAGTTCGGTGAGGACACCGTGGCAGTCCTTGGGATGCAGGAACGTGATCCGGGACCCCATCGACCCCGTCCTGGGCTCGTCGTACAGCACCCGGACGCCCTTCTCACGGATGTCCGCGGCGTCCCCGTCCACATCCTCCGTGCCGAAGGCGATGTGGTGCACGCCCTCCCCGTTCTTCGCCAGCCACTTGCCGACGGCCGAGTCCTCCCGGGTGGGCTCCAGCAGTTGGAGGTAGGAGGCCCCACCGTCCGACGTGCCGTTGATCCTGAGCATCGCCTCCCGGACGCCCTGCTCCTCGTTGATCTCGGAGTGATACATCTCGAAGCCGTACGTGGCACGGTAGAACTCGACGGTCTTGTCCAGGTCGAAACAGGCGATCCCGATGTGATCGATTCGCGTCAGCATGGAATCAGCATGGAGCCCGTACGCCGCTCTCGCCACGGTTACGCAACGTGCGCGCCGTCACACCGGTTGCCGGATGACGGGCGCGGTGCCTCTCAGTACATTCAGGTAAACCCTCGTTCACATCCGATCCCAAGGGGCCGTGCCCATGCCAGCAACGACCGGTACCACCACCTCAGTGATCGTCGCGGGCGCCCGGACGCCCATGGGCCGCCTCCTCGGCTCCCTCAAGAGCTTCTCCGGCGCCGATCTCGGTGGTTTCGCCATCAAGGCCGCCCTGGACCGGGCCGGCATCGGCGGTGACCAGGTCCAGTACGTGATCATGGGTCAGGTGCTCACGGCCGGTGCGGGCCAGATGCCCGCCCGGCAGGCCGCGGTCAAGGCCGGCATCCCGATGAACGTCCCCGCGCTCACCGTCAACAAGGTGTGTCTGTCCGGGCTCGACGCCATCGCGCTGGCCGACCAGCTCATCCGCGCCGGGGAGTTCGACGTGGTGGTCGCGGGCGGTCAGGAGTCCATGACCAACGCCCCGCACCTGCTCCCCAAGTCCCGTGAGGGCCACAAGTACGGCGCGATCGGGATGCTGGACTCGATGGCGCACGACGGTCTCACCGACGCGTACGAGAACATCCCGATGGGAGAGTCGACCGAGAAGCACAACGGCCGTCTCGGTCTCGACCGCGCCTCCCAGGACGTGATCGGCGCGCAGTCCCACCAGCGGGCCGCCGCCGCTCAGAAGAACGGTCTCTTCGAGGCCGAGATCACCCCGGTCGAGATCCCGCAGCGCAAGGGCGACCCGGTCCTCTTCGCGAGGGACGAGGGCATCCGCGCCGAGACGACCGCGGAGACCCTCGGCAAGCTGCGCCCGGCCTTCGCCAAGGACGGGACGATCACCGCCGGCACCTCCTCGCAGATCTCCGACGGCGCCGCCGCGGTCGTCGTGATGAGCAAGGCGAAGGCACTGGAGCTGGGCCTCGACTGGATCGCCGAGATCGGCGCCCACGGAAACGTCGCCGGCCCCGACAACTCCCTCCAGTCGCAGCCCTCGAACGCCATCCGGCACGCCCTGAAGAAGGAGGGCCTGGCGGTCGAGGACCTCGACCTGATCGAGATCAACGAGGCGTTCGCGGCCGTCGCCGTCCAGTCCATGAAGGACCTGGGCGTCACCTCGGACAAGGTCAACGTCAACGGCGGCGCCATCGCGCTCGGCCACCCCATCGGGATGTCCGGCGCCCGGATCGTCCTGCACCTGGCCCTGGAGCTGAAGCGGCGCGGCGGCGGCACCGGCGCGGCCGCGCTGTGCGGCGGCGGGGGTCAGGGCGACGCGCTGATCATCCGCGTCCCGGGCAAGTAGTACCCGTACGGATTCCGGGCCCGTACGGGTTCCGGGGCAGAGCGTAGAGATACGGAGCGGTGAACGTGGACGTGGATGTCCCCACGCTGGTCGAGCAGGCGCGAGCAGGCAGGCCGCGTGCGGTGGCCCGGCTGATCTCGCTGGTGGAGGGGGCGTCCCCGCAGCTGCGGGAGGTGATGGCCGCGCTGGCGCCGCTGGCCGGTCACGCCTACGTCGTCGGGCTCACGGGCTCGCCCGGCGTCGGCAAGTCCACCTCCACCTCGGCCCTGGTCTCCGCCTACCGCCGGGCGGGCAAGCGGGTCGGCGTCCTCGCCGTCGACCCGTCCTCGCCGTTCTCCGGCGGGGCGCTGCTGGGCGACCGGATCCGGATGGCGGACCACGTCTCCGACCCGGGCGTCTACATCCGCTCGATGGCGACCCGGGGCCACCTGGGCGGCCTCGCCTGGTCCGCGCCACAGGCCATCCGGGTGCTGGACGCGGCGGGCTGCGACGTGGTCCTCGTGGAGACGGTCGGCGTCGGCCAGTCCGAGGTGGAGATCGCCTCCCAGGCCGACACCTCCGTCGTGCTGCTCGCCCCGGGTATGGGCGACGGCATCCAGGCGGCCAAGGCCGGGATCCTGGAGATCGGCGACGTCTACGTGGTCAACAAGGCGGACCGGGACGGCGCGGACGCCACCGCCCGCGAGCTGAACCACATGCTGGGCCTGGGGGAGTCCCGGGGCCCCGGCGACTGGCGCCCCCCGATCGTGAAGACGGTCGCCGCCCGGGGCCAGGGCACGGACGAGGTCGTCGAGGCCCTGGAGAAGCACCGGGCCTGGATGGAGGAGCACGGCGTACTGGCCGAGCGCCGCACCGCCCGCGCCGCGCACGAGGTCGAGACGATCGCCGTCACCGCGCTCCGCGAGAGGATCGCCGACCTGCGCGGCGACCGTCGGCTGCACGCCCTGGCCGAGCGCATCGTGGCGGGGACCCTGGACCCGTACGCGGCGGCCGATGAGCTGGTGGCGGGGCTGACGGGAAGCTCCTGAGCACGTGCTGAAGGCCCCCGGGCGGCGTACACGCCGCCCGGGGGCCTTCAGCTGCTCCACCGATGCCCGCCCGGGCTTCCGTCAGCTGTCGTCGCCGTCCCGGTCATCCCGGTCGTCGTCCCGGTCGTCGTTGCGGTCGTCCGCGCGGTCGTCACGGTCGTCGCCGTCGTCGTCGCGGTCCACGGTGACCTTGCCGGTCTTCGCGTCGACCCGCAGCTCGTGCTGCCGGCCGTCCTTGCCCGTGATGTCGATGTCCCAGCGCAGGACGTTGCCCCGGCTGTCGTCGTCGTCATCGTCGTCGTCCAGGTCGATCGACGTGACGCTGCCCGGCGCGGTCTTCAGAGCCGCGTCCACCGCCTGGTTCAGGGTGACGGCGGAGGAGCGGGGCGCGTGCCGGTCGCGGTCGTCGTTGTCGTCGTCGCGGGTCTTCAGGACCTTGCCGTTCCCGGCGTCCACCGTCACGTCGTGCCACTTCTTGTCGGAACCGCGGACGTCCAGCTCCCAGACCGCGCGGTCGCGGTCGTCGTCGTCATCGTCCAGCTCGGCCTCGGTGACCGTGCCCGGGACGCTCTTCAGGGCGGCGGCGACGGCCTGGTCGAGGGTGATCCGGGTGCTCTTCGCGCCGCCGTCCGTCCGGGGGGCCTCCGCGTCGGCGTAGGACCGGTCGTCGTCGCGGTCGTCGCGGTCCGTGCCGGCCGGCTGCTGCGTGGACGTGCCGCCCCGGCGGTCACCGTCGTCCGCGAAGGCGACGGTGGCGGCGGTGGTGCCGCCGATGAGCACGGCCGCGGTGATCGCTGCGATGGTGACGTTGCGCTTCATGAGGGTTCCTCCCGAGAGCTGCTGCTGTTCGACGTGACCCACACTGCCGGGACCTTGCTGAACGCAACCTGAAGCCACCTGAAGGCGCCTTCAGGTTGAGTTTGCGAGGCTGTGCGCATGCGCCTGTTGATCGTGGAGGACGAGAAGCGCCTCGCGGTGTCCCTGGCCAGGGGACTGACCGCCGAGGGCTTCGCCGTGGATGTCGTGCACGACGGGCTCGAAGGGCTGCACCGGGCCGGCGAGGGCGTCCACGACCTGGTGATCCTCGACATCATGCTGCCCGGCATGAACGGCTACCGCGTCTGCTCGAACCTGCGCGCCGCCGGCCACGAGGTGCCCATCCTCATGCTGACCGCCAAGGACGGCGAGTACGACGAGGCCGAGGGCCTGGACACCGGCGCCGACGACTACCTGACCAAGCCCTTCAGCTACGTCGTCCTCGTCGCCCGGGTCCGCGCCCTGCTGCGCCGCCGGGGAGCCGGCACGGCCGCGCCCGTCCTGACCGTCGGGCCGCTGCGCATCGAGACCGCCGCCCGCCGGGTGATCCGCGGCGAGGACGAGATCGCGCTCACCGCCAAGGAGTTCGCGGTGCTGGAGCAGCTCGCCCTGCGCGCGGGCCAGGTCGTCAGCAAGGCGGAGATCCTGGAGCACGTCTGGGACTTCGCCTACGACGGCGATCCGAACATCGTCGAGGTCTACATCTCCACCCTGCGCCGCAAGCTCGGCGCGAGTGCCATCCGTACCGTGCGCGGCGCGGGCTACCGGCTGGAGGCGAAGTGAGGTCCGTACGGGCCAGGGCCGCCCTCGGGGCCACCCTGGTCGTCGCCGTCGCCCTGGTGGCGGCCGGCCTCGCCGTGCTCCTGGTCCTGCGGGCCAACCTGATCGACCAGGCGGACCTCCAGGCCGAGGTGGCGGCCCGCGAGGTGGCCGGACAGCTGGCCACGGACACCCCTTACGACGAACTGGAACTGGACGACGAGGAGGACCACCCGGTCCAGGTGACCGACGAGGAGGGGCGCGTCGTCATCGTCTCCAAGGACCTGCGGGCCGTCACCGGCACCGGCACGAGCGGCGTCACCCCGGTGCCCTCGGCCTCGGCGGGGGCCTCACCGTCGCCCGGCGAAGGGGACGGGGACGGGGACGACGACGACAGCGCCGACGACGACGATGACGGCAGCCGCCCCGGCCGGAGCGAGGTCTCCTCCGACGACCCGGACTTCTCCGACGGCACCGCCACCGTCGACCGCACCACCGCCGACTACCGCTTCGCCGCCGTCGAGGCGACCACCCCCGACGGCGTCACCCTGACCGTGTACGCGGGCGCACCGCTCGCCGCCGAGCAGGAGGCGGTGAACACGGTGCGCGGGGCGATGCTCACCGGGCTGCCGGTGCTCCTGGTGGTCGTCGCCGGGGTGACCTGGCTGGTGACCCGCCGGGCCCTGCGGCCGGTCGAGGGCATCCGCCGCGAGATGGCGGCGATCACCGCGTCCGAGGACCTGGCCCGCCGGGTGCCGGAACCCGGTTCGCGGGACGAGATCGCCGCGCTGGCCCGCACGACGAACGAGACGCTCACCGTCCTGGAGGCGTCCGTGGAGCGGCAGCGGCGGTTCGTCGCGGACGCCTCGCACGAGCTGCGTTCCCCGATCGCCTCGCTGCGCACCCAGCTGGAGGTGGCCGAGGCCCATCCGGAGCTGCTGGACTTGCCAGGCGCGGTCGCCGACACCGTACGGCTCCAGGTGCTGGCGGCGGATCTGCTGCTGCTGGCCCGGCTGGACGCGGGGGAGAAGCCCGGGAACGCCACGGTGGAGCTGGGCGCGCTGGTCCGGGAGGAGGTGTCGCAGCGGACCGGGGACCGGATCGCGGTGAGCGTCGAGGTGCCGGAGGGCGGCGCGTTCGAGGTGAGCGGGTCGCGCGGGCAGCTGTCCCGGGTGATCGGCAATCTGCTGGACAACGCCCAGCGGCACGCCGAGGGGAGCGTCGCGGTGTCGGTGGCGGCCGACGGGCGCGGCGTACGGGTGGAGGTCGGGGACGACGGGGCGGGCGTGCCCGAGGACGAGCGGGAGCGGATCTTCGAACGGTTCGTCCGGCTCGACGACGCCCGCAGCCGGGACGACGGCGGCGCGGGACTGGGGCTGGCCATCGCCCGGGACGTCGCCTCGCGCCACGGCGGGACGCTGACGGTGCACGCGGCGGCCGAGGGAGGTGCGGCCTTCCGGCTGTGGCTGCCCCGCTCCGCCTGACGGTCCCGGGGCCTACAGCTTGCCGCGCTTGCCGCGCAGGTGTTCCGCGATCGGGGTCAGCGCGGCGTGCAGGCCGGCGAGCGCCTCGGGGGACAGCAGGTCCATGAAGTGCTGCCGCACCGAGGCGACGTGGTGCGGGGCGACCTTGCGCATGATCTCCGCGCCGTGCTCGGTGAGGACCGCGAACAGTCCGCGCCGGTCCGACTCGCAGTGGGTGCGGCGGACCAGCCCGGCGGTCTCCATGCGGGTGACCTGGTGCGAGAGCCGGCTCTTGGACTGGAGGGTGGCGGCGGCGAGGTCGCTCATCCGCATGCGCTGGTCGTCCGATTCGGAGAGGTTGACCAGGATCTCGTAGTCGTTCATGGTCAGGCCGAACGGCTGGAGGTCCTTCTCCAGTTGGTGCATCAGCAGCCTGCTGACGTCCAGGTGGGTGCGCCAGGCGCACTGCTCCGCGTCGTTCAGCCAGCGGGTGGCCGTCTCGGTCTCCATATATGGATTCTACCTAAGAAGTTGAAAGCCGGACGAAATTGGGGGGTGTGACGACCGGCACCCCCGGCCCGCGGGAGTGCCGAGGGGCCCGTCGGTAAGCATCGACGGCTGGGCGCAGACGTTCGACGTCACACTCCGCAGACTACCGCTCACAACCCGAAGCGACGCTGGAGGTCCCCCAGCTGGCCGGGCATGCGCGGAGCGGATCCGGGTTGACCCCCGCCGCCCGGAACGCCCGGCTCGTTCGGGACCACGCCCGCCGCCTGCTCCGCCATCAGGACCTCGCTCGACTGGAGCAGCACCGTGCCCGCCCCGACGAACTCGAACTGGTGCTCCTCGCCCGACGTCCCGCCGATCCCCGTGAGTGACCGGATGCCGCCCATCACGCCCGTCATGTACCCGTGGTCGTAGTGGTGGCACGGGGAGGGGCAGTCGGCCCAGCCCACCAGCGCCTGCGGATCCACCCGCAGCGGCGGCTCCATGAACACCACCGGGCCGTTCGACGCGGCCACGAACTTCCCCGTACCGATCAGCGTCACGAACCCCGGCACGATCGACTGCTTCAGGGCCATCGTCGGCTGGTACGCCAGCAGGTTCCCGGACCGGATGGTGAGGTTCCCGTCCTCCAGGTCGAAGGAGTTCACATCGAACGCCCGGTCCGCCAGCAGCATCTTCCCGCTGCCCTCGGCCACCACCCAGTCGCTCGCGTGCAGCGGCGAGTGGAAGCTGGACCGCACCAGCCGCTCGAACCGGCCGTGCCCGATGCCGTCGAACTGGATCTGCCCGTAGTAGGCGATCATCTTGCCCTTCTGCAGGAACCACCGGCTCCCCTTGAGCTCCACGCAGAAGGTGTAGGAGTTGACGTTGTCGTCCGACGGCAGCGTCATCGGGTCGAGGACCACGGGCGTGCTCACAGCTTCTCCTCCGACGCCTGGACGTACACCGCACCACTGCCGCTCAGCTCCAGCTGGAACGCCTCGCCGGAGCCCCGCCCCACCATGTCCCGCCAGCCGACGGCCGTGGAGAGCTTGTTCCGCACGTCACCGTGATGGGCGACGTACGCCTGCGGATCGACGTGGACGTCCCGGCCGGGGGCGATCGGCAGTTCGATCACCCCGCCGTGCGCCATCACCGCGACCGCGCCGTGCCCCTTGAGGGTGGTCGTGAACAGGCCCTGGCCGGTCACCTGGCCGCGCACCATGCCCATCACCCCGCCCTGCGAGCCCATGAACATCGTGCCCTGCTGGAGCGTCCCGTCGAACGCGAGCAGCCGGTCGGCCTCCACGTACAGGGTGTCGCCCGCCAGCTCGATCACCTGGATGTGGTGGCCGCCGTGGCCGAACATCACCGTGCCCGAGCCCTCGACCGTCATCAGCGGCGTCGACTCGCCCGCCACCCGGCGGCCGATCATCGACGCGACGCCGCCCTGACCGCCCTGGATGTTCGGGGTGAAGGACACCTCGCCCCGGTACGCCAGCATCGCGCCGCGCTGGCTGAACAGCTTCTGGCCCGGGGCCAGCGTGGCCTCGACCATCTTGGAGTTGATCTCCCGGAACGGCATCAGACATCGCCCCCGACGGTGTTGCGCTCGCTCGGCTGCACATGGACCAGGCCGTCGCCCTCGAAGCGGATCTGGAACGCCTCGCCGGAGCCCTCGCCCATCAGCGTCCGGAAGTTCACCCCCGCCTGGAAGCTCTGCTGGAGCCGGCCCTGGTGGGCGATGTACGCGCCGGGGTCGACCATCAGCGGATACTGCGGGGACACCCGCAGCAGGACGGCCGTGCCGTCGGACGTGATCGCCGCCTGCCCGGTGCCCTCCACCGTGGTGGTGAACAGACCGTTGCCGCTCGCCCCGCCGCGCAGCCCGGTGAACGTCGTGCCCGTGCGCAGCCCGGCGTCGGTGGCCAGCAGATTGCTCGACTCCACGTACAGGGTGTCGCCGCGCAGCGAGACCAGGTTGATCTCGCTCGCCCGGTCGGCGAAGTAGCAGGTGCCCTGCCCGGACACCTCCATCACCGTCATCTGCTCGCCGGTCAGCCGGCGGGTCACCATGCCGCGGAGCCCCTCACCGCCGCCGGACATCTTCTTGAAGGACATCCGGCCGTCGTACGCGACCATCGAGCCGTTCTTCGCCTTGACGGCATCGCCCGTCAGGTCGACGGCGAGCGTCTTGCTGCCTTGGAGTCGGAACATCGCCACGTGACGACGGTAGCCGTCCGCGCCGCACCCGGGCCAGGGACTCCGTAACCGTTACGTCCCTGATGCGCACCCGGACCGGCCCTGATATGCGGCGACACGCGCACCGGCGGACGGGGTGGCCCCCGCCGCCGGGGGCGCCCCGTCGCGATGCCACAATGGGGGCGGCTTGTGCCTGGGTTCACAAGCCCTCGCGACCCTCCCACCGAAGGTGCCCCTGTGGACATCAAGACCGCTTCCGCCCTGCACCGGCTGCGCCTCATCTCGATTCCCGAGGCGCTGTCCTTCCCCGCCCTGATCCTCTTCGGCTCGGTCCTCAGCCGCGTCTCGGACATCGACTTCCTGATGATGCCGCTCGGCATGATCCACGGCGTGCTCTTCGTGATCTACGCCGTGTTCCTGCTCGACGTCTGGATGAAGGCCAAGTGGCCGCTCAAGCGCGTCGCCCTCTTCTTCGTCCTGTCCCTGATCCCCTTCGGCGGGCTCTACGGCGACAAGCTCCTGAAGGGGTACGAGGCCGACGGCGTCATCGCCGCCCGCGCCCGCCGCGAGGGCACGGTCAGCGCATGATCGTCGCGTTCTCCGTCTCCCCGCTCGGTGTCGGCGAGGACGTCGGGGAGTACGTCGCCGACGCCGTGCGGGTCGTGCGCGAATCCGGGCTCCCCAACCGCACGGACGCCATGTTCACCTCCGTCGAGGGGGAGTGGGACGAGGTCATGGACGTCGTCAAGCGCGCCGTGGCCGCCGTCGAGGCCCGCGCCGGCCGCGTCTCCCTGGTACTGAAGGCCGACATCCGTCCCGGCGTCACCGACGGCCTGACCTCCAAGGTCGAGACGGTGGAGCGCCACCTCGCCTCCTGACGCACGGTCCGCGCGGCACGTTCCCGTTCACCCGAAAAGCCCCCGGCGCCACACGGTCGGGGGCTTTTCCGGCTCCGGACCAAAAACCGCTCACTCGGACCCGCCAAGTCGACACGCCGTTAGCCGTCCCTTTCTGTGGGGATATCAACCCGTTCGACAGTGGGAGGCACGGTGCGGTCGGAGGGCTACGACTACGACACCTACAGCCGGCTCGCGGGTCCGCTCACGGAGCCGGAGCCGACGGGGTACCGGGTGCGGTACAAGAGTCTGCTCTCGACGGAGAAGCACCGAATAAGAGCCGTCCTGCTGATGACCCTCGCCCCGGTGCTCACGGGCGTCCTGCTGCTGTACCTGGTCTGGCCCACGCACTGGACCGAGCGGGAGAACGGGGAGCGCTGGCTGGTCGTCGCCGACACCGTGATGCTCGTGTCGATCGCGCTGATCGAGCTGTTCATGCTGGTCAACGTGGTCTCCATCGCGCACGCCACGCTCGTCGCGCGGGACCCGGTCCCGGTGACGCCCGAGCCCGGCACCAAGGTCGCCTTCCTGACCACGTACGTCCCCGGCAAGGAACCGCTCTCCATGGTCCGCGCCACCCTCAAGGGCGCCGTACGCCTGAGGCACTCCGGCCCGCTGGACGTCTGGCTGCTCGACGAGGGCGACGACCCCGGGGCCCGGATGCTCTGCGCCGAGCTGGGCGTCCACCACTTCACCCGGCGCGGGGTCCCCGAGTGGAACCGTGACAAGGGCGTCCACAAGGCGAAGACGAAGCACGGCAACTACAACGCCTGGATCGCCCTGCACGGCGGCGACTACGACTTCTTCGCCTCCGTCGACACCGACCACGTGCCGATGCCCAACTTCCTGGAACGGATGATGGGCTACTTCCGTGACCCGGACGTCGCCTTCGTCGTCGGCCCGCAGGTCTACGGGAACTACGACTCGGCCGTCACCAAGGCCGCCGAATCGCAGCAGTTCCTCTTCCACGCCCTGATCCAGCGCGCGGGCAACCGCTACGGCGCCCCGATGTTCGTCGGCACCAACAACGTCGTGCGCATCGCCGCGCTGCGGCAGGTCGGCGGCCTGTACGACTCGATCACCGAGGACATGGCCACCGGCTTCGAGATCCACCGCCGCCGCAACCCGCGCACCGGGCACTACTGGCGTTCCGTCTACACCCCCGACGTGCTCGCCGTGGGCGAGGGGCCCGCCTCCTGGACGGACTTCTTCACGCAGCAGCTGCGCTGGTCCCGGGGAACGTACGAGACGCTGTTCAAGCAGTACGGCAAGGCGCTGTTCCGGGTGCCCCCCGGCCGGCTCCTCAGCTACACGCTGATGCTCGTCTACTACCCGATGACCGCGGTCAACTGGCTGCTCGGCGTGGGCAGCTGTGTGCTCTTCCTCTGGTTCGGGGCGTCCGGCACCCAGGTCGCCGCCTCCATCTGGCTGATGCTCTACAGCGACGCCGCCGCCCTCCAGATCGGGCTCTACCTCTGGAACCGCCGGCACAACGTCTCCCCGCACGAGCCCGAGGGCTCCGGTGGTCTCGCCGGCATGGCCATGTCCGCGCTCTCCGCACCGATCTACCTGAAGTCGCTGGGCTCGGCCGTGCTGCGCACCGACGGCCGGTTCGTCGTCACGCCCAAGGGCGGCCAGGCCTCCCCGGACCGGCTGCTCACCTTCCGTATCCACCTCTCCTGGGCGGCGGTCCTGCTCTCCTCGCTCGCCGCGTCGGTCTACCTGGACCACACCCATGTGGCGATGCGGACCTGGGCGGCGCTGGGGCTGGCGATATCCCTCTCCCCGGTCGCCGTCTGGGCCTGGACCGTCCGGCAGGACCGGCGCGCCGAGGCCGCGCGGGCCGTCCCCGTCCCGGCGCCCCCGCCGCCCGAACCGGTCTATGTCGCCGGCCCCGCCCCGTCGGCGACCACGGCGGCGAGCGCCGGCACCACCGCCACCACCGCAGGAGGGAACTGACCCATGGCCTACCGGCCCTCGAAGCAGATGAGGAAGACGCTCCTGGGAGGCGGCGCGGTGGTGCTGCTCGCCGGGCTGAACGCTCCCGCCGCCCTGTCCTTCGCCGAGGACAGGTACCACGCGTACAAGATCGACCAGCCGGAGTACAAGGCGGAGTACGGCTCCTGGGAGCGGGTGGACATCCCGAAGGAGTACCGGACCAACGCGATCCACGCGGCGCTCCTGCACACCGGCAAGGTGCTGATCGTCGCGGGCTCCGGCAACGACGAGAAGAACTTCGACGAGGGCACCTTCGACACCGTGCTCTGGGACCCGGCCGAGAACACCTTCCAGAAGATCCCCACCCCCGAGGACTTCTTCTGCGGCGGCCACGCCCAGCTCCCCGACGGCCGCCTCCTGATCGCGGGCGGCACCGCCCGCTACGAGGTGCTCGACGACAAGGTGAAGCGGGCCGGCGGCGGTATGCGGGTCAAGAACGAGAACCCGGACAAGCCGCTGAAGCTCAAGAAGGGCACGGTCTTCCGCTCGCCCTCCGGCGCCGAGTACGTGGCCAAGTTCGACGTCACCGTCCCCAAGGCCAAGCGCGAGTTCGAGGTCGACTACTTCGAGAGCGGACAGATGAAGCCGTGGAAGACCAAGGTGACCGCCTCCGAGCAACGGGTCTTCGTCGAGGCGGTGGACGACGGCCCCGACGCGGTGGCGACGGACGCCGCCCAGTACGAGATCGTCGGGCTGAAGGGGAAGGCCGCCGGGAACTCCTACGGCCTCGCCGAGAAGATCACCATGGACAAGCAGGACTTCCAGGGGATCCGCGCCGCCTACGAGTTCGACCCGACGGCGGAGAAGTACATCAAGGTCGACCCGATGAAGGAGGCCCGCTGGTATCCGACGCTCGTCGGTCTCGAGGACGGCCGGGTGCTCTCCGCCTCCGGCCTCGACGACGTCGGCGCGATCCTCCCGGGCGACAACGAGATCTACGACCCGAAGACGAAGAAGTGGTCCAAGGGTCCCTTCCACTACTTCCCGACCTATCCGGCGCTCTTCCTGACCAAGGGCGGCAAGCTCTTCTACCCGGGTGCCAACGCCGGTTACGGCCCGGCGGACAAGGGGCGCGAGCCCGGTATCTGGGACATCAAGAAGAACACCTTCACCAAGGTGCCCGGACTGACCGACACCGACCAGCTGGAGACGGCGGCCTCGCTGCTGCTGCCGCCCGTGCAGGACCAGAAGGTGATGGTGCTCGGCGGCGGCGGGGTCGGCGAGTCCAAGAAGTCCACCGCCCGCACGGCGGTCATCGACCTCAAGCAGGCGAGCCCGGCCTTCGAGCCGGGCCCCGACCTGCCGCAGGGCACGCGCTATCTGAACAGCGTGATCATGCCCGACGACACCGTCTTCACCAGCGGCGGATCCGAGGACTACCGGGGCCGCGGGGCGAGCAACATCCTGAAGGCGCAGACCTACGACCCGGAGACCAACAGCTTCAAGGAGGCGGCCGAGCCGACGGTGGGGCGCAACTACCACTCCGAGGCGCTGCTGCTGCCCGACGGGCGGGTGGCGACCTTCGGCTCCGACTCCCTCTACGGCGACAAGGACAACACCAAGCTCGGCAAGTTCGAGCAGCGCATGGAGGTCTACACCCCGCCGGCCCTGCACCGCGGCGAGGACGAGCGCCCGGTGATCGGGAAGGGCCCCGAGAACGCCGAGCGCGGCGCGACGGTCACGTACGAGAGCGCCGACGCCGACCGGATCGCCACGGCCCGCCTGATGCGGCCGAGCGCCGTCACCCACACCACCGACGTGGAGCAGCGCTCCATCGAACTGGGCCTGAAGAAGGGCGACGGCAAGGTGAGCGTGACCGTGCCGGACGACCCCACGCTGGTGCCGCCCGGCTGGTACATGCTCTTCGTCACCGACACCGACGACGTTCCCTCCGAGGCGAAGTGGGTCAAGGTCGCCTGACCCAGGGGGCGCGCCGCGACCGGGCTCAGGAGGCGGCGCGCCTGGCCAGGCCGAGCGCGTACTCCGGCCACCAGTCGCCGGCCGGCGGGCCGCCCCGGCAGGTGCCGTCAGAGTCGCCCGGCCGCTTGATCCACAGATAGGCGTCGAGCCGCTCGTCGCCGGTGTCGGTGGTCGGCGGCGTGCCGAGCCCCCGGCCCGGCGGATTGCACCAGGCCTCCTCACGGCCCCCGGACAGGGGGCCGTTGCCGTTGCGGCTGGTGTCGATCACGAAGTGCGAGCCGCCCACGGCGTCGGAGAGCCGCTTCGCGTACGTCTTCACGCTCCCGTTCGACTGGAAGTTGGAGACGTTCAGGGAGAAGCCGTCGGCCCGGTCGATGCCCGCCTGGCGCAGCGGCTCCGCCATCTTGGACGGCTCGTCGATCCAGTCCGGGTTGCCCGCGTCCAGGTAGACCCGGGTGTTCGGCCGGGCCCCCAGCGTGTCCACCGCCTCGGAGAGGAGCTGGTAGCGCTCGGCGTGGTGCTCGGGAGGGGTGCAGCCGTCCGTGATGTGGGGGAGGGCGTCCGGCTCCAGGATCACGGTCGCCGGAGCGTTCCCGATGGCGTCGGCGAACGCGCCGATCCAGGAACGGTAGGCGTCCGCGTCCTTCGCGCCGCCCGCGGAGTAGAGCCCGCAGTCGCGGTGCGGGATGTTGTACGCCACCAGCAGGATGGTCTTCTTCGTGCGGGCGGCGGACTTCGCGGCGGCCCGGATCCCCGGGGCCGGGTCGTCCCACGCGGGCCAGTCGGCCACCGGCCGGCCGGAGATCCGCCGCAGGATCTTCGCCTCCGCCCCGCGCCCCTCCTTCTCCCAGGTGCGCACCTGGCGCGCCGCGTCGCTGTTCGGGTCGACCCAGTACGGGGAGGCCGCGCTCGGGGCGGGCTCTCCCCGGACGAGTTCGTCCGCCGCGTCGGCGGTCCGCGTGACGCGCGGTTCCGGTGTCGAGCAGCCCGCGGTGAGAACGGTCGCCAGGGTGAGGGCGGCCAGGACGGGGACGGTACGGGGGAGAGCGCGGGGGACGATTCTGCGGCCGGACATCCAGACCCCTCGGACGGTGATGACTCACGGACACGGAACACAGGGAGGCGTGGGCAATCCTGACATAACGGTCACTGAGAGTGGCGGTGCGACACCGTCCGTGACCCGTGCGCCGCCAGGTCCTGTCGTCGAACTCCCGTCGTCGCCCCGGAGGGCGGCCCCGCGGGGTCGGACGTGCTCTCGGTGTGCCGGGCGCACGTCCGCGTACTGGCCCAACTCGGGCGCGTGCCCGGTACGGCGGGAGTGCGCGCATGGCGCCGGGGGGCAGGCGGGAGTTCGACGACAGGGCCGAGGCCCGGCGCGCGTCAGTCCGAGGCGGCCAGCGCGATCCCCAGCGGGGTGCGCTCGTACAGCACCTGGTGTCCGTAGCGCCGCGAGGCCAGCAGCCCCGCCCCGCGCAGCACCGACAGATGGGCCGACACGGACGAGGGGGCGAGGCCCAGCCGGTGCGCCAGCGCGCTCGTCCCGGCCGGTTCGTCCAGCGCGCACAGCACATCGGCCCGGACCCGGCCGAGCAGCCGGGTGAGGGTCTCCGGGGTCCGGTCGCCGGACTCGCTCCACAGCCCGCCGATGCCGCGCGCCGGGTAGATCAGCCCCGGCCGCCACGGCTCCTCGTGGCCGCCCACCACCTCCGGCCAGACGAAGACGCTCGGCATCAGGACCAGCCCCTGCCCGCCCAGCACCCGCTCGTGGTCGCCCTGGGTCCCGGCCACCGTGAGCGTCGCGCCGTTCCAGCTCAGCCGGGGGCTCAGTTCGCCCAGCAGCTGTTCGAGCCCGCTGTCCGCGAGCCGCCGCGAGTGGTAGGCGATGTCCGCCTCCAGCAGGGCCCGTAGCCGGGGCCAGTACGGCTCGATCAGCGCCTGCCAGGCCCGCTCCAGCAGGTCGGCGAGCTCGCGCACGGCCCGCGCCGGATCGGCCAGCAGCCGCCGGCCCGTCGCCGACGCTGTCCCGCCGGGCCGGTCCGCCAGGGCCAGCGCCATGTCGGCCCGCGCCACCTCCGGATCGACCGCCCGGACGGCCGCGATCTCCTCCTCGAACGTCGCGAGCGGCCCGATCGGCGGCGGGCAGATGAAGTCCGGGTTGTGGCCGACGGCCGGCATCAGCAGCCACAGCGGCTCCAGGGCCAGCGCCCCGGACGCCTCCCGGATCCGGCGGAGCCACGGCAGGTGGTAGCCGTGGCGGCCGGTGCGGTGCAGGGTGCGCACCGCCTCCTGGGTCTCGAACAGCGGTGACAGCGCGAACCGGCAGCGCAGCAGATCGCTCTCGCCGAAGTGCAGCTGGAACGGCATGCCTCCCCCTCGCTCGCGGCCCGGACATTCGTCTCCAGCCGAAAGTCTAGGGCCGGCCGCGCCCCGGCCCCAGGCTCGTCCCATGCCGACCGCATCGCCTACATCGTCCAGGACGCGCGCCCCGCGCTGGTGGTCGCCACCGGGGAGACGGCCACGAGCCCGGCCC
>NZ_JAAXYC010000104.1 GCF_018619185.1 Streptomyces sp. McG3 | reverse complement strand
CCGCCGCCCTGCCCCGCCGCTGGGGCGCCGCCCTGCGCCGTACACCGGTCTCGCTGTGGAACGACGACGTCACCGACTGGGCCGCCGCCCTGACGTACTACGCCATCCTCGCCCTGCTCCCGGCGCTCCTGGTCACCGTCTCCGTGATCGGACTGGCCAACCCCGACGCGACCGGCGCCCTGATCGCGGACATCACCGCGTTCGCCCCGGCCGAGTCCGGCGACGCGCTGCGCAGGCCGTTGGAGGCGGCGACCGAACAGCGCTCCGCCGTCTGGCTGCTCGTCGCCACCGGGTCCGTGAGCGCCGTCTGGTCCGCGTGCAGCTACCTCGCGGTCTTCCGCCGGGCGATGCACGCCATGCACGGCGTCCGGGACACGCGCCCGCCCCTGCGGCAGGCGCACATCATCGTCGTCTCCGCGATCGGCCTGCTCCTCCTGCTGATGACCAGCGCCTTCGCCATCGTCATGACCGGCCCGGTGGCCCGCTGGCTGGGTCGGCTCATCGGCCTGCCGCACGAGGGGGAGACCCTGTGGGCGGCGCTGAAGTGGCCGCTGCTGGTCTTCCTGGTGGCCTGCCTGATCATGGTCCTCTTCAGCACCGGCCCCCGCTCGGCGCGCGGTGTCCGCCGGGGCCTGCCCGGCGGGATCCTCGCCGCGTTCTGCTGGCTCACCGCGTCGGCGCTGTTCGCTCTCTACGCGACCCAGGTCGGCAGCTACAGCAGGCTGTACGGATCGCTCGCCGGGCTCGTCGTCTTCCTCATCTGGGTCTGGTTCGCCAACCTCTCACTGCTGGCCGGAGCCCAGTTCAACGTGGAGCTGCGGCGGCCCGAGCCGGAGGCCGGCGCCGACGGCGGGGAGGTCGTCACGGCCGCAGAACGATCCTGACCGGATCGCCCTCCTTGGTCTCCGTCCGCCGCACGGCCGCCGCCGCGTCCTCCAGGGGCAGGATGTCGGTGATCGAGCGGGAGAAGTCCAGCCGGCCGCCCTCGGCGAGCCGGACGAGCTGCGCCACATGGTGTCCCTCCGAGCCGTAGTGGCCCAGGATCCGGTGCTGGAGATAGCTGAACAGCGTGCCGCGGGCGACGGTCAGCGGCTGGTCGGTCAGCCCCACCAGCACCAGCCGCCCCTTCGGGGCCAGCGTGGTCAGCGCCTGCTCGCGGACCGGGGGGACCCCGGCGAAGTCGAACGCCGCCTCCAGGCCCACGCCGCCCGTCGCCCCGAGCACCTTCTCGCGGAACAGCGGATCGGCGGGGTCCAGCGCCAGGTCGGCCCCGAACTCCAGGGCCCGCCGCCGGGCCGCCGGAGCGGGGTCCACCGCGACGACCGGATGCGCGCCCACCGCCCGCAGCAACTGCACGGCGTGTGCGCCGAGCCCGCCCGCGCCCCAGACGCCCACGGCCTCCGCCGCCCGGACGTCGCCGGTGGCGGTCACCGCCGCCCAGGGTGTGGAGACCGCGTCCGGGATGATCGCGGCCTGCTCGAAGGGGAGCGCGTCGGGCAGGGCGACGAGGGTCGACGCGGTGGCGAGGGCGTACTCGGCCCAGCCGCCGTCGTAGTCGACGCCGCGCGTGTGCGTCCGGCCCCGGCGCTGCTCGCCCGCCTGGAGCACCACCCTCGTGCCGGGCGGCCAGCCGGTGACGTCCGGACCCGGCTCCGCCACGGTCCCGGCCACCTCGTGGCCCAGGGTGACCGTGTCCCCCTCCGGATACAGCGGGCTCAGCGTGCCGTCGACGAGGTGCACGTCGGAGAGGCAGACCCCCGCCGCCTCGACCTTCACCAGCACTTCGCCGGGACCGGGCACGGGCCTGTCCACCTCCTCCACGGCGAGGGTGTGGCTGGGCAGGTGCAGACGCGCTGCGCGCATGCGTTCCATGACGGGTCCTCACGGTTCGGATCGGCGGCCTATCGCAAGTCGCCTTGCTTTGAAACGTAGGCCCGGCCTGCCCGTAAAGCAAGTAGCCTTGCGATACGGTTCGGAGGTGACCACCGAGAAGAGCCCCGCTCCGCTGCGCCGCCGGGGCGAACGCATGCGGCAGGCCGTCCTGGCGGCCACCGTCGACCTGCTCGCATCGGAAGGGCTCACCGGTACCACGGTCGCCGCGGTCGCCGGGGCGGCGGGGGTGCACGAGACCTCCGTGTACCGGCGGTGGAAGACGCGCGAGAACCTGCTGCTGGACGCCCTCGGCTCGCACGCCGACGAGGCGCTGCCCGAGCCCGACACGGGGGACGTGCGCCAGGACCTGACCCAGCTGATGTCGGCGGTCTCGGACTATCTCGCCTCGCCGCAGGGCGCGGCCCTGCTCCACCTCGGCGCCTCCCCCGACACGGGTTCCGTCGAGGCGGAACGCCTGCCGTACTGGGACGCCCGGCTGGAGCGGGGCGAGGACATCGTGCGGCGCGGTGTCGAGCGCGGCGAACTGGCCCCGGACACCGACGCCCGGCTCGTTGCCGAGACCCTGGCGGGGCCCTTGTTCGCCCGGGTCCTGCTGACCGGGGCGCCGCTGGACAGGGGGCTCGCGCGCCGGATCGTGGACCTGACGCTCGAC
Organism: Streptomyces sp. McG3; assembly: GCF_018619185.1. GTDB lineage: Bacteria > Actinomycetota > Actinomycetes > Streptomycetales > Streptomycetaceae > Streptomyces. Next base: position 21,769 of record NZ_JAAXYC010000104.1, on the reverse strand, counting down.
GGCGCGCGCCCCCGCGACGGGTGCGCCGCCAACAGTTGACGCGCCTCGTGGGGCGTCACGCACCCGGGAGTCTCCGGCTGCGCCGGGACGTCCCCGGGGTCTGCCGGGTCAGCGCTTGTCGCGGTATCCGGCGACGATCGGCATCGTCTCGCGCAGCACCCGAACGCCGTCGTTGTCCGCGTTGCCCAGCCGATGGCCCTTCCATGTCTCCGTCGCGCTGGAGAACCGGCTGATCCGCCGGCAGTGGTTCCCGCACGCGGAGCGGTACGCCATGATCGTGTAGTGATTGCCGTCCTCGGTGATCCAGCCGGTGTTGTACGGACGGTTGCGGCTCACGCTCATCGAGCCGTCCGTGTTGCCCGTCAGCGTCGTGCGGTCGTGGGCGAGGCCCAGATTGTGGCCGATCTCGTGGCTCGCCGAATCCAGGCGGATGCCGTCGACCTCGACGACCGCGTAGGCGTACTCGTCCGTGGAGCCGTCGAGTACGGGCGTGTAGTCCGCGGTGCCGCCACCTCGCTCCTCCCGGTCCACGACGAGCGTGACCAGATCGGCGCCGTACCGCGCCCGCTGCTCGTGCACCTGGCGTCCGAGCCCCGCCGAGTGGTCCTTGAGGACGGCGTGCGCGGCGCGGAACTCCTCCGGTCCCTCGTGGCCGGTCGCCGTGTACGGGTGGACGACACGGATGACACCGCAGAGCCCGCCCGCCGCCAGGGACCGGTTCATCCGCGTCGCGATCTCCTGGGCCGACGCGGGAACCCGGTGCTTGCCGCCGGCCCGTTCCGCGGCCTTGGGTGTGTAGACGGCCAGCACGTCGACCACGGGACATTCCACCGCCCTCGCCGCTCCCGCCGCCGGACGTGTCGCGCCCCCGGTCGTGGCCGGGGCGTCCGCCGAGGCCGCACAGAGCGAGGCGCCGACGCCGACGGCCAGGGCTGCCTTCAACAAGGTCGCGCGCATGGGGAGTTGACTCCGTCCGTAAGGGGGCCGGCCGGGGGCGCCGCCCGATGACTGAGGGTCCCTCATTTCTAACACTCCGTGACGATGGCCGCCCGTCGTGGCCGAACCGGTCGACGGCCGTTTGTTCCCTGGCCGGAGGGGTGTGGCGGCGAGGAGGTGGGCAGGTACACGTGTACGAACTCGCACGAATGGAACGGCAGTCGGCGGCAGAGGGGCGTGTGTGACGTGACGGAGCAGAGCGAATGGCGGTTCTCCGACGACCGGGGTCAGCAGTCGACGGCACCCCGGCCGCCCGGGCGGGTGCTGGCCTACGTCCAGGCCGGTGCCACCCTGTGGGACCTCGGAATCCGGCCGGTGGGGATCTTCGGCTCCGACCACGACGGGCCGGACCCCGACACGGCGAAGACCGGGACCCTGCCGCTGGGTGAGGTCGCGTACGTCGGTGCGGGAGCGGCCCTGGACGTCGAACGGCTGCTGAGCTGTGGACCGGACCTCGTGGTGGCCGTCAGCTACGGCGGCGGCCATGTCTACGGGCTGACCCCCGAGACGGCCAAGCCCCTGGAGGAGCGGGTCCCGGTGGTCGTCCTCGACGTCAGCCAGGCCCGTACGTTCGGTGAGATCGGCGAGCGGTTCGCCGAACTGGCCCGCTCGCTCGGCACGACGGCCCGGCCGGGCGCCGACCGGGACCTGGGCGCCGCCCGGGCGAGGCTGCGCTCCGTGGTCGCCGCCGCGTCCGCCGACGCGCCCCGGGTGCTCGCCCTCTCCCCGGCCGGCCCGGACCAGGCGCATGTCGCGCGCCCCAGGATGTGGCCCGAGCTGCGCGTGCTCACCGAACTGGGCGTCCAGGTCGTGGAGCCGGCCGAGGGGCCGGGGGCCAACTGGTCCACGCTCGACCGCTCCGGCACCTTCGCGCTGCGCCCCGAGGTGATCCTGACCGACATCCGCGCCCACGCGGCCCCGCTGGAAGAGCTGCGGGGGAGCGAGGGTGCGCCGGCGCCCGTCGTCCCGTGGAACCCCGAGCCCCTCTACGGGCCCCGTGACCACGCCCGGTTCCTGGGCCTGGTCGCGGACGCCCTGGAGGCGGCGCGGGCTAGCTGAGCCGGAACGCTGTCACCGGGCGGCGGATGGCGGGGTACGGCTACGGGGCGGGGACGAGGCCATCGGCGACCAGGCCGGTCAGCACGGCCTCGCCCAGCGCCTGGACGGCGGACTGCGGGCGGACCATCACGGTGAACTCCTTGATCCGCCCGTCGTCGTCCAGATGCAGCAGGTCGATGCCGTGGATCTCCCGGCCGCCGACCGTCGCCCGGAAGAGCAGGACCGCCGACGGGGCCTCGGTCCCGTCGGCGCTCGTCTGCGATGCGCCCGCGAACTCGCCGACGTAGCGGAAGTCCTCGAAGGTGCGCAGCAGGACCCCGAAGAGGCCCAGCACCATCGGCCTGCCCTCGAACGGGGTGAACTTCACCGGGCTGTAGAGCCGGATGTCCTCGGTGAACAGATCATCGAGGGCGTCGAGCTCGCGACGGTCGACGGCGGCGCGGAAACGGTCCACTGCGGTGGTCATGTGTCCTCCTTGATGAGGCGCGTCCTCGCCGTTGAGGGCGCGGCGAGTCGGCATAGTCATGAAAGTGACTAGTCAGTTTCATGACTATCATGAGGGTCGGCGTTCTGGACAGGGGTGGGCGGGGATACGCCCGGCCGCGGCGGAGAGGGGGACGGTCCGATGGCGTTGCGCCACGCGGTGCTGGCGGCGCTGCTCGACGAGGAGCTGAGCGGCTACCAGGTGACGAAGGCGTTCGCGGCGGGCGTCGCGAACTTCTGGCACGCCTTGCCGCAGCAGGTCTACGCGGAGCTGGCCAGGCTGGAGAAGGAGGGGCTGGTAGCGGGGCGCGAGGTCGTCCAGGAGGCGCGCCCCAACAAGCGGCTGTTCCGTGTCACCGGCGAGGGGCTGGCCGAGCTGGAGAGCTTCGCGTCCGCCGCCGCGAAACCCTCGTTCCTGCGGGAGGACCTGCTGGTCCAGGTCCAGGCCGCCGACCACCTCGACGCCGACGTGCTGATCGAGCGGCTCACCGAACGGTATGCGTTCGCCGAGGCCAAGGCCGCGCTGTTCGAGGAGCAGTTGCGCACGATGCGCGGGGAGTGCGGCGAGGCGGAGTTCCTGCTCCGCGGCGCACGGGTCGGCCCGTACCTCACCTGTCGGCGGGGGCGGGACTTCGAACGGGCCAACCGCGACTGGTGCCGGGACGTGGTGGAGGTTCTCCGGGCGCGACGGGAGGCTCGCGCCCCCGGGGTCTGACGGGCGTCGCTCCGGGGGTGGCCAGGTTTCCAAAAAATATTCTGCAAAAATACTTTGGGAAAGCGCTCCGGTCGCCCTACGCTGAAGTCATGGACAGCGAAGACGGGCGTCGCGTACTCGATCCGGCGCAGGACGGGGCCGCCCTCAAGGCCCTGACCCACCCGCTGCGCCTCACCCTGCTCGGACTGCTGCGACAGCACGGCCCGGCCACCGCCAGCGAGCTCGCGGCCAGGACGGGGGAGTCCTCGGCCTCCACCAGCTACCACCTGAGGGTGCTGGCCAAGTACGCGTTCGTCACCGAGGCCGAACACCGCGACAGCCGGGAACGGCGCTGGAAGTCCGTACACGGCATCACCTCGGTGAGCAACGAGGCGATGCACCGCAGCCCCGGCGGCAGCACGATCCTCAGCGTCCTGCGCCGTCGGCAGATCGAGCACCTCCAGCAGTCGCTGGTCCGCCACGAGGCGGACCTGGAGAGCGGCAGGCTGGGACGGGAATGGCAGGAGCCGTCGACCCTCGACGACCGGATATCCCGGCTGACCCCGGAGTCCCTCGCCGAGCTGTGGGAGGGGGTCTGGGAGAAGGCCGACGAGCTGACCGCCCGCGACGCCGGGAACCCCCGCGCCGAGCAGGTCGTCCTGTTCGCCGTCGGGCTGCCGCTGGCCCCGGAGCCGGCGGCCGGTCAGGAACCCGCGGACGCCCACGCCGGGCCCGATGCCCCGGACGCCCCCGCCGCCGGAGACGCCTCATGACCGGCGCGCCGGCCCTCGCCGCCCCCGCACCGGGGCGCGGCCCGGACGAGGCGACCGCGCGCCGTCGGTTTGTCACGGTCTCCTTCCTCTTCTGGCTCCCCATCGGCATGTCCATCGCGACGGGAGTGCTCCTCTTCACCGAACGGGGCATGGGCCTCGCCGCCATCGCCGGCTTCTACGCCGTGCACTCCCTCACGGCCGCCGCGATGGAACTGCCCACCGGCGGCCTCTCCGACGTCATCGGGAGGCGCCCCGTCCTGGCCATCGCCGGGGTGCTCAACCTGACCGCCTTCACCCTCATCGGCCTCGGTGCGGCGGGCTGGGCCATCGCTCTGGGCATGGGGCTGATGGGGCTGGCCCGCGCCCTGTCCAGCGGTCCCGCCGAGGCCTGGTACGTCGACACCGTCCACGCCCACGCGGGACCCGACGCCGATCTGGTTACGGGGCTGGCGCGCGGCAGCTCCGCCACCTCGGCAGCCCTCGCGCTCGGCACCCTGCTCGGCGGCGGGCTGCCCTGGCTGCTCGGCCTCGTCCCCGGTCCGGCGGAGTGGCTGGCCGACGCGACCGGCGGGCTCGTGATCCTGCTCTCCGTGCCCGCCCTGCTCGGGGCGCTGGTCGAGGTCGTCTTCGTGCTCTATGTGCTGAGCGCCCTGACCGAACCGCCCCGGCCCCGGACGGGTGTGCGCGGGGTCGTGGGCGGGGTGCCCGCAGCCATCGCCGCCGGGCTCCGGCTCGGCGCCCGGGACGCCCTGATCCGGCGCATCCTGCTGACCGCGAGCGCCGCCGGCGCCGCGTTCGCGGCCGTCGAGCTGCTCACCCCGGGCCGGGCCGCCGCCCTCATGGGGACGGCCGAATCCGGGGCCCTGGTCTTCGCGGGGCTCGCCTGCGCCGGATTCCTCTGCTCCGCCCTGGGCAGTCAACTCGCTCCCCTCGTCGCCAGGTTGGCCGGAAGCAGTGAGCGCGCGGTGCTCGTGAGCCTCGGGCTGGCCACGCTGGGGCTGACCCTGCTCGGCCTCACCACGCACTCGATGAGCCCCCTCGCCACCGCGGCCGCCGTCACCGGCTACGGTCTGGTGTACCTGGGCCTCGGTGCCGCGGGCCCCAACGAGAACGACCTGCTGCACCGCCGGGTCGACGCCTCGGGCCGCGCCACCGCCCTCTCCGTCCAGTCGCTCTCCCTGCAACTGGTCGCCGCCGGCGCCGGACTGGCCGCCGGCACCCTGCCGCCGGGCCCGCTGCCCTGGCTGCTGGCCGCCACGGCCGTGCTGGCCGGAGCCCTCCTCTGGCTCCGCCGGGCCGCCCCCGCGAAGCCGCTCCTTCGGCCGGATCGGCGCGGCCATGACGAGCTTCCCCCGGGGAACACACCTTCATCGACACCGGTCACCGCCCCGGAGAGCGGCGGCACCGCCGGACAATTCCCCGACACGGCAACCCAGGAGACCCGCCCCCATGCTCGACCGAGTTGATCCGCTGGTCATCGGCGAATGTGTCGCCGACATCGTCCGGCTGCCGGAGGAGCCCGACCGGGTCCACCCGGGCGGCAGCCCCGCGAACGTCGCGTACGGCCTGGCCCGGCTCGGCCACGACACCACTCTCCTCACCCAGCTGGGACCGGACGCCCACGGACGGCTCATCCGGGATCACCTGACCGCCGCCGGGGTCGAGATCCGCACCGACGACGCCACCGGCCCCACCCCGTCGGCGGCCGTCGCCCTCGATGACCACGGGCACGCCACGTACGCCTTCGAGGTGGGCTGGACCCTGGCGCCGGTGGTGCTCGACCGGGTGCCGCGGCATGTGCACACGGGTTCGATCGCGGCCGTCGTCGAGCCCGGGGCCGCGACGGTCCTGGCCACCGTGGAGTCGCTGCGGGCCAACGCCACCGTCAGCTACGACCCCAACGTACGGCCCGAGTTGATGGGCGGACGTGCCCGGGCCGTGGGCCGCGTCGAGCGCTGCGTCGCGCTGAGCGACGTGGTGAAGGCCAGCGACGAGGACCTGCGGTGGCTGTACCCGGACGAGCGTGCGGAGCAGGTGGCCGAGCGGTGGCTCGCCGCCGGTCCCGCACTCGTCCTCGTCACCCGGGGCGAGGCGGGCGCGTTCGCCCTGTTCGCCGGCGGCCGTGCCGTCGCCGAAGCGCTGCCGGTCGACGTCGTCGACACCGTCGGCGCGGGCGACGCGTTCATGTCGGGGACGCTCCACGCCCTCGCCGCGCACGGCCTCCTCGGCCCCGGCGCCCGTGACCGGCTGCACGCCGTGGACCGGGGCACCGTCACCGACGTCCTGCGCCACGCGGTCGCCTCCGCCGCCGTGACCGTCTCCCGGGCCGGGGCCAACCCGCCCGGCGCGGACGAGCTCCGAGAGGCGCTCAGCAACACCTGACGCCACGTCATGACCCGTTCGGCGCAGTCGAACGCATCCTCGTGAGACGTTCCGCCGTTCGTCAACCGGATGCAGTACGACAACGGGATCGGGGCGACGGGTGGCGAGGAGACGGGTGGCCGACAGCGGTACGGAGCCGGGGACGCGGGCGGGCGTCTTAGGGGCCGGGGCGCGCACGGCGGTGCTGGAGAGCGTCGCGGGGTGGGTGCCGGGGGAGCCGGTCGGCAACGACCGGCTCCCCGCGGACTGGGACGTCGACGACGCCTGGGTCCGCCGCCGCACCGGCATCGGCAGCCGGCACCGCGCCGGACCGGGCGTCGCCACCGGGGACCTCGCCTACGAGGCGGCCTCCCGGCTGCTGGCCCGCGACCCGGCGGCCGGAGAGGTGGACGCGGTGGTCCTCGCCACCGCCACCCCCGACCACCTCTGCCCGGGCACCGCCCCCGCGCTGGCGGCCCGGCTCGGGCTCGGCACCGTACCGGCCCTGGACATCGCCGCCGTGTGCAGCGGCTTCGTCTACGGACTCGCCGTCTGCCACGGGCTGGTCGCCTCGGGCCTCTACGACCGGGTCCTGCTGGTCGGCGCGGACGCCTACTCGACCTGGCTCGACCCGGCCGACCGCTCGGCGGGCGTCGTCTTCGGCGACGGGGCGGGCGCCGCCCTGGTGGCGGCCGGGCACCTGGGCGATCCCGGGGAACTCCTCGCCTTCGACCTGGGCAGCGACGGCACGGGCTACGACCTGATCACCGTCCCCGGCGGCGGGGCCCGCGCACGGGCGAGCGGAAAGCCGCCGGCCCCGGACGACGGGTTCTTCCGCATGCAGGGCGGCACCGTCTACCAGCACGCCGTCGAGCGGATGACCGGCTCCTGCCGGACACTCCTGGACCGGGTCGGCTGGGACCCGGCCGAGGTCGACCGCTTCGTGCCGCACCAGGCCAACGCCCGGATCCTGCACGCCGTCGCGGCGCGGGTCGGCATCGCGCCGCAGCGCTGCGTCACCCATGTGGAGCGGGTCGGCAACACCGGCGCGGCCTCCATCCCGCTGGCCCTGGCCGACGAGGCGGGCCGAGGCCGCCTCCGCTCCGGCGACCGGGTGCTGCTCACCGCCTTCGGGGGCGGACTGACCTGGGGTTCGGCGGCACTTCGCTGGCCGGGGACCCCGGGGACCATTTGCACGGATTCTACGGAAGGAACACAGCATGTCGCTCCCCGCTGATCAGGGCACCGAGGCCGGAGCCGGCACCGCCATCGCGGTGACGGGGGTCGGCCTGGTGACACCCGCAGGGGCGGACGAGCACAGCTTCTGGGAGAGGCTGTGCTCCGGGCACTCCACCGCCCGGCGGTGCGAGGAACTGGCCGGTCTGCCGGTCGACTTCGCCTGCCCGGTCGACGGCATCGACCTGGACGCGGCCGTGGGCGGCCGGTCGGTGTGGCGGATGGCCCGGTTCGTGAAGCTGGCACTGGTGGCCGCCCGGCAGGCCGTCGCCGACGCCGGCCTCGACCCGGCACGGTGGGACGGCGGCCGGGTCGGGGTCGTCCTCGGCGTGGGCGTCGGCGGCGTCTCCGTCCTGGTGGACAACGCGGCCAAGCTGGCGGCCTCGGGACCCGAGGCGGTCTCCCCGCTGCTCGTCCCGATGATGATCCCCAACGCGGCGGCGGGCGAGGTCGCCATCGCGCTGAAGGCGGGCGGCCCCAGCCTCGCCCCCGCCACCGCATGCGCCTCCGGGGCCACCGCCGTCGCCGTCGCCCGGGACCTGTTGCTCGGCGGCAGCTGCGACGTGGTGGTGGCGGGCGGCGCCGAGTCGGTGCTGACCCCGCTGGTGGTCACCGCCTTCGCCCGGATGGGCGCGCTCTCCACCCGCACCGGCGACCCGGCCGGCGCGTCCCGCCCGTTCGCCGCCGACCGGGACGGCTTCGTCATCGGCGAGGGCGCCGCCATGCTCGTCCTGGAGCGCGAGACGGCGGCCCGCGCCCGGGGCGGCCGCCCGCGTGCCCTGCTCACCGGGGCCGGGTCCAGCACGGACGCCCACCACCCCACCGCCCCGGCCCCCGACGGTTACGGCGCCCAGCGGGCGGTCCAGGCGGCGCTGGACCAGGCGGGCTGGAACCCGTCCGACGTCGACCACATCAACGCCCACGGCACCTCCACACCCCTCAACGACGCCATGGAGACCACCCTCATCTCCCGGCTCTTCCCGCACCGGCCGCCGGTGACCGCGCCCAAGGGGGTCGTCGGGCACACCCTGGCTGCTGCGGGCGCGATCGAGGCGGTGGCCACCGTCCTGACGCTGGAACGTTCCGTCATCCCGCCGATCGCCAACCTGGACGCGCTCCCCGACGCCTTCCCGCTCGACTGCGTGACGAAGGAACCCCGTCAGCAGCGGGTCGAGACGGCCCTGAGCCACTCCTTCGGCTTCGGCGGCCACAACGTCGCCCTGGCCTTCCAACGCGCCTGATCCACAGGGGCGTTTCGGGACGGCGAGGGTGTCCTCGCCGTTCCTTGATCGTTACTTTGTTGTGACCGTAATCATGAACGACGCGGCCCCGCCGTCCACGAACGACCTGCTCACCGCGGTGCTTTTCGGACCGAACTTCCGTCAGGAGCACGGGTTCTGGCGCCGGCTGCTCACAACGGAGCCGTTTCGCCGCCCTGGTGGCGGCACCCCCGACGAACGACTCGCCCTCTCCTACCACCGGCTGCGGATCCTCAACAACGCGCTCGACAGCGGCGCCGGACTGGCCGCCGACCCCCGGGCGCTGGCCGCCCTGCACGAGTGGCTCGGCCCCGTCGACCCGGCGCTGACCACCGTGGCGGGTATCCACTACAACCTCTTCCTCGGCAGCCTCCTCGACCACGACGCGGGCACACTCCGCGACTTGTCGGACTTCCTCGCCCTGCGGCGCGTGGGCACCTTCCTCTGTACGGAGGTGGCGCACGGCAACGACGCCGCGGCCATCGAGACGACCGCGACGTACGACCGCGAACGCGACGGCTTCGTGCTGCACACCCCGCACGCCGGGGCGCAGAAGTTCATGCCCAACACCAGTCCCGCCGGCGGCCCCAAGTCCGGCGTGGTCGCGGCCCGGCTGCTCGTCGACGGCGCCGACCACGGGGTCTTCCTCTTCCTCGTCCCGCTCACCGACGCCCATCGCGCCCTGCCCGGCGTCCGGGTGCGGCGGCTGCCCGCCCGGATGGGTTCCCCCGTCGACCACTGCCTGACCGCTTTCGACCGCCGCTTCGTGCCGCGTGACGCACTGCTCGCCGGACAGCAGGGACGGATCGACGACAACGGGCACTTCCGCAGCGAAGTCCCCAACCGCAGGAGGCGGTTCCTCGCCTCCATCGGCCGGGTCACCCCCGGCAAGCTCTCCATGAGCGCCTGCGCGGTCGGCTCCGCCCGGGTCACCCTGGCCATCGCCGTCCGGTACGCCGGCCACCGGATGATCTCCGGATCACGCGCCGCGCGGCGGATCCCGGTCTACGCGCACCGCACGCATCACGGGCCGCTGGCCGGAGCGATGGCGACCGTCTACGCGATGAGCCTGCTGCACCGCAGGGCCCTGGACCGCTGGGAGTCGGCCCCGGAGACCGACCGGGAAGAGGCGGAGCGCCTGGTGGCCGTCGCCAAGGGATGGATCACCTGGCAGGCACGCGCCGTCATCGTCGAGTGCCGCGAACGGTGCGGCGCCCAGGGGCTCCTGGAGAACAACGGCATGACCGAGCTGTTCACCGGCATCGAGGGCGCGATCACCGCCGAGGGCGACAACCTCGCCGTGCACGCCAAGGCCGCCGCCGAGATGCTGTTCAGCGCCACCACCCCGGAACCGGCCCCGGACGGCCCCGGTGATACGGACGACCCCGCCTTCCTCGGCAGGCTGTTCGCGGCGGTGGAGGACCTCTGGTTCGCCCGGGCCCGCGAGCGGATGGCCGCCGCCCCGCCCGGCGACCCGCTCGGCCGCTGGAACGCCGCCTCGTCGGCCGCGCTGCACGGCGTCGAGGCGCACGCCTACCGCCAGGCGGACGACGCGTACGCCGAGGCCGTCGCCTCCCTGCCCGAGGGCGCGGCGCGCGAGCGGCTGTCCGAGCTGCGCAGGCTCTTCGCGCTCCGGTGGATCGCCCGCAACAGCGGCGCCCTGCTCGCCTCCGGACGGCTGACCGCCGATCAGGTCACGTTTCTGCCCGACGCGGTGGAGGACGCCGTCGCCGTCGTGGCCGCACACACGCCCGCCCTGGTGGAGTCGTTCGCGCTCCCCGAGCGCCTGATGGCGGACTGGCCGATCGCCGGAGCCGGCTACGCGGACGTCTACGACGACCCCGATGGGCCCTGGCACCGGGGCCGCAGGGCGGGAATCCGGGGGCGCGCGGCGGAGTTCCGGCGGCCCGTCTGCGGCAGCAGGCGGCGCCCGCTGCGCGAGAAGGTGGCGGCGCTCGGTACGCGCGGGGTCCTGCTGGCGTACTGGGGAACCACCTCCATGCTCTCCCGATGGTTCGAGAAGCCGCAGGTGAGCGTAGACGAATCGGTTCGCCCGAAGGCGTAACCGGAAGATCGTCATCCAGTTACATCGGGCGGTGGGCCGTCGCGTTCACGCACCCGCCGCGCAGGACGAAGCCAAGCCGATGAGACGCCGATGAGAGGAACCACCATGAAGACCATCCACCCCAAGATCACCGAGGTGCTGACCGCGACGTTCAAGGTGCCCGCCGCCGAGATCCTGCCGGAGTCCACGATGGACAGCCTGGAGATGGACTCCCTCGCGGTCGCCGAGTTCGCCGTCGTCATCAAGGAGACCCTGGGCGTCGACGCGGACTCGGAGAAGCTGTACAAGGACGCCACGCTGGCCGACATCTCCGCGTACATCGACGCGTCCGTCGGCAGCGCGGCGGCCGAGGCCACGGTGCCGGTGAGCAACACCCGATGAAGCGACCCGCCATCGCCGTCACCGGGCTGGGGATGATCACCCCGGTCGGCCACTCCACCGACACCACCTGGGACGGAGTCTGCGCGGGCGCGTCGCCCGCCCGTACCGTCCCCGAACTGCTGGGCTGCGAAGTCGACTTCGCCTGTACGGTCACCGGCATCGACCTCGACGACGCGGTCGGCGGCCGGACCGCTTTCCGGATGGGCCGGTACGTCAAGTTCGCCCTCCTGGCCGCCCGGGAGGCGGTCGCCGACGCCGGGCTCGACCCGGCGCACTGGGACGGCGCCAGGGTCGCCGTCGTCGTCGGCACGAGCAGCGGCGGCTCCGCCGGACTCACCGAGCAGGCCGTCGCCCTGGAGCGGCGGGGCCCCGGGGCCACCTCGCCCTCGGGCATCCTGCTGACCATCCCGAACATGCCCGCGGCCGAGATCGCCATCCGGATGAGGGCCACCGGCCCCAGCCTGGCCCCGTGCACGGCCTGTTCGTCCGGGGTGACCGCGCTGTCGGTGGCCCGGGACATGCTGACGCTGGGCCAGTGCGACATCGCCATCGCCGGGGCCACCGAGTCGATCGTGTTCCCGGTCGCCATGACCGGTTTCGCCCGCTCCGGCGCGGCAGCGCTGCGGGACGGCGACCCGGCCCGCCTCAGCCGGCCCTTCGCGGCGGACCGGGCCGGCATCGTCATGGGTGAGGGCGCGGCCATCATGGTTCTGGAGCGGGCGGAGGACGCCCGTTCGAGAGGGGCCGTTCCCCGGGCGCTGATCGCCGGCGCGGGCGCCACCACCGACGCCCATCACCCCACCAGCCCCCACCCGTCCGGGGCGGTCGCGGGGGCGGCGGTCGACGCCGCGCTGCGCGACGCGGGCTGGCGCGCCGAGGACGTCGACCACGTCAACGCGCACGGGACGTCGACCCCCCTCAACGACGCCACCGAAGCCGCCCTCATCGGCCGGGCCTATCCGCACCGGCCGCCCGTCACCGCCCCCAAGGGCGTGCTGGGCCACTGCATGGGGGCGGCCGGCGCCATCGAAGCGGGGCTGACGATCCTCACGCTCCAGCACGGAGTGGTTCCCCCGATCGCGAACCTGGACGCCCCCGAGCCCGGGTTCGACATCGACTGCGTCACCAAGGTCCCGCGCGAGGTGCCCGTACGGCGGGCCGTCAGCCACTCCTTCGGTTTCGGCGGCCAGAACGCGGTGATCGCCCTCCAGGCTCCGTAACCCAGGCCCCGCTACCCGGGCTCCGAAGCCCGGGCGGACTTCACCGGGCCGGTGCGGCGGGTCGATCCCGCGCCGCACCGGCCCGCGCACAGCCGCCCGCCGCGGCTCCTCCCGGTCACCGCGCTCGCCGGGGCCGTGTTCCTGGTCCGGGCCGACACCCTGGCCCGGCCCGTCCTGGACGTCGTACGCCTCGGCCGCATCCCGCACCGCCGCGCCTGGGCGGCCCCGGACCGCACCGACGAGGACGCCGTCGCCGAGGCACTGCGCCGCACCGGGCTCGACGACGACGCAGGACAGTCCTGGCACACTCTGTCCGGAGGTGAACGCCAACGCGTCCAGACCGCTGCCGCTGAGCGCGGACGGCGCCGGACAGCCCGCCGGGCGGACCCGTGGAACGAGTCCGCCCGGCGGCCGAGGAGGTGGGAGCGGCCGTGCGGCCGGCTGAGGAAGTGCCGGTCAGCGGCGTCGCCCCTGGCCGAACTCGCCACCGGCGTCCTTACCCTTGCCCATCTCCGTGCCGTCCGCGTAGTCGATCTTCTCCTTGCGGACCTCGGCGGAGACCTCCTTCTGCTCGGTGACCCGGTTGGTCTCCAGCCGGACCCGCTCCACCGGCACGGCCTCCTTGCGCACGGTGGCGCGCTCCGCGTGCAGCGTCACCTCGACGTCCTGCTCGCCGAAGTCCGTGGTCCCGGTGGTCTTCTCACCGGGCTGCATCGGTTCGCGGACCACGCGGACCTCTTCGTGGGAGACCGGCACGGTCCGGGTGACCTCCTCGGTCACCACGTACTTGTGCAGCCGTGCCCTGCCGCTCTCGTACTCCTCCTTGCCGACGTGCAGCTGCTCCTCGGAGCGGATCATCTCCTCGCGGCCGCTCATGTCGGCCGACCGGGATGTGCCCGCGCCGGCTCCCGCCAGCGGGCGCGCCGTCGTGGAGGCGTCCGTGTCGCGGTGCCTGCCCGTACCGCTGCCTGCTCCTGCCATGCCCGCTCCTGTCGTTCCCGCGCCGGCCATCCCGGCGCTCGTGCCCGCCGTGGTCGCCTTCCCGGTCGCCTTGGCGCCGGGGGCCGTTCCGGTCCCGCGGGCCGCGCCCGCCGCGCCGGCGGCGCCCGCCGCACCCATCGCCCCGGTCCCGGCGACGGTCGGCGCGTCCATGCCCGCCGACCGGTTCTCACCGAGATTGCCGGACTTCCTGGTCAGGCCGTAGTGCCGGTACAGCTCCTCCTCCTCGGCCACCGAGAGGTGTGCGTCCGCGTCCACGCGAGGCGCGTCCTTGACGCTGTCCTTCGGATGCGCGAGGTGCAGGTCGGAGCCCACCCGACGGGCTCCGGCGAGCGGGACGAAGCTCTCCTTCATGCCGAACAGGCCGGTCTTGACCGTGACCCAGTCGGGCTTGCCGGTGTCGTCGTCGACGTAGACCCGGCCCACACTGCCGACCTTCTCGCCGTCGTTGTCGTACACGGTCAGACCGTCGAGTTCTCCGGAATCCGTGAAACCGTCAGCGGCTCCCATAACCGATTCCTCCTCTCGGGCACGCCCTGTGGGTGGCTCCACCAGAGGTGGCGCGTCCGGATTCCATCGCGCCTCACCCGCATGGACGCTGCAACCGCCCGCCCGACCCGATCGTGGCTCCCGGAAGCCCCGTGCGGGGCGCCGGGCCCGTGCGGCGGCACCGGGCCGCCCCCGTACCCGTTAGGCCAATCGGGTGAGGCCCCGGGTCCCGCATATGATCGGCGGACCGTGGCGGCCGGAGGACGGACCACCGCCGATCCGCCGAGCCACCAGGGGTGCGCCATCTCTTCCGTACGCCTCCGGCCGCCCGCGCACCGCGGCGAACTGCGCGACCGGCACGAGGACGGGCACCGGCTCCACCACCTTCTCTGGCGGCTGGGGCCCGGCGTCCGGGTCTGCAGCAGCGCGGTTCTCGGCGGCGGCATCGGCACCCGCGCCTGGATCCTCAACGCCCAGGTCGCCGGTGGCTACCCGCGCCTCGACCCGGACCGGCACCTCGCCGAGATCGCCGCCGCGGAGGGGCTCACCGGACCGGGCGCAGGACTGATGACCGCCGCCGACGTCGCCGCGTACACGACCGGCCAGGACGGTGGAGTCACGGCGACCGTCACCGCCGGCCTCGGTGTACGGGGCTGGGCGGCGGCCCCCGACACCGCCACCCGGGCGGCGCACCGGCCGGGGCCCGCGGAAGCGCCGGAGCGACCGCACCGGCCGGGGCCCGCGGAGGCACCGGAACGGTCGCACCTGCCGGGGCCCGCGGAGGGCCCGGTGTCCCCGTTCCGGCCGGGCACCGTCAACATCGTCGTCACGCTGCCCGTCGCGCTCTCCGACGCCGCCCTGGTCAACGCCGTCGCCACCGCCACCGAGGCCAAGGTGCAGGCGCTCCTGGACGCCGGACTCGACTGCTCGGGCACCCCCACGGACGCCGTGTGCGTCGCCGCTCCCGAACCGGGGCCCGACGGCGGCGAACCCTTCGCCGGACCCCGGTCCACCTGGGGCGCGCGGATCGCCCGCGCCGTGCACACCGCCGTACTGGCGGGGGCCCGCACAGCACGGTGACGCGGCCCGGTCCGGCTCAGACCACGCTCACCGGATGCCGCACCACCGCGTCGAACAGGTAGCCCTGCGTGTTGGGCGCGGTGGCCACCGGCTGCGTACGCCCCGAACGGTCCGTCGCCCGCGCCAGCAGCACGACCGGCCCCGGCTCCTTCGGCACCCAGTCGGCCGTCCAGCGCACCCAGCTCCCGGCCCGCGGCTCGTCCCGCAGCCGGGCGGCACGCCAGTGCGTCCCGCCGTCGGTGCTGATCTCCACGGCCCGCACGGGCGCCCCGCCCGACCAGGAACGCCCGGTCAGCAGCGTGCGCCGGTGGGCGCTGAACGAAGCGCCCGGTGCCAGCTCGAAGGCGCTCTTCAGCGTCTGCCGGGTCAGCGGCGCGCTCCCCTCGGGCGGATGCCCGGGTCCGAACAGCCGGTAGAGGCCGGTGTTCCACGGGGTGAGCAGCGGCCCGGAGCTCACCTCGATGTCACCGACCCACTTGATGTTGGCGATGCCCACCCACGACGGCACGATCAGCCGGACCGGAAAGCCGTGGTCGGGCGGCAGCGGCTCGCCGTTCATCCCGTACGCGAGCAGCACGTCGTCCAGGGCCTTCGCCACCGGCAGCGGACGGCGCACCCGCCCCAGGTTCACCCCGTCGGTGACGACCTCCGCGTCCAGGCCGCGCGGCAGGACGTCCACCGCGTGCCGCCCGATTCCCGCCCGGCGCAGTACGTCCGCCAGCCGCACCCCGTGCCAGCGTGCCGTCCCGATCGCCCCGAGCGTCCACGCGGTGCCGCTGACCGCCTGGCCCTGCTGCGAGGTGAAGAAGCTGCGGCCGTTGCCCGCGCACTCCACGAACGCGGTGCGCGTCACCGGGGGGAGGGCCAGCAGATCCGCGAAGGTGAAGTCGACCGGGCCACCCCTCAGCCCGTCGCCCCAGACCGTCAGCTTCCAGTCGGTCCGGTCGATGCGCGGGGTGGCGGTGTGATTGCGGACGAAGAACCGGTCGGCCGGAGTGAGCAGCCCGGTGTCCCGCAGGGCGGCGAACTTCGTCTCCGCGTTGGTGCCACGCAGCGTGAACAGCTCCGGAGGCAGCGGCTTGACCACCCCGGGCAGCCCGTCGGACGCCCGCGCGGATGCGGCGACCGAGGCCAGCGGCACGGCGGCCGAGGCCGCCGCGACCAGCTTCAGCAGATCGCGGCGGTCGATCCCGGCGGAGCGTGCCCGGCCGCCGGTCCACTGCCGCATCCGTATCCGGTCGTAGACGTCCTCGGTCGGAACCGGGCTCATGGAAGCTCCTCGCAGTTCAGGTGGGAAGGTGAGGGGAGAGGGAGGTCGAGGTGGAGAGGCCGGGCGCGGGGGCGG
The DNA here is from genome assembly GCF_018619185.1 of Streptomyces sp. McG3. Lineage (GTDB taxonomy): Bacteria > Actinomycetota > Actinomycetes > Streptomycetales > Streptomycetaceae > Streptomyces. The sequence continues at coordinate 5,329 of NZ_JAAXYC010000104.1, read as the reverse complement.
GGTGCGTGTGCGGTTGTGGCAGGCTCGCGAGCAACTCACCTACGAGCAGGCCCACCTGCTCCGTCTCGATGAGGAAACCGTCGTGCCCGCAGGGCGAGGTGATGGTGCGCGGGGCGTCCGCCCCCGGCAGCAGTGCGGCCAGGCGCTCCTGCTGCGCCGGGGGATACAGCCGGTCCGAGTCGACCCCCGCGACCAGGGCGGGCATGTCCGCCCGGCGCAGCGCCCGGGCGATCCCGCCCCGGCCCCGGCCGACGTCGTGGCCGTTCATCGCCTCGGTGAGCGTCACATAGCTGCCCGCGTCGAACCGGCGCACCAGCTTGTCCGCGTGGTGGTCGAGGTAGGACTCCACCCGGTAGCGGCCCCCGTGCCCCGGCCGCTCCCCGGGCTGCGCCTCCCCGCCGAAGCGGGAGTGCAGCTCGGGTTCGGCGCGGTAGGTGATGTGGGCGATGCGGCGCGCCTGCCCGAGCCCCAGGTGCGGGCCGCCGCCCGGGGGCGCCCCGTGGTAGTCGCCGCCCCGCCACCCCGGGTCGGAGCGGATCGCGCCGATCTGTACCGAGCCCCAGGCGATCTGCTCGGCGGACGCGGCGGCCGGGGCGGCGAGCACGAGCAGTGAACCGGTGCGCCCGGGCCTGCTCACCGCCCACTCCAGGGCCCGCATGCCGCCCATCGACCCGCCGATCACGGCCGCCCACCGGTCGATGCCCAGCGCATCGGCGAGCGCCGCCTCGGCCGCCACCTGGTCCCGGACGCTCAGATACGGGAACAGCGGCCCCCACGGCGTGCCGTCGGGCCCGGGGGAGGACGGTCCGGTGCTGCCCTGGCAGCCGCCCAGGACGTTGGGCGCGACGACGAACCAGCGGTCGGTGTCGACCGCCCGGCCGGGACCGACCAGCGCGTCCCACCAGCCGGGCGTCGGGTGCCCCGGGCCGGCCGGCCCGGCCACATGGCTGTCGCCCGTCAGCGCGTGCAGCACCAGCACGGCGTTGGACCCGTCCGCCGCCCGCTGCCCCCAGGTCTCGTACGCCAGGCGCACCCCCGGCAGCCGGACTCCGGACTCCAGGGGCAGCGGGTCCTCGATCGCCGCCCAGCGGCGACGACCGGGCGGATCCCCCTCCCGTCGGCCGCCGGAGGCCGGTGGGAGCGGGAGTGCGCGGTGCGGGTCCCGCCGGTTCAGGACGCCGCCTTCGCCGCCCGGAAACCCGCCTCCAGGTCGGCCTTGAGGTCGTCCACGTTCTCCAGCCCCACCGACAGCCGCACCAGACCGGGCGTGGCGCCGGTGGCGAGCAGTTGCTCCTCGGTGAGCTGACTGTGCGTGGTGGAGGCCGGGTGGATGATCAGGCTCCGTACGTCACCGATGTTGGCGAGGTGGCTGAACAGTTCGACGGCGTCCACGAACCGCCGGCCCGCCTCGGCCCCGCCCTTCAGCTCGAACGCCAGCACGGCCCCGGCCCCGCGCGGAAGGTAGCGCTGCCCGGCCTCGTACCAGCGGTTCGACTCCAGGCCCGCGTAGTGCACGGTCTCCACCTCGTCGCGCCGCTCCAGCCATCGGGCCAGCTCCAGCGCGTTGGAGGTGTGCCGCTCCAGCCGCAGGCTGAGCGTCTCGACACCCTGGAGCAGCAGGAAGGCCGAGTGCGGCGAGAGGGCGGGTCCCAGGTCGCGCAGCAGTTGCACCCGGAGCTTCACCGCGAAAGCGCTCGGGCCCAGGTCAGGCCAGTAGCGCAGCCCGTGGTAGCTCGGGTCGGGATCGTGGAATTCGGGGAAGCGTTCGGCGTGGGCCCCGAAGTCGAATGTGCCGGCGTCCACGACCACGCCGCCGATCGTCGTGCCGTGCCCGCCGAGGAACTTGGTCGCCGAGTGGACCACGATGTCCGCGCCGTGCTCGATCGGCCGCAGCAGGAAGGGGGTGGGCACGGTGTTGTCGACGATGAGCGGCACCCCGGCCTCGTGCGCGGTGTCCGCGACGCCCCGGACGTCCAGCACGTCGCCGCGCGGATTGCCGAGCGTCTCGGCGAAGAACGCCTTCGTGTTGGGCCGGACCGCCGACCGCCACGCCGCCGGGTCCTCCGGGTCCTCGACGAACGTCACCTCGACGCCGAACCGGGGCAGTGTGTGACGGAAGAGGTTGTAGGTGCCGCCGTACAGCGAGGGGGAGGAGACGATGTGGCCCCCGGCCCCGGCCAGCGTCAGGATCGCCAGGGTCTCGGCGGCCTGACCCGAAGCCAGCGCGACGGCGGCGACCCCGCCCTCCAGCGCGGCGATGCGCTGCTCCAGGACGTCCTGGGTGGGGTTGTGGATGCGGGTGTAGATGTTGCCCGGCTCGGCCAGCGAGAACACGTCGGCCGCGTGCTGCGTGTCGCGGAAGACGAAGGACGTCGACTGGTAGATCGGCACCGCGCGGGCGCCGGTCGTCGGGTCCGGGGCGGCGCCGGAGTGGATCTGCTTGGTCTCGAACGACCAGGCGGCGCCGGGCTCCTGCCGCTGCTGGGCCTCGGGGGTGTGGCCTGCGGTGACGGAGTCGAGGGGCTGGCTCATGTGGTACCTCGCACGGGGCGGTGACGGCTGAATACGGACCGTAAGCCGCACCGCGCACCCCCGGAAGCGTGTCGCCCGCCCGGCCACGAACCCGCAACGGCGCGTCATGCCCCGCAACATGGCGGCAACGGAGAAGCCATACCCGGCCGCTTCCGGGCGTCGCCGCCCGCCGCCGCCCGGGTCGGCGCGCGGCGACACCGACGGAGGCGGAGGGCGGAGGGCGGAGACGGCTCAGCGGGCCGCCGGGACCTCGGCGATCGAGCGGCCCGCCCACGCGGGCGCCGGCTCGACGAGCGCGGCCAGCCGCTCCCGCACGGAATCCGGGAACGGGACGGTGCGGCCCGCCCGCTGGTCCACATGGAGCGCCAGCAGCTCGCTCGTCGCCACCGGGGCGGCCTCCGGCCCCGGTACGCCGTCCGGCGCGCCGACCACGTACAGCTCGTGGCTGAAGCGCGCCTTCTTCGCGTCCACGCCCAACAGGCGTGTGCGGACGGCGAGATGGGCGCCCTCGGCCACGTCGCGGAGATAGCGCAGATGTGACTCGACGGTGTAGAGCGAGCAGCCCGTGCTCTCCCGGTACCCGGCGTGCAGACCGGTCTCGATCATCATCGCGTCGGTGGCGTACCCGAAGACGAGGACGTAGAACGCCTCGCTCATGTGGCCGTTGTAGTCGATCCACTCGGGCCGCACGGTCCGGTGGAACAGGGGGAGTTCCGTGCCGTCGTCGGTCACGGTCGTCTCCTCGGGGGTCGGGTGCTCGCTCATCGGGCGACCTCCTCCGCGGACCGGGGCAGCCGGCCCGTGGCCCGCAGGACGTCGATGACGCCCCGGTCCCGTTCGGCGACCAGATCGGCGATGCTCCGGCCGTCCGCCGCCTCCTCGCAGCCGGCCACCACCGCCTCGTACAGCGTCCGGTCCAGTTCCGGTGCTTCGAGCCGGGTCCAGGGCGACTTGAGCGACGGGCCGAAGTGGTCGAGCATATGGGCCATTCCGCCCTCGCCGCCCGCGAGCGCGAAGGTGAGCATCGGTCCCATGACGGCCCAGCGGAGCCCCGGGCCCTCGGTGATCGACGCGTCGATCTCCGCGACCGTGGCCTCGCCGTTGGCGACCATGTGCAGGGCTTCGCGCCAGAGGGCCTCCTGGAGCCGGTTGGCTATGAAGCCGGGCACCTCGCGCTCCATGGTGATCACGGACTTGCCCGCGACGGCGTAGAAGCGCGAGGCCCAGTCGACCGCGGCGGGCGCGGTCCGTTCACCGCCGACGACCTCGACCAGGGGAATGAGGTAGGGCGGGTTGAAGGGATGCCCGACGACGAGCCGCCCGGGGTCGGCGGCCTCGGTCTGCATGTCCGTCATCGGGTAGCCGGAGGTCGACGAGGCGATCACCGTGCCGACGGGCGCCGCGGCGTCCAGCCGGGCCAGCAGATCGCGCTTGAGGTCCAGCTTCTCGGGGGCGCTCTCCTGGACGAACTGGGCTTCGGCCACGGCCTCTTCGAGGGTCGCGGTGACGGTGAGCCGGTCCTGCGACGCTCCGGGGGCCAGCCCGAGCTGCTCCAGCGCGGGCCAGGCCGCGGCGATGAGCCGGCGCAGCCGGACGGCCGCGTCGGGGGCCGGGTCCCAGGCGGTGACGTCGTACCCGCGGGCGAGGAAGTGGGCCGCCCAGCCACCGCCGATCACCCCGGCCCCGACGCACGCGACACGGCGTACGTCCTCCGGGGCACAGGGGGCGGCGGGGCCGTCGGTGGCGGCGGCAGAAGGGGTGACAGTCACGGGCGACACTCCAGAAGGACGGTGGGGGAGGGGGAGAGGGAGGCGTGCGTGGTCAGGCGCGCGGGCGCAGGCCGAGCTTCACGCGTGCCTCGTCGGGCGTGGCGACCCTGGAGCCCAGGGACTCGGTGATCCGCACGGCGCGCTCCACCAACTGACCGTTGGTGGCCTTGACTCCCTTGCCCAGATAGAGGTTGTCCTCCAGGCCGACCCGGACGTGTCCGCCGAGCAGGATCGACTGGGCGACCCAGGGCATCTGCATCCGGCCGAGCGCGAAGCTCGCCCACTGGGCGCCATGAGGAAGCATGGTGACCATCGCCTGGAGGACGCCCGGGTCGGCGGGCGCGCCCCACGGAATGCCCATGCAGAGCTGGAAGACCGTGGGGTCGTCGAGCAGCCCCTCGGCGAGGAGCTGCTTGGCGAACCACAGCTGCCCGGTGTCGAAGATCTCCAGCTCGGGCCGGACCCCGAGTTCCTGGATGCGCTTCGCGCCGGTGCGCAGCATGTCCGGGGTCGAGACGTAGAGGTTGCTGCCGTCACCGAAGTTGAGCGAACCGCAGTCCAGGGTGCAGATGTCCGGGAGCAGATCCTCGACGTGCGGCAGCCGTTCGAGACCGCCGACCAGATCGGTGCCCGGCAGCTGACGGAGCGGGGCCTCCGGGTCGATGACGAGGTCTCCGCCCATACCGGCGGTCAGGTTGATGACCACATCGGTGCCGGTCTCCCGGATCCGCTCGACGACCTCCCGGTAGAGCCGCGGATCGCGGGAGGGCGCGCCGGTCTCCGGCTCGCGGACATGGATGTGCACCACGGCGGCTCCGGCCCCGGCGGCCTCGACGGCGGAGGCGGCGATCTGCTCGGGCGTCACCGGGACATGGGGGCTGCGGCCGACGGTGTCGCCGGCTCCGGTGAGGGCGCAGGTGATGATGACGTCCTGGTTCACGGGCATGCGGGAACGTCTCCTCTCGGGGAGTTCGGGGAGTTCGGGGAGTTCGGGGAGTTCGGGGAGTTCGGGCTCAGGGGTCTGGGGT
>NZ_JAAXYC010000103.1 GCF_018619185.1 Streptomyces sp. McG3 | reverse complement strand
TGATCAACCGCCCCCGCCCGTGATCAATTCGCAATCGATTTCCCTCTTGACCGAGACCCATCAACAGAGCGGGCGATTACGCTCCGAACCATGCCCAACAGCCCGTCCCCCACAGGCAGTGACGCCGCCGCCCTCACCGACCGTACGGACGACCGTCCCGTCTACGTGATCGGCGGCGGCCCCGGAGGCCTCGCCGTCGCCGCCGCGCTGCGCGCCCGGGGCGTACGGGCCGTGGTCCTGGAGAAGTCGGACCGGGTCGGCGCCTCCTGGCGCGGCCACTACGACCGGCTGCACCTGCACACCACGCGCCGCTGGTCGGCGCTGCCGGGGCTGCGCATGCCCCGCAGGTTCGGGCGCTGGGTGGGCCGGGACGACGTGGTGCGGTACCTGGAGAAGTACACCGAGCACCACGAGCTGGAAGTGGTCACCGGCGTCGAGGTGACGAGGATCGACCGGGCCCCCGACGGCTCCGGCGACTGGCAGCTCACGGCGACGGGCGGACGGGTCCTGCGGGGCCGCGCGGTCGTCGTCGCCACCGGCTTCAACCACACGCCGCGCATCCCCGACTGGCCGGGCCGCGACACGTTCACGGGCGAGCTGCTGCACGCGGCGGCGTACCGCGCCCCGGCCCCGTACGCCGGCCGGGACGTCCTGGTCGTCGGCATCGGCAACACGGGCGCGGAGATCGCCGCGGACCTCGCGGAGGGCGGCGCGTCCCGGGTGCGCATCGCGGTCCGGACGGTCCCGCACATCGTCCGCCGCTCCACCGCGGGCTGGCCGGCCCAGGCCACCGGCATCCTGGTCCGCCGCCTCCCGGTGCGGCTCGTCGACCGCGCGGGGGCCGTGATGTCCCGGATAGCCGTGCCCGACCTGGCCGCCCAAGGCCTCCCCCGCCCCGACACCGGCCTGTACTCCCGGGTCCGCCAGGGCGCGATCCCGGTCCAGGACGTGGGGTTGATCGACGCGGTCAGGACCGGCGCGGTCACGCCGGTGGCGACGGTCGCCTCCTTCGACAAGGACACGGTGGTCCTGGCCGACGGCACCCGCCTCACCCCGGACGCCGTCATCGCCGCCACCGGCTACGACCGCGCGCTGGAGCCACTGCTCGGCCACCTGGACGTCCTGGACGGGCGGGGCCGCCCGGTCGCCCACGGCGGACGCTCGCCGAAGGGCGCCCCGGGGCTCTACTTCACCGGCTTCACCAACCCGATCAGCGGGATGCTCCGCGAAATGGCCCTGGACGCCGAGAAGATCGCGAAGGGGGTCGCCCGGGCGTCGCGCTGAGGCTCCCGGGCCCCGGGAGCCGTAATGCGTGGGCCGAAGGGCGCCCCAGCGCCGGTCAGATCTCCGACAGGGCCGATTCCGCCGGGTCGTCCCCGTCGGTCACCGGGTCTCCCCCGTCGGTCACCGGGGCGTCCCCGTCGGTCTCCGGCGCGTCGCCGCCGATGACGCCGACGCGCCGCAGCACGACGGCGGACACGAACGAGAGCAGCAGGGTGCACGCCGCGGCGACGATCATCGCGGTGTTCATCCCGGAGGTGGCCGCCTCCTTGGCGTGGTCGAGCCAGCCGGCGGGCATCCGCTGTGCCGAGGAGACCGCACCGGCGAGACTGTCGCCCGCGACGTCGGCCAGCTCGGACGGGACACCGGCGGGCATCGCGTCCTCGATCCGGTCGCGGTAGACCGCGGTGGCCAGGCTGCCCAGGACCGCCACCCCCAGCGCGAGGCCCAGCTCCTGCACGGTCTCCGACATCGCCGAGGCCGAGCCCGCCTTCTCCGCCGGCGCGGCGCCGACCACCAGGTCCGTGCCCAGGGCCGCGATCGCCCCGAGCCCGAGGTAGACGAGGCCGAAGCCGATCACCATGAGGGCGATGCCGTCCGAGGCGTCCACCAGGGCGAGCAGCACGTAACCGACCGTGGACAGCGCCAGGGTGGCCGCCACCACGATGCCCGGCTCCACCCGGCGGGCCACCAGGGGTGACCCGATCGCCGCCAGGAACATCAGCAGGGCCGGCGGCCCCATCCACAGGCCCGCCTCGACGGGAGGCAGCCCCTCGACGAACTGGAGCTGCTGGGTGATCAGCAGCATCGAGCCGCCGACGCCGACGAGGCCCACGAGGAGCACGCCCAGCGCGGCGCTGAACGTCCGGTCGGCGAACAGGCGCACGTCGAGCAGCGGGTTCGCCAGCCCGGCCTGGCGCCGGACGAACAGCGCCGCGAAGACGACACCGAGCAGCGCGGTGGCGATCGTCGGTACGTCCGGGCCGTCCTCGGCGAACCGCTTCACCGCGTAGACCACCGGCAGGATCGCGGCCAGCGACAGCGCGACGCCGAGCAGGTCGAACGGCCCGCTCCGCGGGGCCCGGTACTCGGGGATGAGGACCGGAGCGGCAACCAGCAGCACGATCGCGACGGGGACCGCGAGGAGGAACACCGAACCCCACCAGAAGTGGTCCAGCATCACCCCGCCGACCACCGGCCCGAGCGCCATGCCCAGCGCGAAGCTCGTCGCCCAGACCCCGATGGCCAGGGAGCGCTGACGCTGATCGGCGAACATGTTGCTGATCAGGGCCAGCGTGGACGGCATCAGGGTCGCCCCGGCGATCCCGAGGGCCGCGCGCGCGACGATGAGCAGCTCGGCGCTGGTGGACCAGGCCGCCAGCACCGAGACGGCCCCGAAGGCCGCGGCTCCGGTCATCAGCAGCCTGCGACGGCCGATCCGGTCCCCCAGCGTGCCCATGGTGAGCAGGAAGCCCGCGATCAGGAAGCCGTAGGCGTCCATGATCCACAGCTCCTGGGTGCCGGACGGCCGCAGATCCTCCGCCAGCGAGGGGAGCGCCAGGTACAGCACGGTGACGTCGAGGCCCAGCAGCACGGTGGGCAGCGCGAGGACGGCCAGTCCTCCCCACTCCCGGGCACCCGCTCGGCGTACGGACGTTGTCCTCATGGCACTCCCCTGCGTTTCGCGTCCCGGCAACGTGCACGCGCCACAGTGCCGACCCCCACGCACGGTTTCCTGACGGTCGTCCGGCGCCAGGGCCCGGCCGTGCGGTCCGGCACTAGACTCCGGCCATGCGTTACGGGGTGCTCGGCCCGCTGGCCGTCTGGGACGCCGAGGGGCGGCCGGTCAGGGTTCCCGAAGCGAAGGTCCGCGCCCTGCTGGCGGATCTGCTCGTCCACGGGGGCGGGCCGGTGCCGGCGGACCGCCTGATCGAGGACCTGTGGCCGAGCCGCCCACCGGGCGGCTCGGCGAACACCCTGCAGACCAAGGTCTCCCAGCTGCGCCGGGTACTGGGCCGGGAGCGGGTGGTCCGCGAGCCCGCCGGCTACCGGCTGCTGCTCGCGGACGACGGGCGTGGTGTGCGCGATGTACGCGACGGGCGTGATGTGAACGCCGTGCGTGACGTGAACGACGTGGTCGACACCGTAGACGCCGTCGACACCGTCGACGCCGTCGACGCCCTGGAGTTCCAGGAGCTGGCCGAGCGCGCCCGCGCCCACCGGGAACCGGCGGTGCGGGCCGACCTGTTCGCCGCAGCGCTCGCGTTGTGGCGGGGCCCTGCCTACGCCGATGTGGCCGAGTCCCTGTTCGCCCGCGGCGAGATCACCCGGCTGGAGGAGCTGCGCCTCAACGTCGTCGAGGACCACGCCGAGGCGCGCCTGGCCCGGGGCGAGCACACCGCGCTGGCGGCGGAGCTGGGGACGCTCGTGGGGCGCCACCCGCTGCGCGAGCGGCTGCGCATGACCCATATGCGCGCCCTGTACCGGGCCGGGCGACAGGGCGACGCGCTGCGGAGCTTCCAGGACCTGCGGCGGCAGCTCGCCGAGGAGCTGGGGGCGTCCCCCGGTCCGGAAGCCTCCGTGCTGCACGAGGCGATCCTGCGCCAGGAGACGCGACTGGCCACACCCGCCGTCGGATCGCTGTCGTGCCGCACCAACCTGCCCACCCCGCTGACTCCGCTGATCGGCCGGCGCGAGGCGGCCGGTCGGGTCCTGGCCCGGCTGACCCCCGGCGGGAACACCCGACTCGTCACCCTCACCGGCCTCGGCGGAGTGGGCAAGACACGGCTGGCGGTCGCCGCGGCGCGCGACGCGTCCGGTCGGTTCGCCGACGGGGTGTGGCTGGTCGAACTGGCGGGCCTGGGCGCCACGTCGGCCCCGGACGACATCGCCGAACGGGTCATCACGACACTCGGGTTGTGCGACACCGCGGCGACGGAGCCGGATCTGGACGACCTGGTGGGCTGGCTCTGCCGGGCCGTGGCCGACAGGCGGTTGCTGATCCTGCTGGACAACTGCGAGCACCTCGTCGAGCCGGTCGCCGTGCTCGCGGGCGCCGTGCTGTCGGCCGTTCCCGCGGCGCACCTCCTGCTCACCAGCCAGGAACCCCTCGACATCCCCGGCGAGGTGGTCCATCCGGTGCCGCCGCTGACGCTTCCGGACCACACCGGTCCGCGGGCGGTCGCCGAGGCGGGCGCCGTCGAACTGTTCGTGCAACGAGCCGCGGCGGCGGCGCCCGGCTTCGTCCTCGACGCGGACAACGCGGAGGCCGTCGCCACCATCTGCCGTCGCCTCGACGGGATTCCGCTCGCCCTGGAACTCGTGGCGTCCCGGCTGCGGACGCTGAGCCCGCACGAGCTGGCCGCCCGGCTGGACGACCGGTTCGCCCGGCCCGACGTCCGGGTGCGCGGACTCCCCGACCGCCAGCGGACGCTGCGGGGCATGCTCGACTGGAGCTGGCAGCTGCTCACCGAGGACGAGCGGACCGTGCTACGACGCCTGGTCGTACACGCCGACGGCTGCGTGATGACGTCCGCCCAGGCGGTCTGCGCCGACGCCGGGCTGGGCGCCGGGCGGATCCCCGACCTGCTGTCCCGGCTGGTGGACCGCTCACTGGTGGTCCGTGAGGGAGACCGGTTCCGGCTCCTCGAGTCCGTGGCCGCCTACGGCGCCGGACGACTGGCGGAGGCCGGCGAGGAGACCGCCGTACGCGCCCGGTTCGTACGCCACTGCGCCGAGCTGGCCGAGCGGGAGAGCGAGCGGCTGCGCGGCCCGGACCAGCGGTGCGGCCTGGAGCGCCTCGACGCGGAGACCGTCAACCTGCGCCGCGCCCTGGACCTCGCGGTCGCCCAGGACGCCGCCGGACACGCGGTGCGGCTGGTGAACGCGCAGGCGTGGTACTGGTTCCTGCGCGGCCGGCTCACCGAGGCCCGCAGGTCGCTCCGGACGGCACTGGCCGCCGGGGGCGAGGCCGCCCCGGCCGCGCGCGTGGCTGCGCGGGCCTGGCTGGCCGGTATCGAGCTGCGCACCTCGGGGGCCGGTACGTCAGCGGCCCCGGCGGGCGAGGACCCCACCGCAGGCGTCGAGGACCCCGTGCTGAGAGCCCGGTTGCAGTGGTTCGTCGGCACCGGGCTGACCGGCTCCGGCCGCCACCGCGCGGGGCGGCGGCTGGTGGAGGCGGGTCTGGCCGGGGCGCGCGCCGCCCGGGACCCCTGGGGCGAGGCCGCGGCACTGGTCGAGCTCGCGAGCCACGCCCCGGGCGAGGACGCGTCCGCGGAGCTGGGCGCCGCACTGTTCGTGGAGGCCGGCGACCGCTGGGGCCGGCTGCGGGCCACCCGGGCCCTGGCGCTCGCGGCGGAACGCGGGGGTGACGGCGTACGGGCGGAACGGCTGCACCGGGAAGGTCTCCTGATGGCCGAGGAGCTCGGCCTGTGGACGGAGGTCGTCGAGGCGCTGATCCGGCTCGGCAGGAGCGCGCTGGCGGGCGGCCTCGCCGATCGGGCGACGGAGCTGTACGGACGCGCGCTGTCCGTGTCGGCCGAACGCGCCCACAGCGCGGGCGAGATCCGTGCCGAGGTCGGGCTGGGGCACGCGGCACGGCTCCGCGGCGACCCGGAGGCCGCCGGGCACCACCTGAACCGGGCACGGGCCAAGAGCCACGCGTCGGGCCACGCCGACCGCGCCGAGGACGCCCTGGCGGAACTGGACCCCCTGCCCCGGGCGTGAGCGGCCTCCTCTTCCGGGCCGCCCCTCGGGGTGACGCCCGTCACTCCCCTCCCCCGGATGTCACATCCGGGGGGCCTGTTCCGTCCTGTGTGTGCAGCCACGGACGACAGCAGAGGGAGCCCACCATGAACGCCCGACTCAACGCCTTCGCCAGCCCGGTCACCGGCAAGCTCGTGAAGCACCTGGTCTCGGCCGGCAAGATCGTCGAGGGCACGACGCTGCCCGCGACGACGCAGGAGCTGGTGAAGATCCGCGCGAGCCAGATCAACGGCTGCGGCGGCTGCCTGGACATGCACACCAAGGAGGCCGCCGCGGCCGGGGAGACCTCGCTGCGCCTGAACCTGATCGCCGCGTGGCGGGAGGCCACCGTCTTCACCGACGCCGAGCGCGCCGCGCTGGAGCTGACGGAGCAGGGCACCCGCATCGCGGACGCGGCGGGCGGGGTCCCGGACGAGGTCTGGGCGAACGCCGCCGAGCACTACGACGAGGAGCAGCTCCTCGCCCTGGTCTCCCTGATCGCGCTGATCAACACCTTCAACCGGCTGAACGTCATCCTCCAGCAGCCGGCCGGCGGCTACCAGGTGGGGCAGCTCTCCTAGCGGCTCCGCCCGGCCCGGTCCCGACGAGGTGGCCTACGCCCAGACACCCGTGGCCGCGATGCGCCGCGCCCACGGTTCCAGGTCCGCCGCCTCCCGGCCGAGCACCTCGCGGACGCCGTCGGTCACCTCGGCCGAGTGGCCCGCGCGGTGCAGGGCGAACATCGCGCCCAGGGAGTCGGCGGCGGCCTCCGGCCATCCCTGGGCGAGGAGTTCCGCGCGGTACGCCTCGGGGCTCAGCTCCTCGTAGCGGACGGGGCGGCCGGCCGCGTGGGCGATGGTCTCCGCGGCCGCGGCGAAGGTGAGGGCGCGGGGGCCGGACAGTTCGTACGTGCGGCCCGCGTGGCCGTCCTCGGTGAGGACGGCCACCGCGACCGCCGCCACGTCGTCGGCGTCGACGAAGGGTTCGGGGACGTCCCCGATGGGCAGGCCGAGACGGCCCTCGCGGAGCGGGGCCCGCCACAGGTCCTCGTCGAAGTTCTGGAAGAAGTTGTTGGGGCGCAGGAGGGTCCACTCGGCCCCGGACTCCCGGGCCGCGTCCTCCGCCGCCGCCATGCCCCGGCCGAAGCCCTCTCCCGCGTGCTCGATGCCGTGGCCGGACAGGACCACGAAGCGGCGGACCCCGGAGGCCTCGGCGCGGGTCACGAACTCCTTGACGGGGGAGGGGTCGTCGGGGGCGACCAGGTAGAGGGCCTCGGCCCCGGCGAGGGCGGGCTCCCAGGTGTCGGGGAGGGCCCAGTCGAACCGGACCTCACCGGAGCGGGAGGCGGGGCGGACCGTGGTGGTTCCGGCCGTGCGCAGCCGGTCCACGACCCGGCGGCCGGTCTTGCCGGTGCCGCCGAGGACGAGGATCCCGGACGGACCGCGGTGCACGCTCTTCGTCGTCATGGGCCCAGTCCATCGCGTCGGCCCCGCCGGGCCCATGGGCGTCCGTCCGCCGTGCATAGGTGAGCGTCCGGAGCACGGCCGGCTCTGCCTACAGTTGCGTCATGGACGTGTTCGACGAGCTGTTGCGGGGCGTGCGGGGCAGTGGCGCGGTGTTCGGCCGTTCGGTGCTGCGCGCGCCGTGGTCGGTGCGGTTCACCGACGGGGCGTATCTGACCCTGTGCCTGCCGATGCGGGGCGGGGGATGGATCGTGCCGGAGGGCGGCGAGCCGCTGCGGGTGGAGGTCGGCGAGGCGGCGATCGTCCGCGGTCCGGCCCCGTTCGTCTTCACCGACGACCCGGCGGGCGGTACGGGGACGGGCCGGGCCGGTGGCGTGCGCGAGGTGGGCGGGGGCGTGGCCCGGGACACCGCCCCCGCACCGGAAGCCGGGCCGGGAGCGGGATCCGAACCCGGTTTCCCCACCGTGCTGTTGGCCGCCACCTACGACGTGCGGGCGCAGGTGCCCCAGCGGCTACTCCAGGCGCTCCCGCCCGCCCTCGTGGTCCCCGACGAGCAGGACTGCGGGCCGATGCGGGACTACCTGGAGGGGCAGATCGGCGGCGGGCGGCCGGGCGAACAGATCGTGCTCGACCGGCTGCTGGACTGGTTGCTGGTGTGCACGCTGCGGGACTGGTTCGACCGGCCGGAGGCGGATCCGCCGGGGTGGTACGGGGCGCTCGGCGACCAGGTGGCGGGGTCGGCCCTGCGGGCGATGCACGCGGACCCGGCGCATCCCTGGACGACGGCGGAGCTGGCGGTCCGGGCGGGGGTCTCCCGGACGACCCTGGCGAAGCGGTTCACCGAGCTGGTCGGGGAGGGCCCGGTGGCCTATCTGACCGCATGGCGGATGACGCTCGCGGCCGACCTGCTGACCCGCCCGGAGCTGACGGTGGCCGCCGTGGCCCGGCGGGTCGGCTACGCGGACGCGTTCGGCTTCAGCGCGGCCTTCAAGCGGCTGCGCGGCGAGAGCCCGACCGCGTTCCGGCGCGCGGCGGCGGCCGCCGACCCGGTGGAGACGGCCGCCCCGGCGGGGTGAGAGGGAGGACGGTGAGCCGGCTGCCCCGGCAGGGTGATGGGCCGTGAGCCGGGGGCTACGGCAAGGTGCGTGAACGGCGAATCGGCCGCTGCGCCCCCGCGCGTGGGCGCGAGGCCGGCCGCCGTCACGTCGCGCCGCTCCGGCTCCGGCGCCGTTCGCGTCGGCGCTCCCTCCTCCGCACCCGCGCCCGCTCCCGCCGCTCCTCCTGCGCGCGGCGCTCACGCTCCTGACGCCTGACCTCGCGGGCCTCATCGGTGTTGTACCAGGTCAGCCACGGAACGAGGACGCCGAACAGCACGAGGACGGACGCCACGATCCAGTGGCCGGGAGAGGTGCCCATGCCCAGGGCGACCGCCGCCCCCGGAACCGCTCCGGCCGGGTAGCTCAGGGTGCGGCGCCAGTCCCTGCGGAAGAGCCCCGCCTTGATCATGATGCCCAGCGGCCAGGGCGCGGCCATGAACGCGGTGAAGTACTTGCCGCCCCCTTCCGGGACACCGCAGCCCTTGGGGCCCCAGTCGCACCCCACGCTCACCATCCCGGCCAGACCCCAGCCGAACCACAGCACCAGCCCCGCCGTCAGAACGACGCCCACCCACCAAGCACGCATGTGCGAAGGATACGAACCGACGGTCGAGGGCACATCCGAATCGGGAGATCGGCCCCCGGGTGCCGAGGGGCTCAGCCCCAGACACCCCGCGCCGCCGCGTCCCGGACGAAGACGGCGAAGTCGCGCGGCTCCCGGCCGAGCGCCCGGCGCACCCCGTCCAGGACGGGCGCCTCCCGGCTCGTGGTGATCGGCTTCAGCGCGTCCGTCCAGAGGCCGGCCTCCTCGTCCGTGAAGCCCTGGGCGACGAGATCGGCGCGGAAGGCGGACGTGTCGACGGGGACGTACGCGGCGCGCTTCCCGGTCTCCTTCGCGATCTCGTCCAGGACGTCCTCGATGCCGAGCGCGCGGGGGCCCGAGAGCCCGTACTCCTGGCCCGCGTGACCGTCCTCGGTGAGTGCCGCGACGGCCACCGCCGCGATGTCGTCGGCGTCGACGAACGAGGCCTTCCCGTCCCCGGTGGGCAGCGCCAGTTCGCCATCGCGTACGGCGTCGAGGAAGACGCCCTCGCTGAAGTTCTGGGCGAACCAGCCGGGCCGCAGGATCGTCCAGGTCACGCCGGAGGCGCGTACGGCCCGCTCCCCCTCGCCGTGCGGGCCGCCGTCCTCGTAACCGGGGCCGAAGTAGCCGGGCTCGTCCGTGCCCCGGGCCGAGAGCAGCACCAGCCGCCGCACCCCGCTCGCGACGGCCTGTTCGACGAAGGCGGGCGTCGGGGAGGGCGAGGCGTCGAGCGGGGTGATGTACACGGCGGCGGCCCCGTCCAGGGCGGCCGCCCAGGTGGTGGGGTCCGCCCAGTCGAACGGGGTGTCGCCGGACCGCGAGGCCGCCCGGGTCTCCACCCCGAGCTCACGGAGCCGGGCCACCACCCGGCGGCCGGTCTTGCCGGTGCCGCCGGTCACGAGTACGGGTTCCCGCGCGGAGGTCGTAGGTGTCTGGGTCATGTGCGTCCGAGTCATGGCACCAGCCTCGCCCGGCGGGGCGGCCCGTGCCATGACTCAGCGTCCGGAAGGAATGTTCGAGCGTCCGGCGGGGGCGAGGCGCCGGCGTTCCGTGGCGGAACACCGCCGAGGCCCGGATCCAGTGGGATCCGGGCCTCGGCCGTGTTCTTCAGTAGCGGGGACAGGATTTGAACCTGCGACCTCTGGGTTATGAGCCCAGCGAGCTACCGAGCTGCTCCACCCCGCGTCGGTGAACACCACCTTACGCCACGGAATGCCTCTCGGTGACCACGGGAGGCTCCGCCCGCACAGCCGTCCGGTGCTCGCAGGAGCCTTTGCCTGCACACCCATTCCTGACGCAGCGTCAGTTCAGTAACCTGACAGTGTGTCAGCTAACCGGCCGGCCCCGCCTGTTCACCGGTGGGCCATCGAGCAGGAGTGGGCGGAACGATGCTTGGATCGACTCACGGCACCCTCACCACCGACTTCCGTGCCCGGGTGGTGGCCTGCGGCGAGGAGCCGCACGCCGCCGTCGTCAGCCTTCCGACGGCCTCGGCCCGGGGCGGCCTCGACGTCAGCGGACGACCGCTGCACCTGACCGTGCCCGACCTGGACCGCTTCTTCCGGCCCCGGTCCGTGGCCGTCGTCGGCGCCTCGGACACCGAGGGCCGCCCCAACACCGGCATCACCCGGCAGCTCATCGCCTGGGCCGACCGGGTCGGCGCCCGGCTGCATCCGGTGCACCCGACCCGACGGGCCGTGTTCGGCCGGGACTGCTTCCCCTCGGTCGCCGACGTGCCCGAGCCGGTCGACCTCGCGGTCCTGCTGGTCGCGGACCCGCTCCCGGTGATCGAGGAGCTGGGCGAGGCCAAGGTGCCCTTCGCCGTCGCCTTCGCCTCCGGGTTCGCCGAGACCGGGGAGGCGGGCGCGGAGGCCCAGACCCGGCTGGCGGCGGCCGTGGAACGCTCCGGGCTGCGCCTGCTCGGGCCGAACACCAATCTGAACGCCTTCGAGAGGTTCCGGGAGGACCTGGAGGGCCCCGCCATCGCCCTGATCACCCAGTCCGGGCACCAGGGCCGCCCGCTCCACGCGCTCCAGGAGCTGGGCATCCGGCTCTCCCACTGGGCGCCCACGGGCAACGAGGCCGATCTGGAGACCGCCGACTTCCTCGCGTACTTCGCCCAGCTCCCCGAGGTCGGAGCCATCGCCTGTTACGTCGAAGGGCTCCGGGACGGCCGTTCCTTCCTGCTCGCCGCCGACCGGGCCGCCCGCGCCAAGGTCCCCGTCGTCGCCGTGAAGGTGGGCCGCACGGAGGCCGGGGCGCGGACCGCCGCCTCACACACCGGCAAGCTGACCGGGGCGGACGACGTGGTGGACGCGGCGATGCGGCAGTTCGGGGTGATCCGGGTGGACGGCCTGGACGAACTCCAGGACACCGCGGCCCTGTTGGCCCGCGCCCGGCCGCCGCAGGCCGAGGGGATCGCCGTGTACTCGATCTCCGGCGGCACCGGCGCCCACTTCGCGGACCTGGCGACGGCGGCGGGGCTCTCGCTGCCCGCCCTCTCCGCCGCCAAGCAGGACGAACTGCACACCTGGATACCCGACTACCTGAACGTCGCCAATCCCATCGACAACGGCGGCCACCCGGTCGGCGACTGGCGCGGCCGGAAGATCATCGACGCGATCCTCGCGGACCCGTCGGTCGGGGTGCTGATATGTCCGATCACCGGCCCCTTCCCCCCGATGAGCGACCGGCTCGCCCAGGACCTGGCGGACGCGGCGGAGGCCACCGACAAGCTGGTCTGCGTGATCTGGGGCTCCCCCGTCGGCACCGAGGACGCCTACCGCACCACCCTGCTGGGCTCCTCCCGGCTCGCCACCTTCCGTACGTCTCGCAACTGCGTCACCGCCGTGAAGGCCTATCTGGACCACCACCGCTTCACCGAGCGCTACCGCTCCCCCTTCGAGGACGCCCCGCGCACCCCGTCGCCCTCCTTCCGCAAGGCGCAGGGCCTGCTGCGGCCGGGACAGCAGCTCAGCGAGCACGCGGCGAAGCAGCTCCTGCGCGCGTACGGGATCCGGGTGCCGCGCGAGCAGTTGGTGACCAGCGCGGCGGCGGCGGTCCGGGCGGCCGGCCCGGTCGGCTACCCGGTGGTGATGAAGGCCTCCGGGCCCAGGCTCGGCCACAAGACGGAGCTGGGCCTGGTGAAGGTCGGCCTCACCTCGGCGAGCCAGGTCCGCGACGCCTACCGCGAGCTGACCGACATCGCCCGGTACGAATCGGTGGACCTGGACGGCATCCTGGTCTGCCAGATGATCGACCGGGGCGTCGAGATGATGGTCGGGGTGACCCACGACGCGCTCTTCGGCCCGACCGTCACCGTGGGGCTCGGCGGGGTCCTGGTGGAGGTGCTGCACGACGCGGCCGTCCGGGTGCCGCCGTTCGGCGAGCAGCAGGCCCGGGACATGCTCGGCGAGCTGCGCGGCCGGGCCCTGCTGGAGGGAGTGCGCGGCGGGCCCCCCGTCGACGTGGACGCCCTCGTCGAAGTGGTGCTGCGGGTCCAGCGCATGGCCCTGGAGCTGGGCGACGACCTGACCGAGCTGGACATCAACCCGCTGGTGGTGCTCGGGCGCGGGCAGGGCGCGGTGGCCCTGGACGCGCTGGCGGTGTGCCGGTGAGCGGGGAGGCGGCGGAGGCCGCTCCCCCGGACGGGACGGAGGCCGCTCCCCAGGAGGCCGCTCCCCGGGACACGACCGTCCTGCACTCCCTCGACGGCGGCGTCTCCTGGATCACCCTCAACCGGCCCGAGGTCATGAACGCCGTCACCTGGGACCAGCGGGAGCGGATCATCGCCCTGCTGGCCGAGGCCTCCGCCGACCCCGCCGTACGGGCCGTCGTGCTCACCGCCACCGGCCGGGGCTTCTGCGCGGGCGCCGACCTGCGCGGCACCCCGGCCCCGACACGCGAACGCGTCCCCGGGGACGTCGCCCGGACGATCCGGCTCGGTGCGCAGCGGCTGATCGCCGCCGTACTGGACTGCGAGAAGCCGGTGATCGCCGCCGTGAACGGGACGGCGGCCGGGATCGGCGCGCATCTGGCGTTCGCGTGCGATCTGGTCCTGGCGGCCGACACGGCGAAGTTCGTCGAGGTCTTCGTACGCCGGGGGCTCGTCCCGGACGGCGGCGGCGCGTATCTGCTGCCCCGGCTGGTGGGCCCGCAGCGCGCCAAGGAGCTGATGTTCTTCGGGGACGCGCTGCCGGCGGCGGACGCGCAGCGGCTGGGGCTGGTCAACCGCACGGTCCCGGGCGGGGAGCTGGAGGCCCTGGCCAAGGAGTGGGCGGGCCGGCTGGCGGCCGGCCCCACCCGGGCCCTCGCGCTGGCCAAGCAGCTGGTGAACGCCTCGCTGGACGGCGACCGGGCCGCGGCGTTCGCGGCGGAGGCCGCGGCCCAGGAGGTCAACATGACCACGCGCGACGCCAACGAGGGCGTGGCGTCCTTCGTCGAGCGCCGGTCACCGGAGTACCGGGGGTACTGACCGGAGTACCGGGGCTCAGCCCGCCACCGGCGGGTTGAAGCGGTGGAAGGCCGGTTCCGACCAGCGCAGCGGGGAGGCGGCGGTGACCTCCCGTACGGCGGTGACCTCGAACTCCACGAGGCGCTCCGCCCCCGGGACCCGCGCGACCGCCTCCTCGTCCCAGACGGTGCGGGCGGTGCCGGTCAGGTGGAGGGAGGCCCCGGTGTCCCAGTCGGGTACGAGAAGACCGGCGGCCGGGTTGAGTTCGAGGTTCCCCAGGGTCAGGAACATGCCGTTTCCCGCGTAGTCGGGCCAGCGCAGCAGCCGGGGAGTGAGCACCTGGACGAAGCCCGGGTTGCCGCCCCGGTGCGAGGCGTCGGCGTCGCCCCGGTCGGAGGCGGTGGCGATGAAGAAGGTGTCGGCGGTCCGCAGCGCCTCCTGCTGCGCGGGGCTCAGGGCGTCGCCGTCCGTGACGGTGGGCCGCTGCCCGGTCTCCTCGCCGGGCGTGATCCGGCGGTGCCGGCGCTCCTGGATGTACTTGGGGCAGTTGCCGAGGGCCTGGTCGAGGTCGACGCGGAGCCCGTCCCCGGCACGGACCGCCCGGCCGTTCATCCGCATCCGGCGCCGGGTCGCCGGTTCGATGCCGATCATGCCGACGCGGGCGGGGGCGGCCCCCTCCGCACCGGCTCCGGACAGCAGACCGGCCAGCGGGTCGCCGGGCGGCGGCAGGGCCCCGACGACCAGGGTGTCCGGCGCGGGAACGCTCAGGAATCCCGGTTCGCCGGTGAGCTGGGTCGCCCAGATCCGCCCCCGGTCGTCCGCCCCGCCCAGCACCAGGAAGGGCTGTCGGGCGAGGAAGTCCGCCGCCACCTCGGGGATGTCGGAGCCGATGGCCCGCCCCGCGCTCGCCGCCCGCCGGGCGAGCCCCGCCCGCTCCTGCGCGGCGGTCTCACCCCGGTGATATCCACTCATGGCCCTGCACCCTGCCTTTCCGTTCCGTCGATGCCTTAGAAGAAGCCGCAGGTGGGAGCGGACGCGGTCGGTGCGTCCGCCGGGTCGGCCCCGGTCGGCGCGTAGACCTCCAGGCGGATGCCGTCGGGATCGGCGAAGAAGATGCCGCCCGAGGTGCCGCTCTCGCCGTGCGGGACGACGCCCTCGTGGGCGAACTCCGCGCCCAGCCCGCGCAGGACCTCCTCGGTGGCCCGGACCTCCTCGACGGAGTCCACCTGGAACGAGAGGTGGTGGAGGCCGGGGAGGTCCGTCGGGTACCTGCCCTCGCTCTGTTGCCACAGGGTCACCATGAGCCGGGAGCCGCGCCCCAGGAAGATCCAGCGGCGATCGACGTCCTTGCCCTCGGCCAGCACCTCGAAGTCGAAGACCTCGCGGTAGAAGGCGGCCGAGCGTTCCAGGTCGGTGACGTTCAGGCCGACGTGGCCGGTCGCCAGGTTCTTCGCCTTGCCCATGTTCGATCCCACTCCTGCACTCGGGGCCGCGAGACGATCCCGTAACCACTGACATCAACTTTGCAGGTTAGATCGGAGGAGGTCAACCGGTGATCTCCATTTGGCCGGTTATGATTGACGGGTCCGTCACCCCCTCCCGCGTGACACAAGGAGCCCAGCCGTGTCGCATCCCCCCGGCGCGGACCCCCGGCCACTGACCGGCGAGCCGCTCGCCCTGGACCTGCTCAACACCCGCTGGATCGACGGGGCCGGCCCGCACGACCTGCTGGATTCCGTGGCCGGACTGGCCGTCTGGCTGAACAGCCCTCCGGTACGCGGGCAGCTCGGCCCCGCACCCGCCCCGGCAGCCGACCACGCCACGCTGGACCGGCTGCTCCTCGCCCGGACGGCGCTCGACGCACTGGCCGCCTCGGCCGCCCGTCAGGATCAGGCCACCCCCGAGAGCACCGAGCGGCTGAACGAGGTCCTCTCCCACGGGCGCGTCCACCACACACTGGGGCCCGACGGGGCGCCGGCCTCGGCGGTGGAGGTGGACGACCCGTCCTGGACCCCCGCCTGGTACGCGGCGGAGAACTGGCTGCGACTGATCGCGGACCGGCCCGACCGCATCCGCCCCTGCGCGAACCACGCCTGCGTCCTGCACTTCTACGACGTCTCCAAGAACGGGACGCGCCGCTGGTGCTCCATGGCGGGCTGCGGCAACCGCGCGAAGGCGCAGCGCCACTACGCCCGGCGCTCCGGGGCCTGACGCCCGCCCCATCGGCCCGTTCCGCCCGAACGCCCGCACGGGTTCACATCTGACGAACCGTCAGCTCTAATGGACGGCGTGATGGGACACGCAGGCATGGCCGCCACCGCCGTCCGGTACCTCAGGTCCGTCGGCGCCGCCACGACAGCCGCACCGGGGACACCGGCCGGGACACCGCCCGAGGCGCTGCCCCGGCCGGACCTGCGGGCCGTCCGGGACGATGAGCGGCTGCTCGTCGCCCCGGCCGAATTCCGGCGCGTGCTGGGGCACTTCGCCAGCGGGGTCACCGTGGTCACCGCCCGCGACGCGGACGGGCCGACGGGCTTCGCCTGCCAGTCCTTCGCCTCGCTCTCGCTGGACCCGCCGCTGGTGTCCTTCATGGTCGCCCGTACGTCGACGACCTGGCCGCGCATCGCCCGCGCGGGGGCGTTCTGCGTGAACATCCTCGGGGCGGAACAGGGCGCGCTGTGCCGGGCGTTCGCGGTGAGCGGCGCCGACAAGTTCGCGGGGGTGGCCCACGAGGACGCCCCGGCGACCGGGTCACCGCTGCTGGACTCCGTGCCCGCCTGGATCGACTGCCGTGTCCACGCCGTCCACACCGGCGGCGACCACCTCATCGTGGTCGGCCGGGTGGAGGCGCTGGGGGCGGCGGACGAGGGGGAGCCGCTGCTGTTCCACCGGGGGGCGTTCGGCCGGTTCAGCCGCTGAGCCCGCCCGCGTCCGCCGGCTCCGCCCGGTCCGGGGCCCCGCCCGTGTCGTCCGCCGTGCGTCGGCGGATGACCAGGGACATCAGCGCCGCCATCGCGCACAGCGCCCCCGCCGCGTACCAGACCACGTCGTACTTCCCGAACACGTCCCGCGCGACCCCGCCGAGGAACGCCACCACCGCCGCGCCCACCTGGTGCGAGGCCAGCACCCAGCCGAAGACGATCGCGCTGTCCTCGCCGTACTGCTCACGGCAGAGCGCCAGCGTCGGCGGGACCGTGGCGACCCAGTCCAGCCCGTAGAACACGATGAAGAAGATCATCGGCGGCTGGACGTCGGGGCCGATCAGCAACGGCAGGAACACCAGGGAGATCCCGCGCAGCGCGTAGTAGACGGCGAGCAGCCTGCGGGCGTCGAAGCGGTCGGTGAGCCAGCCGGAGAAGATCGTGCCGATGATGTCGAAGACCCCGATCACCGCGAGCAGCGAGGCCGCCACGACGGTGGGCATGTGGTTGTCGTGGGCGAACGGGACGAAGTGGGTGCGGATCAGGCCGTTGGTGGAGGCCCCGCAGATCGCGAAGGCGCCCGCCAGCAGCCAGAACGGGCCGGTGCGGGCCGCGTCGAACAGGACGCGCACCGTCCGGCGCGCGGCGCCCCGGGCCGGCGCGGGCTTGGGCACGAAGTCCCCGCCGTACGGGGCGAGCCCCACATCGGCCGGGTGGTCGCGCATCAGGAACCAGACGAACGGGACGACGACGAGGGCGGCCAGGGCGACGGTGACCGAGGCGGGCCGCCAGCCGTGTTCGTCGACGATCCAGGCGCAGAGCGGAAGGAAGACGAGCTGTCCGGAGGCCCCCGCGGCGGTGAGGATGCCGGTGACCAGGCCCCGGCGGGCCACGAACCAGCGGTGGGTGACGGTCGCGGCGAAGGCCATCGCCATCGACCCGGTGCCGAGGCCGACGAGGAGTCCCCAGTAGATCATCAGCTGCCAGGAGGCGGTCATCCAGACGCCGGCGATCGCCCCGGCCGCCACCATGGTGAGCGCGATCGCCACGACCCGGCGGATGCCGTAGCGGTCCATGAGCGCGGCGGCGAACGGCGCGGTCAGCCCGTACAGCGCCATGTCGATGGAGACCGCGAGTCCGATCTCGCCCCGGGACCAGCCGAACTCGGTGTGGAGCGGGTCGATGAGCAGCCCGGGCAGGGAGTTGAACGCCGCACCGCCGATGATCGTCACGAAGGTCACGGCGGCGACGATCCACGCCCGGTGGACGGAGAAGGGGAACCGGCGGCCGGGTCTCCCGGGGGCGTCGGCCCGGGGGCCGGCGGTCTTGGTCAGGTAGGTCACGTCAGCCAGCATCCGAGGCCGGACGGGTGAGGACGAGCGGCCCGGAGGACATGCTTCGCAGGGATCGGGCCACGCCCGGGCCCTGTCCCGCCATCCGGACCGCCCGCGCCCGCCCGCCACCCCCGAGCGGGCTCCGTCCGAGCCTTGCGTAGGATCTCGGCCCGTCCGCGAGAACCGAGTACGAGGAGCGTCATGCACTGGGCCTTGCGTCAGGAATTCGAGCGCCGGGCCGGCGCCCGCGTGGCCTGGGGAGTGGGGCTGTCCGCCGTGGCGGCCGGGCTGCTGCTGTGGCTGGGCTGGCTGCTGCTGGTCCCGTACACCGTCCCGTCCCACATCCGCGACGTGGAGTGCGGCTCCCCGCTGGAGAACGGCGGTTCGCACAACAGCCGTTCCGTCTGCGCCGGGCAGCGCGAGTGGCCCGAACTGGTCGGCATCCTGGCCCTGTCCGTGCCCACGACCGCGGCGGGCGCGGCGCTCATCGTCAGCGGCACCTCCCGGCGGCGCATCAGTGCCCATGTCTTCGAGGTGCTGGAGGCGCAGGCGAGCGAGGAGCGGGCCCGCGCCAAGAAGTGAGCCGGGGACCGGGCCCACGACGGGCAGTGCTCCGGGCGGTCAGCGGCGCCGTCCGCCCGCCCGGAGCACCGCCCACGCGCAGGCCGCGCCCACCCCGTACCAGAGGAGGTCCGGTGCGTTGAAGGTCGAGCCGAGCACCAGCCGGGCCGCCGTGCTGTGCGCCGACCACTGGGCCGGTACGCCGGTGAGCTGCGCGAACTCCACCGCCCAGCTCAGGCCGAGCGCCGCCCAGGCCACCACGGCCGGCCGCGCGCGGGGCGCGCAGAAGGCGACGAGGGTGCAGAGCAGCACCGTGTAGAGCGCGCTCCCCGCGTACTTGGCGAAGGCGCCGTCCGCCCCGGCGCGCACCGCCAGGCCCGCGGCGACGGTGACGACGGCCGCCCCCGCCGCGACCGCACGGGCCGTGGAAGCGCGAGCCGCGGGCGGGCGTCGCGCCGTGGAATCGTCCGCGTGCTCCGGGGGCCGGGACGGGGCCCTCATCCGAGCCCGATCCTCTTGAGCCGCCGGATCGGCCGGGCCACCAGCAGCACCGCCACCACCCCCATGTTGATCACGGCCGCCGCCACCAGCAGCTCCGGCGCCCCGACCGCCTCGGCCACCGGGCCCGCCAGGGCGCGGCCCGCCGCGACCATCAGGAGCGAGCCCGCCACGTCATAGGCGTGCAGCCGGTTCAGGGCCTCCGGCGGGACGTGCGTCTGGACCGTCGTGGACCACATCACCAGCCAGAACGCGGCCGACCCGCCCGCCAGCAACTGCCCCGCGGCCAGCACCGGCAGCGGCATCCCGAGCGCCAGCACCAGCAGGCTGACCGCCACCAGCGGCAGCGCCACCGCCCCCGCCGCGAGTGGGTGCGACGGACGCAGCCGCAGGGCGAGGAGTCCGCCGACGACGCTGCCCGCCCCGTTCACCGCCATCAGCATGCCGTACGCCCCCGAGCCGTGCGCCTCGGTGACCAGGACGGCGGTCAGCGGGAGCATCGGGCCGAGGACCGCGAAGCCGTACACCGTCCAGACCGCGATCACTCCCCACAGCCAGGACCTGGCCCGGAACTCCCGCCACCCGTCGACCAGTTCCGCGGCGAACGTGCCGCGCGCCGCGTCGTCGTGCGGGGCCGGGGCCAGCCGCATCAGGAAGAGGCAGACCCCGGAGACCGCGAAGGTCGCCGCGTTCGCCGCGTAGACGGCCCCGGCACTGGCGAGGCCGACGAGCACTCCGGCGAAGGCGGGCCCGGCCATGGTCATCAGCGCCTCGGCGACCCGCAGGACCGCGTTGGCGCGCTGGACGTCGGTGGAGACGCGCGGCACGGTCGAGGCGACCCCGGGCTGGAAGAGCGCCGCGCCGACGCCGGCCACCGAGCTGAGGACGTACACCGCCCACAGCGGCGGGTTGCCCGTCGCGAAGGTCACGGCCAGCACGGAGGCGCCGATCAGCCGCAGGGCGTCGGCGATGATCATCATGCGGCGCGGGGTGAACCGGTCCGCGAGCACCCCGCCGAACAGGACGAACACCGCCAGCGGCCCCATCCAGGCGGCGAGCGCGAAGCCGACCGACGAGGCGGGCCGCCCCGCGCCCAGCAGCCCGGCGGTCAGGGCCACCGGGATCATGCCGTCGCCGAAGAGCGCGACCGTACGGGCCACGAAGAAGTAGCGGAAGTTGCGGTTCCAGAGCCGCGCGGGGCCGGAGGCGGAACCGAAGGAGGGCCCCGCGCCCAGGCCCGTCCCGGCGGGGCCGCCCGGTCCGCCGGGATCGAGCGGTGGCAGCGTCGGGAGCGGGTTCGGGTCCGGGAGCGGGTTCGGGGTCGTTCGGGTGTCGCACGCGGCGTCGGGAATGGACGCGCGCTCTGTCGGCTTCTCCATCACGTCGCTAACCTGTACCAGCTTGTGGTCTATACCACTACTGCAATTTCCTGTGATCTTCGAGGAGGTCTTCGTGGCGCACCGCGTCGTCGTTCTGGCCCTCGACGGGCTGCTCCCCTTCGAGCTGGGCATTCCGCAGCGGATCTTCGGCCGCAGGCTCGGCACGGAGACGGGCGGGAAGGGCCGGAGGCTGTACGACGTGGTGACCTGCTCCATCCGCCCGCCGGGCCCGGTCCGGACCGACGCGGACTTCTCCGTCCTCGTGGAGCACGGCCCGGAGGCGCTCGCCACCGCCGACACGGTGGTCGTCCCCGCCTCCTACGAGCTGGGCCCGGTCTTCGAGGAGGGCCGCCTCACCGAGGAGCTGGCCGCCGCGTTCGCCCTGGTCCGGCCCGGCACCCGGATGGTCTCCATCTGCACCGGCAGTTACGTCCTGGCGGCGGCCGGCTACCTCGACGGCCGCCCCGCCACCACGCACTGGTCATCGGCCGACCACTTCCAGCGGACCTTCCCGCAGGTCCGCGTCGACCCGGACGTCCTGTTCATCGACGACGGCGACGTCCTCACCTCCGCCGGGGTCGCCGCCGGGATCGACCTCTGTCTCCACCTGGTGCGGCGCGACCACGGGACGGCCGTCGCGAACGAGATCGCGCGCCGCATGGTCGTGCCCCCGCACCGGGACGGCGGGCAGGCCCAGTACATCCACCGCCCCGTCCCCGAGCCGCAGTTCGCGACCACCACCGGCGCCCGGGCCTGGGCGCTGGCCCGTCTCGACCGGCCGATCCTGCTGCGGGACATGGCGGAGCAGGAGGCGATGAGCGTACGGACGTTCACGCGCCGCTTCCGCGAGGAGGTCGGGATCAGCCCCGGCCAGTGGCTCACCCAGCAGCGGGTGGAGCGGGCCCGGCACCTGCTGGAGTCGACGGACCTGTCCATCGACCAGGTGGCCCGGGACGCGGGCTTCGGCACGGCGACCTCGCTGCGCCAGCACCTCCAGGCGGCGCTGGGCGTGCCGCCGACGGCCTACCGGCGTACGTTCCGGCCCTCGGCGGACACCGCGCCCCGAGGTCCTCGCGCCCCGGTCCAGGGGCGCCCGTAGAGGACGCGGCTCAGAAGACCAGGACCCCCCGGGCCACCCGCCCGTGGTGCGCGTCGTCGGCCGCCTTGGCGAAGTCCTCCACCGGGTACGTCTCGGTGACCAGTTCGTCCAGCAGCAGCCGGCCCTCCCGGTAGAGGTCCGCGTACAGGGCGATGTCGCGCTGCGGCCGTGAGGAGCCGTAGCGGCAGCCGAGGATCGACTTGTCCAGGTACATCGAGGAGACCAGGAACGACGCCTCGGCGCTCGCCGCCGGTACGCCCAGCAGCACGGCCTGCCCGTGCCGGTCGAGGAGGTCGACCGCCTGGCGGATCAGCTCGGTGCGGCCGACGCACTCGAAGGCGTGGTCGGCCCCGTCGGGCAGGATGTCGCGCACGCCCTCCGCGCTCGGCAGGAAGTGCGTGGCGCCGAACTGCCGGGCCACCGCCTCCTTCGCCGGGTTGCTGTCGACGGCGACGACGGTGAGCGCGCCGGCCAGCCGGGCCCCCTGGAGCACGTTGAGCCCGATGCCACCGGTCCCGATGACCACGACGGTGTCTCCCAGGCCGACCTTCGCCCGGTTGAGGACGGCCCCGACGCCGGTCAGGACCCCGCAGCCGATCAGGGCGGCCGAGGTGAGGGGCAGGTCGTCCGGGATCTTCACGGCCTGGACGGCCCGCACCACCGTGCGTTCCGCGAACGCGGAGTTGGAGGCGAACTGGAACAGCGCCTTGCCGCCCCGCGAGAACGGCCGCCCCGGCCGCCCGATGGCCTTCCGGCACATGGTCGGCCTCCCCCGGTCGCACTGGGCGCAGGCCCCGCAGTTGGCGAGGGTGGACAGCGCCACGTGATCACCGGGCTTCACGTGACCGACGCCGGGCCCGACCGCTTCCACCACGCCCGCGCCCTCGTGGCCGAGGACGACGGGGACCGGGAAGGGGATCGTGCCGTCGATCACCGACAGATCGCTGTGGCAGAGTCCGGCGGCGGCGACCGCCACCAGCACCTCCCCGGGGCCCGGATCCCGTATCTCCAGGTCGTCCACGACCTCGGTCCGTGTGCCGTCGAACACGACGCCTCTCATCTGGGCTCCCTCGGTAGGCCGAGCACCCGCTCGGCGATGATGTTCCGCTGGATCTCGTCGGAGCCGCCGTAGATGGTGTCGGCCCGGCTGAAGAGGAACAGGTGCTGTGCGTCGTCGAGTTCGTACGGTCGCCGCTCCGACCAGGGCTCGGGTCCGACGGCTCCCGCCTCGCCCGCGACCCGCACGGCCAGTTCGCCGAGCCGCTGGTGCCAGCCGCCCCACAGCAGCTTCGCCACACTGGGCGCGCCCGGGTCGCCGGTGGAGCCCAGGGTGCGCAGGGCGTGCCGGCGCATCGTGTCCAGCTCCGCCCACTGCCGGACGAGCCGGGCCCTGATGACCGGGTCCTCGGCGGCCCCGCTCGCCACGGCGGCGGCGACCACCCGGTCCAGCTCCTCGGCGAACCCGACCTGCTGGGCGAGGGTGGACACCCCGCGCTCCAGGGCGAGGAGGCCCAGGGCGACCTGCCAGCCGTTGCCCTCGCCCCCGACGACCTCACAGGCCCGCGCCCCGTCGAGGAACACCTCGTTGAACTCGCTGGTCCCGGTCAGCTGCCGGATCGGCCGCACCTCGATCCGGCCCGGCTGGTCCATCTCCACCAGCAGGAACGACAGCCCGTGGTGGCGGGTGGATCCGGGGTCGGTGCGGGCGAGGACGAAGCACCAGTCGGCGTCCAGGGCGAGCGAGGTCCAGATCTTCTGCCCGGTCACGGCGTAACCGCCGGTCCCGTCCGGCACGGCGGTGGTCCGCACCCCGGCGAGGTCGGAGCCCGCGCCCGGTTCGCTGTACCCCTGGCACCACAGCGTCTCGCCCCGGGCCACGGGCGGCAGATGGCGCCGCTTCTGCTCCTCGGTGCCGTACGTGATCAGTGTCGGGGCGAGGAGGTTCTCCCCGATGTGGCCGATCCGGGCGGGGGCCGCGGAGCGGGCGTACTCCTCGGCCCAGACAACCTGCTGGGCGAGGGTGGCGCGGCGGTTGCCGTAACTCTCCCCGTCCTCGCCGGGCCAGCCGATCCCGATCCACCCGGCGCGCCCGAGCTCGCGTTCCCACGCGTGGGGGTCGGGGGCGGGGGTGTCGGCGAGGTGGCTGCGCAGCCAGGTGCGCGCCTCGGTACGGAAGTCCATACAGCCTCCAGAAATCAAGCCCGTCCGGCGATTGAGGACCGGGGTCCCGGGGGCGGAGCCCCAGATCAAGCCCGTCCGGCGATTGAGGACCGGAGGTTCGGGGCAGCGCCCCAGATCAAGCCCGTCCGGCGATTGAGGACCGGGGTCCGGGGCAGCGTCCCGGGGGCTGTCACGTGTTCGGCCGGTCGCCCGACTTGGCCGCCGCCGCCATCTCCTCCAACCGCGCCAGCATCGGCATCGGGTCCACCCCCACCGTCCCCGGCAGGAAGTCCGCGATCCGTTCCGGAGTCCAGGGCCCCTCCCCGTACGCCGCCCGCAACTCCCTCGGCTGGGCCCAGACCGCGATCTTCGGGCCCGCGATCGTGTACACCTGCCCGGTGATCCGCTCGGCCCGCGCGCGCTCGCTGAGCAGGTAGACCACCAGGGCCGCCACGTCCTCCGGCTCCCCGATCTCCTTCAGCTCCATCGGCACCCCGGCCGACATCCGGGTCCGGGCGACGGGCGCGACCGCGTTCGCCGTGACCCCGTACTTGTTCAGGCCCAGCGCCGCGCTGCGCACCAGCGAGATGATCCCGCCCTTCGCCGCGCTGTAGTTGGCCTGGGAGACGCTGCCCTGGTGGTTGCCGCTGGTGAAGCCGATCAGCGTGCCCCCGCCCTCCTGCTTCCGCATCACCGCCGAGGCGGCCCGGAAGACCGTGAACGTGCCCTTGAGGTGGGTGGCGAGGACCGGGTCCCACTCCTCCTCGGACATGTTGAACAGCATTCGCTCACGGAGGATCCCGGCCACGCAGACCACCCCGTCGAGCCGGCCGTACTCCGCCAGCGCGGTGTCCACGATCCGCTGCCCGCCCGCCATCGTGGAGATGTCGTCGGCGACGGCGACCGCCTCGCCGCCCGCCGCCTCGATCTCCTTGACGACGGACCGGGCGATCTCGCTGGTCGGTTCGGAGCCCTCGACGGAGACCCCGTAGTCGTTGACGACGACCCGCTCCCCCTC
>NZ_JAAXYC010000102.1 GCF_018619185.1 Streptomyces sp. McG3 | reverse complement strand
GCTGTGTCGGGGCAGGTGCGCCAGTTGCTGGCGGCGGCGAAGGAGCTGGGGCTGGCGGATCTGCCGGTGTCGTCGCTGACGAACGGTACGCCGGTGGCTCCGACGACCGCGACCGCGACCGCGGCCCGGAACGGGGCCGGGGCGCTCGGCTAGCGCATCTGACGGCGGAACCCTCGGTCCCGGGGGCCACACCCAGCTCGTCCGGCACTTGAGGACAGAACCCTG
Organism: Streptomyces sp. McG3; assembly: GCF_018619185.1. GTDB lineage: Bacteria > Actinomycetota > Actinomycetes > Streptomycetales > Streptomycetaceae > Streptomyces. The sequence continues at coordinate 24,415 of NZ_JAAXYC010000102.1, read as the reverse complement.
GGCCCGGGGGGCAGGGCCGGGCGCGAGCGGGCGCTTCCTCGGCCCGGGGGCCACACCCAGCCCGTCCGGCGCTTGAGGACGGAACCCTGGGCCCGGGGGGGGCCGGCGGTCTGCGTGTGCGTCCCACGGGGGTGGGCGCACCAGGGACCGACCCGCCCGTCAGGGCCGGCTCACCGGGCCGGGGGTTCCGTCCTCAAACGCCGGACGGGCTGGACTCCCGGGCTCGCCCCGCACGTCAGAAAGCCGGCCCACCCGGCCCGAAGGTTCCGTCCCCAAACGCCGGACGGGCTGAGTGGTGCCGGACCGGTCGAAGACGATGAGAAACGTAGGGAGCCGTACGCATGGACAGCGACACCACCGCCACCCCCACCGCGCCGCAGGGCACACCGAGCGGGGCGGGCGGCGACGTGGACGCCGGTGCCTACGAGGTGCTGCGGCGGCGGCTCTCGGCGCAGGCCGGGGAGCTGGTCCGGCGGGCCGAGGCGCTCAACGTACGGCGGACCGAGGAGTTCGGCTCGACCGGGCTGCGGCTGCTGGCCACCGAGCAGGTGCGCACCGAGCGGGCCTCCGTACCCCGCGATCTCGTCGCTCTGGGGCGGCAGTTGCTCTTCGGTTTCGAACGCGGGCCGGGCGCGCGCGGCGAGGCCGGGGTCGAGGACGTACTCCTCGTACGGGACTCCGCGCCGGCTAACGACGCCCCGGCAGCGGACTCCCCCCTCCTCGACGACGACTTCCGGCGCGCGTTCTCCTCCCTCCACCGCTACTTCCGCGACGCCCGCCTGCTGCGGCTGCGCCGTGTCGACGGCAGGCTCCTCGCCGTCTTCCGGACCGGCGAGAACGCCGAGGACATCCGGGTGCTGCGCTGGGCGCTGGGGCCGGACGGGTCGCCGGGGGCGTTCCTCGACGCGCAGGGCGAGCGCGACCATGTCTTCCCGCCCTCCCACGACTTCGGGTGGACCGTCGCCGGGCGCGAGGCCCACGTTCCCGGACGCCATCCGCACATCGCCGTCGGCAAGGGCGGCGGGCTCTTCGTCGACACGCTCGGCGGCACTCTCACCGTCAAGGTCTCCGACGACACCGAATCCCCGGACGGGATCTACGAGGAGCCCGTCGACGAGCCGTTGCAGTCGCTGGCCGACGCCGACGTCGAGTACGCGGAGGTCGGGCCGCTGGTGCTGCTGCGCGTGCGCCCGTACAAGGAGGACGCCTGGCGCCACCTCGTCTTCAACTCGCTGCTCGCCACCGTCCAGCGGCTCGACGGCATCGGCCCGTCCTGCCACCGGCTCCCCGAGGACCAGGGGATCATCTTCCCCGGCGGCTACTACCTCACCACCGGCACCGCGAAGACCTTCGACACCGCCGAGGAGCTGACCGAGCCGGTCTTCGAAGGCGCGGTCCGCTCGCCCAACGGGGAGGACGTGCTCTACGTCTTCCGCTCCCGCGACGGGCTGCGCAGCCTCCTGCTCCCCTACAACCTGATCCGGCAGGAGGTCGCCACCCCGCTCACCGGGCGCGGGCACGCCCTGCTGGACGACGGGACGCTGGTCCTGCTCCGGGACAACCCGGACGGGCCCGCGCGCGTGCACCCCACGCAGCGCTGGGCCACCCCGTACGTCTCCGACACCTACGCCGCCGCCCGCCCCGCCGGGACCGGCCCGCTCGCCCGGACCGGCAACGCCGACCTCGTGCGCGGGATCTCCGACTGTCTCGCCCTCGCCCACGGCGTACGGGACATGACGCCGACGACGGCCGTCTACGGGCAGCTCGCCGCCGACTGCGCCCGCGCCCAGGACCGGTATCACTGGCTGCGCGACCCCGAACTGGGCTCGCTCGGCGAACCGTTGGACGAGCTGCGGGCCACCGCGCAGCAGGTGCTTGCCGAGTTCACGGCCGTGCGGGAGCTGACCCGGCGGGCCGCCGACGCGCTGGAGGAGACCGCCGCCCGGATCACCGCGCTGGTGCGCAGGGTGCGCGGCGAGGTGCCCGGTTCGGCGTCCGCCTGGGTCGAGCGGCTGACCGAACTCCGGCGAGCACAAGGCCACTTGGCGACGGTCGGTGACATGCGGTACGCCGACGTCGAGCGTGTCGCCGAGCTGTCGGCCCGGACCGAGGACGACATCGCGTCCGCCGCCCAGCGGGCCGTGTCCTTCCTGGCGCGCGAGGACGCCTTCGACGGGTATCACGCGGACATCGCGGGGCTCCTGGCCGACGCGGGTGCGCTGGAGACCGTCCGGGACGCGTCCGCCGTGACCGACCGGCTGTCCGCGATGACGGAGGGGCTGGCCACCGTCACGGACGTCGTCGCCGGCCTCGACATCGGCGACGCCACCGTGCGTACGTCGATCCTGGAACGGATCGCGGAGGTGCTCGGCGGCGCGAACCGGGCCCGCGCCACGCTCGACGCGCGCCGCCGGGAGCTGCTGTCGAGGGAGGGGCGGGCCGAGTTCGCCGCCGAGTTCGCTCTGCTCGGGCAGGCGGTGACGGGCGCGCTGGCCGCCGCCGGTACCCCGGAGACATGCGACGACCAACTGGCCCGATTGCTGCTCCAGCTGGAGAACCTGGAGTCGCGGTTCGCGGAGTTCGACGACTTCCTCGCCGAGCTGTCCGAGCGCCGCACCAAGGTGTACGAGGCGTTCTCGGCGCGCAAGCAGACCCTCCAGGACGAACGGGCGCGGCGCGCGGAGCGGCTGGCCGGGTCCGCCGGCCGGGTGCTGGAGACCGTCGCCCGGCGGGTGGCCTCCCTCGACGACCTCGACGCGGTCCACACCTACTTCGCCTCCGACCCGATGGTCGCCAAGGTCCGCCGGACCGCCGACGAGCTGCGCGAACTGGGCGATCCCGTGCGGGCGGAGGAGCTGGACGGGCGGCTGAAGGCGGCCCGCCAGGAGGCGGGCCGCGCCCTGCGCGACCGTACCGAGCTGTACGCGGACGGCGGGTCCGTGATCAGGCTGGGCCGCCACCGGTTCGCCGTGAACACCCAGCCGTTCGACCTGACGCTCGTGCCCGCCGGGGATCGGAACGGGCAGGGGCAGGGCCTCGCCTTCGCGCTGACCGGGACGGACTACCGGGCCCCGGTCACCGACCCGGCGTTCGCGGCGGCCCGGCCGTACTGGGAGCAGCTGCTCCCCTCCGAGAACGCCTCCGTCTACCGCGCCGAGCACCTCGCCGCCCGTCTCCTCGACGAGCACGGGGCCGGGCACCTCGCCTCGCTCTCCGACGCCGAACTGGCTCGCCTGGTGCGGGAGTCGGCCGGTGAGGCGTACGACGAGGGGTACGCGCGGGGCGTCCACGACGAGGACGCCACCGCGATCCTGGCCGCTCTGCTGCGCCTGCACGCGGACGCGGGGCTGCTGCGCCACGAGCCCGCCGTCCGCGCGGCGGCCCAGCTCTTCTGGGCGTACGACGCCGACGAGCCGCTGCGCACGTCCTGGACCAGGCGTGCGGCCTCCCTGGCGCGCGCCCGTGACACCTTCGGCCTGGCCCCGGCCATCGCGGTGCTCCGGGAGGAGTGGGCTGCGGCGATCGGCTCCCCGTCCCCGTCCGCGCCGGGTCACGCCGTCGCCGCGTACCTCTTCGAGGAGCTGACCACCGGGCCCGCCGGATTCGTCGTGGGCTCCTCGGTCCTCGCCTTCCTGGAGGCCTTCCACCGGGCGGCCGGCCCCGACGCGTACGCCGAGGACCTGGCGGCCCTGGGCGACGACCGCGCCGCCCGCCGGCAGCTCGTGGAGGGCTGGCTCACCCCGTACGCCGAGACGGCGGGGGCCTGCGGCGGAGCCGGCCTCGGCGGCGGCGACCTGGCGGAGGCCGTGGCGGTGGAGCTCTGCCCGGAGCTGGAACGGTACGCGTGCGACGCGCCGCTCACCGAGCGCCTGGAGGGCCTCCTCGGCGACCACCCGCGCATCACGGGCGGCGGGGCCCTCACCGTACGGATCGACGAACTCCTCGCCCGGACGGCCGAGTTCCGCACGCACACCGTGCCCGGCTTCCGCGCCTACCAGCGGCTGCGCACCTCCCTGGTGACCGCCGAGCGCGGACGGCTGCGGCTGGACGACCACCGGCCGCGCGTGATGTCGGCGTTCGTCCGCAACCGGCTGCTCGACGAGGTGTACCTGCCGCTGATCGGCGACAGCCTGGCCAAGCAGCTCGGCACCGCCGACGCCGACCGGCGCACCGACTCGCAGGGGCTGCTGCTCCTCGTCTCGCCGCCCGGTTACGGCAAGACCACGCTGATGGAGTACGTCGCGGACCGGCTCGGCATGGTGCTCGTCAAGATCAGCGGGCCGAACCTGGGCCACGACGTGACCTCCCTCGACCCGGACCGGGCCCCGAGCGCCACCGCCCGACAGGAGGTCGAGAAGATCAACTTCGCGCTGGAAGCGGGCAACAACACGCTCCTCTACCTCGACGACATCCAGCACACCTCGCCCGAACTGCTCCAGAAGTTCATCCCGTTGTGCGACGCCACCCGCCGTATCGAGGGCGTGCGGGACGGCGAGCCGCGCAGCTACGACCTGCGGGGCAAGCGGTTCGCGGTCTGCATGGCGGGCAACCCGTACACCGAGTCCGGCGAGCGGTTCCGGATCCCCGACATGCTCGCCAACCGGGCCGACGTGTGGAACCTCGGGGAGGTCCTCAGCGGCCGGGACGACGTCTTCGCGCTGAGCTTCGTGGAGAACGCCCTGACCGCCAACCCGGTCCTCGCCCCGCTGGCCGCCCGGTCCCGGGACGACCTGGCGCTGCTGGTGCGGCTGGCGGGCGGCAGCGACCCGGCAGCGCGCGCGGAGCACCTGGAACACCCGTACAGCGCAGCTGAGTCGGACAGGATCCTGGCGGTGCTCCGGCATCTCCTCACGGCCCGGGACACCGTGCTCGCGGTGAACGCGGCGTACATCGCCTCGGCCGCGCGGACGGACGCCACACGCACCGAGCCGCCGTTCCGGCTCCAGGGCTCCTACCGCAACATGAACAAGATCGCCGAGCGGATCGTGCCCGTCATGAACGACGACGAGTTGTCCGCCGTCGTCGACGACCACTACGCCGGCGAGGCCCAGACGCTCACCACGGGGGCCGAGGCGAACCTCCTCAAACTGGCCGCCCTGCGCGGGACGCTCACCGCCGGACAGGCCGAGCGGTGGGCGGCGATCACCGCGTCCTACGTCCGCACGCAGGCGCTCGGCGGCCCGGACGGCGACCCCATGACCCGGGCGGTGGCCGCGCTCGGGCTGCTCGCGGACCGGATCGCGGCGGTCGAGACGGCGATCCAGCGCGCGGCGGACCCCCGGCACCTGCCGGCGGGCGGACCCCAGGGCCCGGCGGGCGCGCTCAACGACCGGGCGGTTCCGAACCACCATGCGAAGATCACCAACACTCCACACTGACCGGGAAGACCGAGCCGGAAGGATCACGGCATGCTGGGTTTCGTGCCTCCACTTCCTCAGCAGCCGGGACGCCCGCCGTCGGCCGGCCACATGATCGTCTGCGGTGACGACGCCCTGGCGCGCCGGCTCGCCGTGGAGCTGCGCTTCGTCTACGGGGAACGGGTCACCCTGCTCCTCCCCCCGGGCCGGGACGCGAACAGCCCCGAGACGCCGCTGACCCAACGGGGCCGGGCGGCCGCCCTGTTCGGCCGGATGTCGGCGGCGATGAACCGCGCGGGCAACGGCAACGGGACGGCCGGCGGCGGCAGCGGCGACACCAACGCCGGGGTCGAGGCCGTCCGCATCATGGAGGCCCCCGAACCGTCCGACGACGTACTGGAGGAGGCGGGCGTCGACCGGGCCGCCGCCCTCGCGCTCGTCTACGACGACGACGAGCGCAACATCCGCGCCGCCCTGACCGCCCGCCGCCTCAACCCCCGTCTGCGGCTGGTGATCCGGCTCTACAACCGCAAGCTCGGGCTCCACCTGGAGGAGCTGCTCGACCAGGCGGCAGCCGTCGCCATGCCCGGCATCGACCCGGCGCTCCTGGACGCCTCCACCACCGTCCTGTCCGACGCCGACACCGCCGCCCCGGCCCTCGCCGCCACCGCCCTCACCGGCAGCAGCAAGATCATCCAGGCCGAGGGGCTGCTCCTGCGCGCCGCCGAACGCCCGCCGCCGCGCCCCGGCGAGACCCTCGACCCGGGCCTGTGCACCCTCGCGTTGCTCTCCTCCACCACCAACGACCCCGCGGGGTCCGAGGGTTCGGACAGCAGCGGCGACGAAGCCCCGCTGCTGCTGCCGGACGAGAGAGCCGTCGCCGCCGCGTCCGGACGCGGGACCGTCGTCCTGGAGACGGTCAGCAGGGCCGACCCGGACCGCCCCGCGACCCGCATGGGCGGCAGGGGCGCCCCGCTCGCCCAGGTCTTCTCCCGCCGGCTGCGCTGGTCGGCCCTCGGTGTCGCGGCCGCCGCGGTCGCCCTGGTGATCGCGTCGGTCCTGACCACCAGGGACAGCCTGCTGCACTCCGCCTACCTCACCCTGCTCGACCTGCTGGGCATGAACGACCCGGCCGAGGAGGCGCCGCCGGCCCGGCAGATCATCCAGCTCCTCTCCGGCGTCGCCGGGCTCCTCCTGCTCCCGCTGCTGATCGCCGCCGTCCTGGAGGCGTTCGGTACCCTGCGCACCGCGTCCTCGCTGCGCCGCCCGCCCCGCGGCCTCTCCGGGCACGTGGTGCTGCTCGGGCTCGGCAAGATCGGTACGCGCGTCCTCGTACGCCTCCGGGAGCTGGACATCCCCGTGGTCGTCGTCGAGGAGGACCCCGAGGCGCGGGGCATCCCGCTGGCCCGCTCGATGCACGTGCCGACCGTCCTCGGCGACGTCACCCAGGAAGGCGTCCTCGAAGCGGCCAAGATCCGCCGCGCCCACGCCCTCCTCGCGCTCACCAGCATCGACACGACGAACCTGGAAGCGACGCTGTACGCCCGCTCCGTGAAGCCGGACCTCAGAGTCGCGCTGCGGCTGTACGACGACGAGTTCGCCACCGCCGTCTACCGCACCCTGCGCACCGCGCACCCCGGGGCCCTGACCCGCTCCCGCTCGGTCTCCCACCTGGCGGCCCCGTCCTTCGCGGTCGCGATGATGGGCCGCCAGATCCTCGGCGCGGTCCCGGTCGAGCGCAAGGTCATGCTGTTCGCGGCCCTGGAGGTCGCGGGGCACCCGCAGTTGGAGGGCCACACGGTCGAGCAGGCGTTCCGGGCCGGCGCCTGGCGGGTCCTGGCCATCGACGCCACCCCGCCCGCGGACCGGGCCCCGGACCTCGCCGCGATCCCGCCGTACGACCCGGAGGGCGACGCGGCACCGCCGCCCTCCGGCCTCGTCTGGGACCTGCACCCCGGCTACGTCCTGCGCGCCACGGACCGGGTGGTGATCGCCGCCACCCGCCGGGGGCTCGCGGAGCTGCTGCGACGGCAGCGGTCGGTGGCGCCGAGGCGGTAGGGGGCGCCGGGTCGGCAGCGGGCCGCTGAGAGCAGCGGGCCGCTGACAACCGGCTGCCCGGCTGCCCGGCTGCCCACTACCGGCTACCGGCTACCGGCTACCGGAATGCACCCATCGCCTCCCGCACCTCGTCGAGCGTGGCCTCCGCCAGCGCGTTCGCCCGCTCGTTGCCCGCGCGGAGCACCGACCGTACGTACGTCAGGTCCTTCGCGTACTCCGCCCGCCGGGCGCGGAACGGGGCCAGGTGGCTGTTGACCGCGTCGGTCACCGTCCGCTTGAGAGCGGCGGCTCCGCCGTCGCCGATCTCCGCCGCGACCTCGTGCGGGTCCCGCTCCAGACAGAGGGCGGCCAGCAGCACCAGGGACGAGACGTTGGGGCGGGCGTCGGGGTCGTAGGTGATGTGCCGGTCGGCGTCCGTGGTCGCGCCCTTGATGAGGCGGGCCGTCTCGTCGGCGGTGGCGCCGAGCGGGACGGAGTTGGCCCGGCTCTTGCTCATCTTCGTGCCGTCCGTGCCGAGCAGCAGGGGTGCGGCGGAGAGCATGATGTCCGGTTCCTGGAAGACGTCGCCGTACCGCTCGTTGAAACGGCGGGCGATCGTCCGGGTGACTTCCAGGTGGGGCGCCTGGTCCCGGCCCACCGGAACCAGGTTGCCCTTGCAGGACAGGATGTCGGCGGCCTGGTGGACCGGGTAGGTGAGCATCAGCCCGCTGACCGTGGACTGCCGTGAGTGCGCGATCTCGTCCTTGACCGTGGGGTTGCGGTTCAGCTCCGCTACGGAGACGAGGCTGAGGAAGGGCAGCATGAGCTGGTTGAGCGCGGGGACGGCGCTGTGGCAGAAGACGGTGGACCGGGCGGGATCGATACCGAGGGCCAGATAGTCCAGGAGCAGCCCGTCGGTGTACTCCCCCAGCCGCTCGGCGGTGTCCCGGTCGGTGATCACCTGGTAGTCGGGGATGAGGACGACGACGTCCACGCCGAGGTTCTGGAGGCGGACCCGGTTGAGCAGGGAGCCGAAGTAGTGGCCGAGGTGGAGGGGGCCGGTGGGGCGGTCCCCGGTGAGGACCCGGAAGCTGCCGGGGTCCTGGGCGATGCGGCGCTCCAGCTCGGCGCTGTGGAGCCCGTTCGGGGCGGGTGCGGTGCCGGGGTGGGCGAGCGCTGTGCCGGGGGCGGCGGGTGCGGTGCTGGTCATGGGATCGGGTCTCTCCTCGCGTGGGTGATGCGTGGAGGACGGCCCCGCCGGTGAGCGCCGCTGCGCTTCGTCTCCGTGACCGCGCCGTACGAGAAAGCTGTACGGGAGCGCTGTACGGGCAGCGAAAAGGGCCGTCCATGTCGAACGGCCCTGGTTCCGTGCAGATGTGGTGGCCGCTCCTAGGAGGAGCGCCACCAGTTTCGGCACAGGACGGAGGTCATGGGCCGAGTGTAGCGGCCACGGGGCGCCGGGCCGCGTGGAACAGCCAGGAATAGGCAGGAGGGGGGTCCCGTTGTAGGATGTAGTTCAACATTCAACCAAATCGGCCAGGGGCTTCGGACGGAGCTTCGGAACCACGGCCGGGACTCAGGAAGGCGGACGCCATGCAGTTCGGGATCTTCACCGTCGGGGACGTCACGACCGACCCGACCACCGGCCGGACCCCCACCGAGAACGAGCGGATCAAGGCGACCCTGGCCATCGCGCAGAAGGCCGAGGAGGTCGGCCTGGACGTCTTCGCGACCGGCGAGCACCACAACCCGCCGTTCGTCCCGTCCTCCCCGACGACCACCCTCGGCTACATCGCCGCCCGCACCGAGAACCTCATCCTGTCCACCTCCACCACGCTGATCACCACCAACGACCCGGTGAAGATCGCCGAGGACTACGCCACCCTCCAGCACCTCGCGGACGGCCGCGTCGACCTGATGATGGGCCGGGGCAACACCGGACCGGTCTACCCCTGGTTCGGCAAGGACATCCGCCAGGGCATCCCGATGGCGATCGAGAACTACGCCCTGCTGCACAAGCTGTGGCGCGAGGACGTCGTGGACTGGGAGGGCAAGTTCCGTACGCCGCTCCAGTCCTTCACCGCCACCCCGCGCCCGCTGGACGGCGTCCCGCCGTTCGTCTGGCACGGCTCCATCCGTTCCCCCGAGATCGCCGAGCAGGCCGCGTACTACGGCGACGGCTTCTTCCACAACAACATCTTCTGGCCCATGGAGCACACGAGGAAGATGGTCGACCTCTACCGGCGCCGCTACGCCCACTACGGGCACGGCACCGCCGACCAGGCCATCGTCGGACTCGGCGGCCAGGTGTTCATGCGCAGGAACTCGCAGGACGCGGTACGGGAGTTCCGCCCGTACTTCGACAACGCCCCGGTCTACGGCCACGGCCCGTCCCTGGAGGACTTCACCCGCGAGACCCCGCTGACCGTGGGCTCCCCGCAGGAGGTCATCGAGCGGACCCTGACGTTCCGGGACGCTGTCGGCGACTACCAGCGCCAGCTGTTCCTGATGGACCACGCGGGGCTCCCCCTGAAGACGGTCCTGGAGCAGCTCGACATCCTCGGCGAGGACGTCGTTCCGGTGCTGCGCAAGGAGTTCGCCAACCTGCGGCCGGCCGGAGTGCCGGAGTCCGCGCCCGTCCACCCGGCGGTCGCCGCGGCCCGCGCCGCCCGCACCACCGAGCAGAAGGAGGCCTGACCCGATGTTCGCCACCACCCCCCTGCGCATCGTCGCCGTCTCGGCCGGGCTCAGCCAGCCGTCCTCCACCCGGCTGCTGGCCGACCGGCTGGCCGCCGCCGCCCGCGAGCGCCTCGCGGCCGAGCAGGACCGGAACGTCGAGGTCCAGGTCATCGAGGTCCGCGACCTCGCCGTGGACATCGCCCACCACCTGCTCAGCGGCTTCCCCTCGGCCACGCTGCGGGAAGCGATCGACGCGGTGACGGAGGCCGACGGGCTGATCGCCGTGACGCCGGTGTTCACCGCCTCGTACAGCGGTCTGTTCAAGTCGTTCTTCGACCTGATCGACAACACCGCGCTGACCGGCAAGCCCGTGGTGATCGCCGCGACGGGCGGGACGGCCCGGCACTCGCTGGTCCTGGAGCACGCGCTGCGCCCGCTCTTCGCCTACCTGCGGGCCGTCACCGTGCCCACCTCCGTCTACGCGGCATCGGAGGACTGGGGCTCCTCGGGCGACGAGTACACCGAGGGCCTGCCGTCCCGGATCCGGCGCGCCGGCGGCGAGCTGGCCTCCGCGGTCCTGGGCCGTACGGTCTCCGGCGCCGCGCGGGCCCCGGGCCCGGACGACGGGGAGGACGCGGTCGTCCCGTTCGAGCAGCAGCTCGCGGACCTGCGGCTGGACTGATGCCGTGGGGTGGAGTGATGCGGTGGGGGTGGTTCCCACCGACCCGCCCCCACTTGTCCGATGTGACTACAGTGAGATCAAACGCTGTACAAGCGGGACAGAACGGGACCGCACTGTACGGACGCACTGGGCTGTACCGAGCTGGAGGCAGATATGGGCAGGATCGTTGTGGGCGTCGACGGCTCCGACTCCTCGATCAAGGCGCTGCACTGGGCCGTGCGCCAGGCCGAGCTGACCGGCGCCGCGGTGGAGGCCGTGAACAGCTGGGAGTACCCCGCCACCAGCTGGGCGTCGATGATGCCGGGCATGCCGGAGGACTTCGACCCGCAGGCCCTGGCCACCGTCTCCCTCACCGAGGCGCTGGAGGAGGCACTCGGCGCCGAGGGGGCCGCCGCGGTCAGCAAGGTCGTGGTCATCGGCAATCCGGCCCAGGCCCTGCTCGACCGTGCCCAGGGCGCCGACCTGCTCGTCGTGGGAGCCCGTGGCCACACCGGCCTGAAGGCCACCCTGCTCGGCTCGGTCAGCCTCCACGTCACCCAGCACGCGCCGTGCCCGGTGACGGTCGTACGCGACTGAGCCCGCTGCTCAGCGGTCGTACACGGCTGAGCCGCCTCCGCGGTCGTACGCCACCGAGCCCGCTCCGCGTTGGTACGCGACCGAGCCCGCTCCGCGTTCGTACGCGACCGAGCCGTCTCTCCGGTCAGAACACGGAGGGGCCGTTGTCAGTGGCTGCTCCTATCGTGTGGTCATGACCCCTGCTCTCTTCGGGCGCGACCACCCCGCAGGCGTTCTCCGCTCGGAGATCGCCCGGGCCACGGACAGCCACGGCGGTCTCGTGCTGGTCACCGGCGAGGCCGGGATCGGCAAGAGCACGCTCGTCACCGACGCCGCCCACGAGGCACGGCGGCGCGGTGCGCTGGTGGTCGGAGGCTCCTGCTGGGACTCGGACAACACACCGGGCTACTGGCCCTGGGTCCAGATCCTGCGCGGACTCCGCCGGTCCGCCACCGCGGCCGAATGGGCAGCGGCCCAGGACGCTTCGGACGGCAGGCTCGCCGCGCTCCTGGGCGACCCGGTCAGGGTCGCCATGGGCGGTACGGACGGCCCCAGCATGCCTTCGGCTCCGGTTCCGGCTCCGGGCGCCGCTGTCGGCCCGGGGCCCGACGGTGCGCACGGCGGCGGGCCCGGCGCGGAAACGGGCACGAGCCCGCCCGGCGACGGTTCGCCGGAGGGGGCCGAGGCCTTCGGACTCTTCGACGCGGTGACCACGGCCCTCGTCACGGTCTCCCAGAGCCGGCCGCTGGTGGTCGTCCTCGACGATCTGCACAGCGCCGACCCGGCCTCGCTGCGCCTGCTCGAATTCGCCGCCCAGCACGCCTGGTTCGAGCGGCTGCTGCTGATCGGCACCTACCGGGACGTCGAGGTGGAGGCCCCGGGTCACCCGCTCCAGCAGCTGATCCTGCCGCTGGCCTCGCGCGCCACCGCGACCCTCACCCTGACCGGCCTCGGCCGGGACGAAGTGGGGGCGCTGATGACGGTGACGACGGGCCGCGAGCCCACACCGCGGCTGGTCGACGAGGTCCACCGGCGCACCGGCGGCAACCCCTTCTTCGTCGAACAGACCGCCCGGCTCTGGCACAGCGGGAGCCCGGTCTCCACCATTCCGCCCGGCGTGCGGGAAGCGGTCCGCCGACGGCTCGCCCTGCTGCCCGAGCCCGTCGTCTCCCTGCTGACCAGCGCCGCCCTGCTCGGCCGGGAATTCGGCCGTCAGGTCCTGGCCGTGGTGCACGGCGCGCCGGTCCCCCACGTGGACCGGCTGCTGGAGCCCGCCGTCGTCGCCCGTGTCGTCGTCCCCCGCCCCTCCGGGCAGTACGCCTTCGCCCACGACCTGCTGCGCGAGACGCTGTACGCCTCACTGGGCGACACCGAGGCCCGTGAACGCCACGCCGCCGCCGTACGGGCCCTGGACGCGCACGGCGGCCTCGGCGACGCGGTGCGGCCCGGCGCCCTCGCCCGGCACGCCCACCTCGCCGGCGAGGCCCTGGACCGCGACCGCCGGATCGACCTGCTGCTGGCGGCCGCCCGGGACGCCTCGGGACGCCTGGCCGACGAGGAGGCCGTCGGCCACCACCGGCGCGCCCTCGCGGTGGCCGGGGCGGACCGGGCGGGTGCGGAGGGCCGGGGTCCGGACCTCCGGCGTGCCGCACTGATCGGTCTCGACCTCGCCGGACAGCTCCGGCACGCGGGGGAGACGGCCGAGGCGGAGCGGCTGCTGGCCCGGTCGGTCGCCCTGGCCCGGGAGCTGGACGAACCGGAGCTGCTGGCCCGGGTGGCGATCACCATCCACCGGGACGGGTCCTTCGGCGGCCACGGGGTGGCCACGATGGGCCTCCTCGCCGAGGCACACCGCAGGGTCACCGGCAAGGAGGGCCAGGAGGGGCTCTCCGACGACCGGCTCGCCCAGGAACTGGCCATCCACATCATGGCGCTGGCCCGGAGCGGCTCGGACGACGAGGCGCTCGCCTTCTCGCTCTGGGCGCGCCACGACTCCGTGTGGGGGCTCGGCTCGGCGGTGGAGCGGCTCGGGCTGACCGACGAGATGACCGTCGTCGGCCGGCGCACCCAGCACCAGGACATGGAACTGAACGCGACGTCCATGCGCTGGGTGACGCTGCTGGAGCTGGGCGACCCGGCCTTCCTGGACCAGTTCCGGGCGTTCGTCAGGCTCGCCGAGCTGACCGGGCTGCCCCGGTTCGCCCTGGGGGTCGCCGTCGACACCAGCCTGATCGCCTCCCTGCAAGGCCGGTTCGCCGAGGCGTCCACCGCGCTGGAGGACGACGCACTCACCCAGGAGAACAGCGACCACGCCTCCTTCGGCTTCATGGGGTACCACCTGCGCTGGGCGATGCACCTGCTCCGGGGCCACTTCGCCGAGGCCGAGGAGACCCTCGGCGAGCTTCCGGGCGCCGGGTATCCCTATCCCGGGCTGCTGGAAGCGGTCACCGCGGCGGAGCAGGGCGACGCCGCCCCCGCGCTGCGCCTGATCGCCGAGCACGCGGACCGCGCCGCACCCTATCCACGGGCGTTCATGCCGCTGTGGCTCCGGCTGCTGGCCCAGACGGCCGCGATCACGCGCGACCCGCGGCTCATCACCCGCGCGGAGGACGAGCTGACGCCCTACACGGGCCAGTGGGTCGTCTCGCTGTACGGGTGCGACATCGGCGGTCCCGTCGACCTCTGGCTCGGCATGCTCGCCACCGCGCGCGACGACCAGGACGCGGCGGTGGCGGCGCTCACCGAGGCTGCCGCCTCCTCGGACCGCCTCGGCGCCCGCCCCTGGGCCGTACGCGCCCGGCTGTGCCTGGCCCGCTCCCTGCTCGCCCGCGCCGACGCGGCCGGTGACGGGGGCGGGGGCGGGGCAGCCGCTGACGCCGGGCAGGCCCGTCGGCTCCTCGGTGAAGTGGAGCGGGAAGCGCGTGAGTTGGCCTTGTCCCACAGGGAGGCCGAGGCCGCGGCCCTCCGTTCGGCCCCGCCCGTCACGGCCCCCACTGCCGCCACCACTGCCACGATCGGCGTCTCCACCGCCTCCGGTCCCGGCGTCTCGGAGGACCAGGACCAAGGCCACGGCCAGGACCCCGTCGCGGCCCCGGACCGGGTCACGGCCGGGATGTCGGCAGCGACCCGGGCCGTGCCGTCCGCCGAATTCCGGCGGAACGGGCCGGTGTGGCAGCTGCGTTGGGACGGGGTGACCGTGCACGTCCCGGACGCCAAGGGCCTGCGGGACCTGCACAGTCTGCTGGGGCTGCCCGGCGCCGACGTCCCGGCCGTCCGGCTCCTCGCACCCGAGGGCGGGGACCTCGTGATCGCCGCCGGGCAGCTCGGCGGCGATCCGGTGCTCGACGAGGAGGCCAAGCGCCGCTACAAGGAACACCTGGCCCGGCTGGACGCCGAGATAGACCGCGCAGCCGCCCGGGACGACGCCCTGGGGGTCGAGAAATACGACCGGGAGCGGCAGGCCCTCCTCGACGCGCTCCGCACCGCGGCCGGGCTGGGCGGCCGGACCCGCCGGCTGGGCGACCAGACCGAGCGGGCCCGCAAGACGGTCACCGCCCGGATCCGCGACACCCTGCGGAAGCTGGACACCCTGCACCCCGCGCTGGCAGCCCATCTGAAGGCCTCCGTGACGACCGGGACCACCTGCGCCTACCGTCCCGAGCACGCCCCCGACTGGCGGCTCTGACCCGAGCCGCTCCGCCTCTTCGCCGCTACTCCTCGACGACGTCGGCGACGACGCACGCCACGTTGTCGGGCCCGCCCGCCTCGCGGGCCAGGCCGACCAATCGGCGTACGGCCCCCTCCGGGTCCTCCGCCGCGATGACCGCCGCCCGCAGCTCCGCCTCGTCCACCACCGCGGACAGCCCGTCCGAGCAGAGCAGATAACGGTCCCCGGCCATCACCTCCCGCAAGCCGACATCGGGGCGGCTCGCCACGGCCACCGGGGCGGACCGCGCCTCCCCGACCAGCGCCTTCAGCAGCAGCGCGGGCCCCGGGTGGGAAGCGGCCTCCTCCCGGCTCAGCGAACCGTCGTCGATCATCGACTGGACCAGGCTGTGGTCATGCGTGATGCGGAACAGCTCCCCGCCCCGCAGCAGATAGGCCCGCGAGTCCCCGATGTGTACGAGCCCGAGCCGCGATCCGGTCCACAGCATCGCGGTGAGCGTGGTCCCCGAACCGTCCGGGGCGGCACAGGAAGCGACCGCGTCCCGGACCGCCCGCGAAGCGGAATCCGCCGTGTCCTCCAGGGCGTTCAGCAGATCCGCGGCGGACAGCGCACCCTCCCGGGCACCCCACGCGGAAGGCTGGAGCGCATCGATCGCCGCCGCACTCGCCTCGGACCCGCCCTCCCCGAAACCGTCGGCGACCGCCAGCAGCCGGGGCCCCGCGAACGCCGCGTCCTGGTTCGTCGTACGCACCGCCCCGGTATCGGTCAGCGCCGCACACCTGATCGCGAGCGGCACCGCCCCCGCACCGCTACCCGTGTTGCCCGTGCTGTCCGTGTTGCCCCTACTGCCGCTGCTGCCCCTGCTGCCGTTGCTGCCCGTGCTGTCCGGTATGCGCGACATGGCCCTGCCCTTCGCTGACAGATGGTCGACGAGGTACATCGCCAGATCGCGCCGGGCCGCCGTCTCGGCCTCCACCCGCGCCCAGTAGGCCCGGATCTCCACGGCCGCGGCGCCCGCGTCGAGCGCCACGACCCGGCCGATCCGGCTCAGGGGCATGCCGATCCTGCGCAGCCACGCCACGAGCCGGGCCCCCTCCGCCTGCGCCGGGTCGTAGTACCGGTAACCGTTCACCGGGTCGACCAGGGCGGGCCGGAGCAGCCCCAGCTCGTCGTAGCGCCGGAGCGCCTTGGCGGAGAGCCGGGACAACCGGGCGAACTCCCCGATCGTCACCAGCTCTCCGCTCCCGGCGCCCCCCGCGCGGCCTTCGCGTTCCACCCCGTACCTCCTCGTACCGGGCGCCTTCCGCCCGGCCCCACCGATGCTGGGGCTTCCCCTGCGGGGAAGGTCAAGGACGCACGGGGCGGATATATCCCCGGCGCACGCGGCGGGGACCTCCGCCTTCGGTCACCCGCGGGTCACTTCCGGTTGTAGAGCCGCATCGTCACCGCACCGAAGACCACCAGGAGCAGCCCGGACCAGCCCAGCGTCCAGGCGATGTCGGAGGCCGGCCATTGGCCCTCCATCAGCTCACGCACCGCCGTGGCGAGGTGGGTGACGGGACTGTTGTTCACGAAGGCCTGGAGCCAGCCCGGCATCGTCTTCGGGTCGACGAAGACATTGCTGAGGAACGTCAGCGGGAAGATCACCATCATGCTGACGCCCATCACCGACTTCTCGGAACGCAGCAGCAGCCCGAACATCGTCCAGATCCAGGAGAACGCGAACGAGAACACGACCAGCAGCGCGACACCGGCCAGCACACCGAGCACACCGCCGTCCGGGCGGAACCCGATGATCATGCCGATGGCGAGCATCACCGCCGACGCCAGCAGATACCGCAGGACGTCGCCGAGCAGATAGCCGACCATCGGGGCGGGCCGCCAGATCGGCAGCGTGCGGAACCGGTCGAAGACGCCCTTGGCGATGTCCGTGTTCACCGCGATACCCGTGTACATCGTGATCATCACGACGCTCATCACCATGATGCCGGGCAGCAGGAACTGGATGTACTCCTCCGTGGAGCCGGCCAGCGCCCCTCCGAAGAGGTACGTGTACATCAGGACCAGCATGATCGGAAAAGCCGTCACATCGAAGAGCTGTTCCGGCACATGCTTGATCTTCAGCATGGCGCGCCACCCGAAGGTGATCGATGCCGACAGGGCACTGGGCCTCGGCGGGCGCTCCTGGCCCACCAGGAGCGCCGAGAGGCGTTCCTGGTCCGGCGCGGCGAGCTCGACGCCCTCCAGCTCCGTCTTGGCGGTCGCGGTGCTCATGCCGCCACTCCCTTCTTGTCCGTGAGTGCGAGGAAGACCTCGTCGAGGCTGGGCTGTCCCAGCGAGAAGTTGTCGACCGTGATGCCGCGACGGGCCAGCTCGGCCAGGGCCCGCCCGGCCTGCTCCGCGGCCCCCTGCTCGGTGCTCTGCCCGTCGACCCGGGCGGTCAGCGCCACCGGGTCCGCGTCCAGCTGGACCTGCGCGTTCAGCGCGAGCGCCAGCACCTGCTGCGCCTCGGCCCGCTGGCCGGCGTCCCGCAGTCGCAGATGGACGGTGCCGGCGCCGACGGACGCCTTCAGCTCGCCCTTCGTTCCCTCGGCGATGACCTTGCCGTGGTCGATCACGGCGATACGGGAGGCCAGCTGGTCGGCCTCGTCCAGATACTGGGTGGTCAGCAGGACCGTGGTGCCGTGGACGACGACCGCCCGCACGATGTCCCACACCTGGTTGCGGCTGCGGGGGTCGAGTCCGGTGGTCGGCTCGTCCAGGAACAGCACGTCCGGGGTGTTCAGGATGGACGCGGCGATGTCGATGCGCCGCCGCATGCCTCCCGAGTAGTTCTTCACCTGCTTGCCCGCCGCCTCGCTCAGCCCGAACCCTTCGAGCAGCTGGGCCGCCCGGTCGCGGGCCGCCGGCTTGGAGTGGCCCAGCAGCCGGGCGAGCAGGACGAGGTTCTCCACCCCGGTCAGGTCCTCGTCCACCGAGGCGTACTGCCCGGTCAGGCTGACCCGGCTGCGGACCGCGTCGGCTTCCTTCACGACGTCCTTGCCGAACACCCGGGCCGTGCCGCCGTCGGGGCGCAGCAGGGTCGCGAGCATGCGGACGGCGGTGGTCTTCCCGGCGCCGTTGGGTCCGAGGACGCCGTAGACGGTGCCGGTGGGGACGGCGAGGTCGATGCCGTCCACCGCACGGTTGTCGCCGAAGACCTTCACCAGCCCCGTGGTCTCGATGGCCAGTTCAGTGCTCATGATCCATTCCTTGTGGGTCGTCGGAGGAGGTCGGTGATCTGCGTCTGGTTCCGGGAGCTCATGAGACGTACGGGCGGACGGCGCGCGCCTCGCGCAGGGCCCAGCCCCACCAGCCGAGCTGGTCGAGCATCAGCCCCACGGACCGGTCCCGGCCGGTGTCGCCGGGGTGCCCCTCCAGCGGCTGCCGGAGGAAGTCCAGCGCGACCCCGTTCCTCAGGGTCACCGTGTGCAGCTCGGTGAAGACCGAACGCAGCTGCTCCACGGCGTACAGCCCGGCGGAACCGTGTCCGTAGCTCACGAAGGCGACCGGCTTGGTCTGCCATTCCTCGTAGGCGAAGTCGATGGCCTGCTTCAGGGAGGCGGGGAACGAGCGGTTGTACTCCGGGGTGACCACGACGAAGGCGTCGGCCCTGGCGATCTCCTCGGTGAACTCCGTCATCTGCTCGGTCGCCCGCCCCGGATAGTGCACGGGGAAGTCGTAATCGGCGAGATCCAGCACGGCGAGGTCCAGCTCGCTCCGGTCCTGGGCCCGCTCCAGGAACCAGCGGCCGACCGCATCGCCGATGCGGCCCTCGCGGGTGCTGCCGATGATCACCGCGACACGCAGGGGAAGGCTGCTTCCCGTGTCCCGGCTCCCGCCGGCGCTCTCGTCCGCGCTCCCGCCTGCGCTTTCATCCGTCGTCATCGCTCGCTCCTCCTCCTCCCGCGACCTCCGCCGCCGCCCGGGCTCCCGGGCCTCCGGGGCCTCCGGGGCCTCCCGTCTGGCCCGGCCCGGCCCGTTCCGCTCCCTCACCTCTTGGGCGCCAGACGCGGGGGCGCGGCCGCCAGATTGAATCTGGCGGCCGCGCACGCGGTCGGAAAGGACCGGAATCCGGTCCAGAACAGCGGACGGGATTCAGGTCTCCCGCGTGTAGAAGACATAGAACGAGACGATGAGAACGCCCGCCCCGACGACCAGACCCAGAAAGGTCGACCTCAGCACGCTGGTGTCGGTGAGGCTCACCAGGAAGCCGATGGCGCACGCGGTCAGCGCGCCGTACACGGCTGCCCGCAGTTCGCGCGGCAGCGAGCGCTGGATCCGGCCCACCGCGAAGCAGAGGACCGCCAGAGCGACACCGGAGACGAGCCCCAGCAGGACCTGCCCGCCGGTGCTGGGACCGCCGTCGCGACGGATGAACGCCGCGTAGAACCCGTAGATCACGCCGAGCACCAGGGGCAGTGCCCAGGCGAGCGGGGTGTGGTGGCGGGTCCGCGCATGGGCGCGGGAACCGCTTCGGCCGGGCAAGGCTGCGTGTGTGGCCATCGCGGACAGCTCCTTCCGTCGCCCCCGTCGCACGCCCCCGTTCCTCCAGAGCACACCCGACCGCGCCGCCCGGCAACTCGAATGGCGTACGGCCCGGAGCGGCCCGGCCCCGTACGGGATTCCCTGGAGGAGTGCGGACCTCTCCCTCGGCGATCTCGGCGACCACCGCGGCCTTCTCGGCGGTCCTGCTCGTCCTGCTCGCCGTCCTCGTGCCGCTGAGCGCGCTCTCCGCCTGGGTCGACCTGGAGATCGACGACACCGACCGGTACGTCGCCGCCGTGTCGCCGCTCTCCTCCGACCCGGCGGTGCGGAGCACCGTCGCCGACCTGGTCACCGAGGAGGCGATGCGGCAGATCGATCTCGGTCCGCTCCAGGACACGGTCCGGGAGTTCCTGCACGAGACCGTGCGGTCGTTCACCACCACCGAGGCCTTCCGGAACGCCTGGGACACCGCGAACCGGGCCGCTCACCAAGCGGTGGCGGCCGCCCTGGACGGCGACAGCGGTGAGGCCGTGACGATCGATCTGGCCCCGGTCATCGACCAGGTCAAACAGGACCTGGTACGTGAGGGCGTGCCGTTCGCCGACCAGATCCCGGTCGAGCGGACGGAGATCACCGTGCTCGGTCCAGGTCAGGCCGACGACCTCAGGAGCTCGTTCCGCTGGCTCCGCTACTGCAGTATCTGGCCGGCCGTCGCCACGCTGGTGTTCCTCGTGCTGGTGGTGGGCATCGCCGCCGTACGGCGCGGTCTGCGGGCCGGGCTGTGGGCCACCGCGGTCGTGGGCGCCGGGTTCGTGCTCGGTGCGATCGTGCTCCGGGTGCTGGTCGCGGTCGGCCGCAGCCGGGTGCTGGACGAGGTGCCGGACAGCGACCGGGACGCGGCCGCCGCCGTGGTCGACGCCCTGACCGCCTCGCTGCGGACCACGGTGTGGGTGGTGCTCGCAGTCGGTGCGGCCCTCCTCGTGGGGGCGGTGCTGGCCCGGGTACTCCTGCGGAGCAGACGGTCCGCGGCCGAGGTGCGATGAGGCGGCGCCGGGGTGAGAGTGGGATCCGTGACCGCCGCCGAGCGACCCGAGAGAGGCGTCATGGCCGACCGCGACATCTTCGAGAACATCGACGACCTGGTCTCCGAGGAGCGCGACCTGCGCGACCGCTCCGTGGCGAAAATGGGCCTGTCCACGGACGAGAAGGCCCGTCTGCGGGCGGTGGAGGTCCAGCTCGACCAGTGCTGGGACCTGCTGCGCCGACGGCGGGCGCTCAGCGAGTACGGCGAGGACCCCTCGGCGGCGAAGGTCCGCCCCGCCGACGAGGTGGAGGGGTACCAGAGCTGACCAGGGCCCCCGGAGGACGCCCGGGGCAGTCGGCCCGGTGTTTCACGTGAAACACCGGGTGGCGGCCTCAGCGCTCCGGCGGCTGCCCCTGAAGGCGTTCCATCTCCCGGCGGTCGCGCTTGGTCGGACGACCCGTGCCCCGGTCCCGTACGGGGACCTGGATCGCGATCTCGCGGGGCGGCGGGGGCGGACTGTTGTCGACGAAGCACTCCACGGCCACCGGCGGGCCGACCCGCTTCTTCACGATCTTCGAGACGACGACCACCCGGTCCCGCCCCGCGTGCCGGAGCCGCACCTCGTCACCGGCGCGCACGGCCTGGGCGGGCTTGGCCCGCTCTCCGCCGACCTTCACATGTCCCGCCCGGCAGGCGGCGGCCGCCTGGGCACGGGTCTTCGTCAGCCGGACCGACCAGATCCACACGTCGACCCGGACGCTTCCCTCCGCCTGCGGCGCGTCACCGGAAACCATGGGTCCGACTGTAATGCGGAACGGGTGGTGGGCGGGCGGCAATAAGGCCGCCCGCCCGCCGGACCTCACACGCCGATGTCGCGACCGTCCCTGCGCCAGACGGCGACGACCGAGGGGCGGACGATCTTGCCCGGGCCGTCGGGCCAGACGCTCGCCGGCTTCTCGACGGAAGCCCCGTCGATCTCGCCCGGGTGCTGGACCGCGACCAGGACCCGGCGGTCCTGGATGACCGGACCGCAGGTCTCGGCCCCGGCCGGGACGGTGAGGAACTGCTTCAGTTCGCCGCGCCGGTCACCGTGGGTCGCCACGCCGAACAGCCCGTCGTGCGAGCCGAGCGCGTTGCCGTCCGTGGAGATCCACAGGTTGCCGTGGGCGTCGAACGCCACGTTGTCCGGGCAGGAGATGGGGCTGACGTTCTCCTTGGGGAAGCCGGAGAAGTACGTCGCCGGATCGTCCGGGTCGCCCGCCACGAGGAACAGCCGCCAGGCGAAGCCGTCGCCCGCCGGGTCGTCCCAGTTCTCCGCGAGCTCCAGGATCTGCCCGTGCTTGTTGCTGTTGCGCGGGTTCGCCTCGTCCGCGCCGGGCTTGCCCGCCTTGCCGCGGTCCGAGTTGTTGGTGAGCGCGACGTAGACGCGACCGGTGCGCGGCGAGGGCTCGACGTCCTCGGGGCGGTCCATCTTGGTCGCGCCGACCTTGTCACCGGCGAGGCGCGTGTAGACGTACACCTCGTCGGCGGTCATGCCGGGCACATGCGAAGTGGTGCCGGTGGCCAGCGGGATCCAGACGCCGCTGCCGTCGAACTCCCCGTCGCCGGGAAGCTTTCCGGTGCCGTCGATCTCGGTGACCGGCGAGTCGCCGCTCAGCTTGGCGACGTACAGGGTGCCCTCGTCCAGCAGCGTCAGGTTGTGCTCGCGGGCGGCCCGCGAGTTGCCCTTCTTCATCCGCTTGCTGGAGACGAACTTGTAGAGGTAGTCGAACTTCTCGTCGTCGCCCATGTAGACGACCGGACGGCCGTCGGAGGTGAGCCGGGGCTGTGCCGCCTCGTGCTTGAACCGGCCCAGCGCGGTCCGCTTGCGCGGGGTGGAGTCCGGGTCGTACGGGTCGAGTTCGACGACCCAGCCGAAGCGGTTGGCCTCGTTGGGCTCCTTCGCCAGGTCGAACCGGCGGTCGAACCGCTCCCACTTGCGCTCGGTGGCGCTCGTGCCGATCCCGTACCGCTTGTGCATGTCGGTGGCGCCGTTGGCGAAGTACTGGTTGAAGTTCTCCTCACCGTGCAGCGTGGTGCCCCACGGGGTGGTGCCGCCCGCACAGTTGTTGAGGGTGCCGAGCACCTTGCGGCCGGACCGGTCCGCGGAGGTGCGCAGCAGGGTGCTCCCGGCGGCCGGGCCCGTTATGCGGAACTCGCTGGTCGCGGTCAGACGGCGGTTCAGCGGGTGCCGGTTGACCGGCCCCAGCTTGCCGGTGCGGTGCTCCTCCTGGACGACGACCACGGAGAGTCCGTGCGCCGCCCAGGCGATCTCCACCTGCTCACGGGTCGGGTTGGCCGGATCGTAACCGCGGAACATGAGGATCTCGTCCGTGTACTCATGGTTCGCGACCATGACCTGCCGGCCGCGCTCGCCGCGCAGCGGGAGCAGGGAGAGAAAGTCGTTGTTGTAGCCGAACTGGCCGGCCTGGGCCTTCGCCGTCTGCCTGTCCGGGTTGAAGGCGGGCGCGCCGCGCAGGATCGGTTCGCCCCAGCGGATCACCACGTTCTGGGCGTACCCGTCGGGGGTGGTGACCTTGTCGTCCTTGTTGGGCGCGACCGGCGAGAACCGCAGGCCACGCGCGCCGGACGGGGCCGGTTTGTGGGGGTGGCCCGGTTTGTGCCCGTGTCCGGCGAGCGGGGAGGCCTCGGCCTGCGGGGCGTTCGGGCCGGTCAGGGCCGCGGTGCCGGCGGCGGTGGCGACGGTTACCACGGCAGCGGCGCGCATCATCGAGCGGCGCGACACGGCACCGGCGATGATGTCGCCGGCGTACTCGTTGTCGCTGTTGTTGGGCGTCTCCTTGAAGCAGGCGTCCCCGCAGCGGAAGCGGCAGGTCAGCGCGGAACGCCCACCGGGATGCGAGCTGATGAACGGCAGCAGATTGCGCACGTGGATTCCCTCCGTCTGGTGTCGTGCGTGACGGTATGGGTGCCTCCACGCGGTCCGAGGGACTCCCGGTGAACGGCGGGTGAAGTCCGGGCCACCGCTGTTCCCTTGGGGTCCGGCGGTGGACACCGTCGTGGACTCGGTCCGGGTACGGTTTCGGCTCGGTTGACGCAGGGGTGGGCCGCACCGGCGAACGGCCGGATCCGGCCGCTAACCTTACGTATCCGTCCTGGCCAGGGATGAATTCACCCAGGTCGGACATTCCCCGCACCCAACTCATGCGAAAGGCCTCGCCCATGGGCATTCGGAGCTTGCTGCGTAAGGTGTTCGGCCGCACGGAGCAGGACGAGCCGACCACGGCCACCGTCCCGCCCCAGGCCGAGCGCGTTCAGCCCAAGGAGACGGAGCCGGAGACCACTTCGGCGGCCGAGCCCGCGGCGGAGCCGAAGGCGTCGATCCCGGCCCCGGCCTCGCCCTCGTCCCCCACCTCGTCCGCCACGCCCTCCGTGTCCTCCACGGAGAAGCCGTCCACCGCGTCCACGGCTTCCGCCGCCGCCGGCTCCACGGAGCGTGACGGTTCGCTGGCCGCCGACCTGGTGGCGGAGGCCTTCGACAAGGCGGCCGCCGCACCGGCGTCGCCGACCGTCCCCGCGCAGAAGTCGGCCCCGGAAGACGCTCCGAAGGCGGAGAAGGCCGAGGCGCCGGTGACCGCCGAGGGCGCCGTCGAGCCCGAGGCGCCGGTGACCGCTGCGGCTCCCGTCAAGGCCGCCGGGAAAGCCGAGTCGGCGCCGAAGCCGATCACGATCGACCTCGACCTCGACCTCGACGAGACCCCGGAGCCCGCTCCGGAGCCGAAGGCCGAGCCGGAGCCGGCAGCGGAGACGGTAGCTTCAGTGGAAGCCGCCGCCGAAGCGGAGGCCGAGGCCCCGGAGACCGCCCCCGAGGCGCCTCGGACCGCCCC
>NZ_JAAXYC010000101.1 GCF_018619185.1 Streptomyces sp. McG3 | reverse complement strand
GTGAGGGGGAGGGCCCGCAGCACGGTCACCGTCGCGGGCACCATGTGCGGGGGGAGCAGCCGGGCCGCCCGCTCCCGTACGGGCCCGGGGTCCTCGCCCGCCCCCGGGGCCGGGACCACGTACGCGTCGATCCGCACGGCCGCAGCGTCCCCGCCCCCGCCGCCGGTCACGGTGACCGCGGCCGCCGACACCGCCGGGTCCTCCAGCAGCACGTGCCGGATCTCGCCCGGCTCGATCCGGAAGCCCCGCACCTTCACCTGGTCGTCGATCCGGCCCAGGTGCTCCAGCGCCCCGTCGGGCAGCAGCCGCCCCAGGTCGCCGCTGCGGTAGAGCCGCCCGGCCGGGTCCAGAGGATCCGGGACGAAGCGTTCGGCGGTCAGGGCGGGCCGGTTCAGATAGCCCAGCGCCATGCCCGCCCCGCCCACATGGATCTCCCCGGGCGCACCCGGCGGCACCGGCCGCCCGTGCGCGTCCAGGACCCGGACCGACCAGCCCGGCAGGGGCCGCCCCACCGACCGGGAACCGGCGAGCGCCTCACGGCGGGTCACCGTGGCCGCCGTGACATGGACCGTGGTCTCGGTGATCCCGTACATGTTGACCAGCCGGCAGCGGTCCTCCGGGTGCCGGTCGAACCAGCCCAGCAGCGGGCGGGCGTCCAGCGGCTCGCCGCCCAGCACCACCAGCCGCAGGGCGGACAGCTCACCGCCCGTCCGGTCGGCCGCCGCGAGCTGGGTGAACGCCGAAGGGGTCTGGCTCAGCACGCTCACCCGTTCCCGGACCAGCAGCGCGTGGAAGTCCTCCGGCGAGCGGGAGGTCCAGTGGTCCACGAGGACCAGCCGGCCGCCCGTCAGCAGCGCCCCCCAGATCTCCCACACCGAGAAGTCGAACGCCGCCGAGTGGAAGCACGTCCAGGTGTCGTCGGGGGAGAGGCCGAAGTCGTCGCGGACGGCGTCGACCAGCGCCGTGACGTTGGCGTGCGGGACGAGGACCCCCTTGGGGCGGCCGGTGGAGCCCGAGGTGTGGATGACGTACGCGGGGGCGCCGGCCTCCCGCCGTTGCCCGGCGGGGCGGGTCGGGTGGCCGGTCAGGGCGGCCGGGTCCTCGACGGTCAGCCGGACCCCGGCGTCCTTCGCGGTGCGCTCCCGCCGGTCCGCCGGATGCTCAGGATCCAGCGGTACGTAGACCGCGTCCGCCTTCAGGACGCCGAGCATCGCCGCCACCAGGTCGGCCGTGCGGGGCAGGCAGAGGCCGACGAGGTCACCCGGTCGGACGCCGTGGGCATACAGACCGTCGGCGAACTCCTCTGCATGGTCGTTCAGTTCGGCGTACGAGAGGGTGGTGGGTCCGGCGGTGAGCGCGGGGGCGTCCGGGCGCGCGGCGGCCCGGGCGGCGAAGGCCTCGTCGACGCGGAGGGCGGGGGTCCTCCGCGGTGAGCCGGCGGTCAGTTGGGCCGCCGACTCCGCCCTGCTCAGCGGATCCAGGACTGAGAGCGGGGTGTTGAGCGCGTCGCTCACCAACTGCTGTCGCACGCGCTCCACTTGACTCGCCGGCACGGGGAGTGCGCCCGGACCGGCCGGCAGCGTGGCGGGTCCGTCCCCGTCGCCCGGCACCAGCATCAGCGCGGGGGGATCGTCGCCCTCGGCCGGGGAGTCCGGCTCCGTGGCGAGCAGGTCGGCCACCGTCCGGCCGGCCGACAGGTCCGCCGTGAACACCGCGTACCCGTCGAGCGCCCCCAGCGCGTACGGAGGCCGGTCCCGGGCCGGCACGGGAACGGCGACGCGCACCGAGGCCGCGCCCGTGTACCGCCCGGCGGTGAGCGCGAGCGCGGCGGCGAGCCGCCGGGTCTCCGCGTCCACGCACAGGTCCGGGGGGAGCGGCCCGGCGTGCGGCGCCACCGCGTCCGGCTCCACCTCACCCAGCAGCACCCGGGCGACGATCCGCAACGACCGGGCGTCCAGCGCGGCCCCGTCGGCGGTCAGGACGGCCTCGGGAGCCTGCCCGTCCGCGTACCGCAGCAGCACCGCGCGCAGCCGGTGGCCGGGCGCGACCGGGCGGCGGGCCTCGGCCGCGCGCCGCCGGGCGGCGGCGCCGGACCCGGCCGGGGCGGGCACGGTCTCCGTCCACAGCCCGGGGCGGCGCTCCCCGGGCCACCACAGCTCCGCCGCCGTCGCGAGGGCGGCGGCGAGCGCGGTGTCGGTGAAGGCCGGCGGCAGGCGGACCGTCAGGGCGTGATGGGCAGGCGACACGTGCACAACTCCTCGTCCACGAAGGGGAAACGGCCGATGCGGGCAGTCAGCGGGCGGTGAACCCGCCGTCCACGGCGACCACGCTGCCGGTCACCTGCCGGGACTCGTCCGAGGCCAGCCACAGCACGGCGTTCGCCACATCGTCCGGCTCCACCAGCGCGTTCATCGGCTGGTCCCGGACGAACGCGGCCCCGTGCTCCGCGACCGGCACCTCCAGCGAGCGGGCGATCTCCGCCAGCATCCGGCCCTCCATCGCCTCGTCGTCCCGCACCGAACCCGGACACACCGCGTTGACCCGGACCTTCCGGGGCGCGTAGTCCAGGGCCACCGCCTTCGTCAGGCCGACGAGGCCGTGCTTGGCCGCGACGTACCCCGCGAAGTGCCGGTATCCCACCAGGCCCGCCGTCGAGGCGATGTTGACGATCGAACCGGACCCCTGAGCGACCATCCGGCCGCCGACCGCGCGGATCGCCCGCCACGCACCGCCCAGATCCACGTCGATCATCAGCTGCCACTCGGCCTCGGTGATCTCGTGCGCCGGGCGGCCCGAAGGGGCGGCGATGCCCGCGTTGTTGACCAGGACGTCGATCCGCCCGAAGCGCTCCTCGGCCGCCTCCGCCGCCGACTCCAGCGCCGCCAGGTCCCGGACGTCGGCCTGCCTGGTCAGCACGGCGGACCCCGCCTCGCGGCAGAGCCGCCCGGTGTGCGCCAGCTGCGAGGCCGAACCGAGCGGATACGGCACCCCGGGCAGCTCGCCCGCCACGTCCAGCAGCAGCAGGTCCGCACCCTCGCGGGCGAACGCCAGCGCACAGGCCCGGCCGAGACCGCGCGCCGCTCCCGTGATCAGCGCCGTCCGCCCGGCGAGCCGGGCCCCGCCGCCGGCCGCAGGCCCCGCACCGCCGCCGCCCGTCACCGGCCCCTCGACGCGCGCACCTCGGCGGCCACCAGCTCCAGCAGCTCGCCCGGCCGCTCGGTGAGATACATGTGCCCGCCGGCCGGCTCGGCCACCGTCAGCTTCCCCGTCGTCGCCCGGCCCCACTCGGCGGCCTCCGCCGCCCCGACCAGGGTGTCCTCCTGCCCCCGGACGGAGATGACCGGGACACCCAACGGCCGCTCGGTGGACGGCACATACGTCTCGTGGAGCCGGACGTCCGCCCGGAGCGTCGGCAGCAGCAGCTCCCGCATCTCCGGGTCGGCCAGCGCCGGGTGGTCGTACCCGGCGAACGCCCGGACCCGGGCGGCGAACTCCTCGTCCGGCAGCCCGTCCGCCCGGTCCGTGCGCGGCGTCCAGGGGCCGGGCGCACCGCTGACCACCAGCGCGGCCAGGCGGATCGGCCCGCCCGACCGCTCGATCCGGTGTGCCAGTTCGTACGCGAGGACCGCCCCCATGCTGTGCCCGAACAGTACGACCGGGCCGCCGCTCCCGTCCTCTTCCCCGAGGGCCGCCGTCACCTGCGCGTAGGCGTCGTCGACGGCCGGGGCCGCCGAGGTGTGGGCGGGCTCGGGGAACCGCTTCTCGCGGCCCGGCAGCGACACCGGGAGGATCCGCAGACCCTCCGGCGCCAGTTTCTGCCAGGGCGTGAAGAAGGAGGGACCCGCCCCGGCGAAGGGCAGGCAGATGAGGACGGTCTCTTCGTCGGCCACGGTCGTTCCTGTTCTCTTTCTCTGCTACCGGCGTTCTCTGCTACCGGAGTTCGGTCAGTCCCCGACCATGATCGTGGTGAGGATCGCGGAGAGATAGCCCGGGTCGCGCACCCCGCACAGCTCGCGTGCCGAGTGCATCGACAGGCCGGGTACCCCGACGTCCACCGTGGTGACGCCGAGGCGGGCCGCCGTGAGCGGGCCGATCGACGTACCGCAGGGCATCGCGTTGTTGGAGACGAACGGCTGCCAGGGAGCCCCGGCCCGCTCGGCCGCCGCCGTGAACACCGCGAAGCCGGTGGAGTCGGTGGCGTACCGCTGGTTGACGTTCACCTTGACCGTCGGGCCGCCGTTCGGGATCGGGCGGTGGTCGGGGTCGTGCCGCTCCGCGTAGTTGGGGTGCACCGCGTGCGCCATGTCGGCGGAGACACAGAACGCCCCCGCCAGCGCCCGCGACCAGTCCTCGTCGCTGCCGCCGCGCGCCGACACCGACCGGGACAGGATCCGCTCCAGCAGCGGGCTCTGCGCACCCGTCTCGGAACCGCTGCCGACCTCCTCGTGGTCGAAGGCGGCCAGCACCGGTACGAAGGAGGGCTGCGTGGCCCCCGTCGCCGCGTCCACCAGGGCGGTCACCCCGGCGTGCACCGAGACCTGGTTGTCCAGCCGGGACGCAACCACGAACTCCTGGTCCACGCCC
Organism: Streptomyces sp. McG3; assembly: GCF_018619185.1. GTDB lineage: Bacteria > Actinomycetota > Actinomycetes > Streptomycetales > Streptomycetaceae > Streptomyces. Next base: position 20,242 of record NZ_JAAXYC010000101.1, on the reverse strand, counting down.
AGGTATCCGGGCGGCTGGACGTCGTGCAGCATCAGGTCCCAGCCCAGCACGTCCGCCGGGTCCTCCCCGGCGGCCGAGGCGACCCGGCGGAGCAGCTCACCCTCCCGCGGGTCGCCCAGCGCCCAGATCGGCGCGATGTGCCGCTGCCGGTCCAGGGCCACACCCTCGTTCACCGAACGGTCCAGGTGAATGGCCAACTGGGGCACCCGCAGCAGGGGTTCGTCGATCTGCACGAGCCGGCTGCGCGGGGTGCCGTCGGGGCCGCGCAGGGCGAGGCGGCCGGAGATGCCCAGGTCCCGGTCGAGCCAGGTGTTCAGCGGGACCCCGCCGTAGATCTCCACGCCGATCTGCCGCCACCCCGAAGTCCCGGTGTCCGGTGCCGGTTTGATCCGCAGGTTCGGGGAGTCGGTGTGGGTGCCGACGATCCGGAACGGGGTGTGGGCGGGCGCGCCCTCGGGGACGTACCAGGCGATCAGCGCACCGGCGCGGCTGACGAAGCAGCCGCCGGTCGCCCCCGTCCAGTCGTCCGTGCCGCGCAGTTCGCGGAAACCGGCCTTCTCCAGACGCTGGGCGGCACTGGCCACCACGTGGTACGGGGAAGGGCTGGCGGCGATGAAGGAGAGCAGGTCGTCGGTGTGGCTGCGGTGGGGGGCCGGAGTCATACGGCGTCCGCCTTTCCGGTGTTCGGCAGTGACTGGGAGGGTGACGGTCCGCCGGGCTGGTCGGGCCCGGCGCTGGCGTCCCCGGCTGAACCTCCGGAGCCTCGGCCCGGGGGCCCCTGCCGGGGGCGCTCCCCGAGGAGTTCCCGCACCGGCCGGTCGGGCCGGGCGCTGAACTCCGCGAGCAGGTCGGTGTACGACGCGAGAAGGTCGTGGGCGGTCGTGTGGTCCCACAGGTCGGTGGAGAATTCCAGGAACGTTCGATAACCCTTCGCGGGGTCCCGGCGCGGCGCAAGTCCGAAGCACAGCTCGCTGCGGGAAAGCGGCGGTGCCAGATCGGCCACCTCGACCCGGAGCCCGGGGATCTCGATGTCCGTGTCGACGGAGTTCTGGAACGCCAGGACGTGCGGAACCCGGTCGGGGACGCTGACAGCGCCAGCGTCCCGCATCGCCTGCATGATGCGCGCGGTGGGCAGCACATGCGCCATGGCACCGAGAGCGCCCGCGCCCGTACGGACCGCGAGCTCCGCGCAGGTCTCGTCAAGATTGGCTGAATCCAGTCGTACGCGGACCATCACCGCGGTGGACGTCATCGCCACGAGCGACTCCGACGCGGTGCCCTCGCGGTTGGCGTACGGCACGCTCAGCAAGGTGTCCTCCTCTCCCGACAGCCGGGACAGGAACACCCCGAGGGCCGCCGCCGCGACCGCGAACGGGGTGGTGCGCCGTTCGGCCGCCAGCCTCTCCACCGCCGCCCGCACCTCACCCGTCGCGACCCCGCGCACGGTGTCCCCGTGCCCGCTCAGCTTCTGCGGGCGCGGCCGGTCCGTCGGTACGGGGACGGCGGACGGCACCCCGTCCAGGTAACGGGCGCAGAACGCGGCCCGCTCCGCCTCGGCGCCGGGATCGTGCTGCTCCCGCTGCCACCGGGCGTACCCGGGCGCCTGCATCGCCGGATCGGGCAGGCCGTGCGGGACGCCCGCGGCGGCCGCCGTATAGAGCGCGGCGATCTCCGCGAGCAGCACGGACAGCGACCAGCCGTCGGCGCAGACGTGGTGCAGGACGAACATCAGCTCCCAGCGGTCCTCCTCGACCCGCAGCAGCCGGGTCCGGGGCCGGAGTGACCGTCCCAGGTCGAAGGGGGCGGCAGCGTCGGCCCGGCACAGGGCGTCCGCCCGGGTCCGCCGCTCGCCGGCGGGCAGCCCGGTCAGATCCTCCACCGGCAGCGCCACCGGCTCCGCCGCCAGCACCTCCTGCCACCACGGCCCGTCCGGCGCCCCCTCCTGCGCGAACCTGGTCCGCAGCCCGTCGTGCCGGGCGACCAGCTCGGAGACGGCGGACCGCAGGGCCGCCGGGTCCAGCGCCCCGGTGAACGTGATGCGCGTCGGCACGTTCCACACGGCGGGGTCGGGCATGGCGTGGTGCCCGGCGATCATCCGGGCCTGCTGGTCGCTGACGTGGGCGCGGTCGACGACGACGGCCACGACGTCCGTCTCCGCCCCGCCCGTCTCCGACCAGTCCGTCTCCGGCCCTCCTGCCTCCGTTGTGTCCGTCTCCCGGCCGCCCGCCAGCTGCTCGGTCATGGCCCGCAGGGTGGCGTCGGCGAAGAAGTCCGCCAGCGGGTAGTCGACGCCGAGGGTGTCCCGGACCCGGTTCACCAGGCGGATCGCGGCGATCGAATTGCCGCCCAGGTCGAAGAAGTTGCCGTCGGCGGCGAAGCCTTGCCGACCGAGGACGGACTCCCAGACCTCGCGGAGGAGCCCGGCGGCGCCGGAGGCCGTCCGCGTGCCCGGCTCCGCCGTGGCGCCCGGTTCGGCCGTGTCGGCCACGGCGGTTGTGTCCGCTCCGGCCGCTGCAGCGGCGCTCTCCGCGCCCGGTCCGACCGCGCCTTCCCCGACCGGGGCCGACATCGCGCCCAACCGCGCGTCCAGCTCGACGAGATACCCCTCCGCCGTCGCCGCGTCGAACAGATCCGCGTCGTAGCGCAGTCGCAGCCGCAGCCCCCCGTCCTGGACCTGGGTGGCCATCAGCGCCAGCTCCAGCGGTGCCGACTCCGTCCCGGCCACCACGCCCTCGGCCCGCAGGCCCGGCAGGTCGATTCCGGCCAGCGCCGCCCGGTCGAGGTCGACCGAAACGGTCACCAGCGGGCGCGGATTCCCCGGATCCGGATGGACGGCCGCCAGCAGCGCGTCCAGGTCCACCCCACGGTGCTCGTCCGCCGCGAACAGCGCCCGCCCGGTGGCCCGTACGGCCTCCGGCGACGAGGTCGCGGAGGTGGCGGACAGCGGCAGCGGCAGCAGCGCCACATGGAACCCGACCGTGTCCGCCGTCGCGGGCGGCCGCCGCCCGAACGTCGTGCCCAGCAGGAACGCGTCCTGCCCCGACCGCCGTCGCAGCACCAGCTGCCAGGCCGTGCACAGCGTGGCGAACAGGGTCACGCCCTGCTGCCCGCTCCACTCCCGCAGCCGGTCGGCCCGCTCCCGGCCCACGGTCCGGGCCACCGCCCCGCCGCGCCCCGCCACCCGGCGACCGCGCGGCCGGTCCGTGGGCAGGACCAGCACCGGCGGCCGGTCGCCCAGCAGCTCGCGCCACCAGACCAGGTCCGCCGCGTCGGCAGAGGGCTCGGGGGCTCCGACGGTCGTCCCGGCGGGACGGTCGAAGACCGGCGGACGTCCGGCCCGGGCCGCCGTGTACAGCTCCTGGAGGTCCCCGGCGATCAGCGCGGCCGAGTGCGCGTCCGTGATGATGTGGTGCGTACCGAGGACGAGGACGTGGTCGTCCTCGGCCAGCCGGAGCAGCCGGGGCGTGAACAGCGGGCCCCCGGCCAGGTCGTAGGCCCGGCCGCTCTCCTCGGCGAGCAGCGCCCCGATCGCCCGCTCCGCGTCCTGCCCCCGGGCGTCGGTCACCGTCAACGGGATACGGAGCCCGTTCCGCACGACCTGGACGACGCCCCCCTCCTCCTCGGCCCGGAACACCGTCCGGAGCCCCGCGTGCCGCTCGACCAGGCCGTCCACCGCCGCGCGCAGCGCCGCCACGTCCAGGGGACCGCGCAGCCGTACGGCCCCCGTCTCGTTGTACGCCGCCGGGTTCTCCATCAGCTGCGCGGCCAGCCACAGCCGCCGCTGCGCCGAGGTGGCGGGCGCGACGGTGTCCTCGGGCCGGGCGTCGCGCTCCTTCGTCCGGCGGCGCAGCACGTCCAGGCGCTCCAGCCCCGACCGCAGCCGCTCCCGGTCCATCCCGAAGTCGACCAGCGCGGCGATCTCGTCCACCCCCGCCCCGTGCAGCGCGTCGACGAACGGGGCGACGCTCTCAGGCGTGCCGATCAGGGCCCGCCGGTCGCAGTAGCGGTCGTACGCGCGGCGGAACAGATAGTCCAGGTCCTCCTCGCCCGCCGCCGCCACGTCCTCGCGCCGGGACCCCGCGGCGGTGGCCGCCGAGCGCATCAGCAGCGAGGACCGCAGATACCGCACCATCGGCTCCAGCGCCTCGGCCCGGGCGGTGGCGTGGTCGTCGCCGAGATACGTGTGCACCAGCACCGTCACCCGCCCGGCCGCCGGGTCGAGCCCGCACTCCGCACGCGTACGCCGGTAGTGCGCGATGTTCGCGGCCAGCTCGTCCACGGTCTGGCTCATCAGGTTGGTGACGACCCCGAGGCCGCGCCGGGCGGCCTCCCCGTACGACGTCCGCTGCCCCGAGGTGGCCAGGAAGAACGGCGGTTGCTGCTGCACCGGGCGCGGCCGGATCCGGATCTCCGCCTCCGCGCCCTCGCCCGTGCGCCGCCGCACCGCCTCCCCGCGCCACAGCCGGCGCACCTCGTCGAGGTGGTCGAAGGCGATCCGCCGCCGGTCCGCGAACCGGTCGGGGTGCAGGGCGAAGTCCCGGGCGTGCCAACCGGTGGCGCAGCCGATGCCGACCCGGCCGCCGGAGAGGTTGTCCACCACCGACCACTCCTCGGCGACCCGCACCGGATCGTGCAGCGGCAGCACGACCGAGCCCGCGTTGATCCGGACGCTCCCGGTCTCCCGGGCCACGGCGGCGGCGAGCACGGCGGGGTTCGGGAAGATTCCGCCGAAGGAGTCGAAGTGCCGCTCGGGCAGCCAGACGGAGGAGAAGCCGTGCTCGTCGGCGAAGCGCGCGGTCTCCAGGACGGTGTCGTACGCCTCCGGGACGCCGGTGCCGCTTTCGTCGGCCCCGCCGGTGTCCGGGTAGTCGCCGAAGAAGTAGACGCCGAAGTCGGGTGCGGGACACCGCACTTCGGCGCGCCGCGCGGCGGCCGGCCTGGCGGCGCGCGGGAAGAACCCACCGTCGCGCAGCTCGCGCAGTGATCCCTCCACCGCCTCCGCGACCCGGTTCACGTCCTCCTCCGTGTGGGCGGTGGAGAGGTAGAAGCTGCGCCACTCCCATACGTATACGCCGCGCAGTTGGAGGTGGTGGTAGAGCAACTCCAGGTCGGCACGGTGCCGGAAGCGGAACATCGACCCGAAGTAGGCGAGTTCGAGGGGGAATTCCTCGTCACGGAAGAAGGTGTTGAGCCGGTCGGCGAGCGCCTGGGTGCGGGCGTTCAGCCCGCTCTGGAGGCCGGGCCCCCGCTCGGTGAGGTGGGTGAGCACCGCGCGGGCCGCCGCCATCGACAGCGGGTGCTGCATGTACGTTCCGCCGATGAACGTGGTCTCGCGCGAGGGGCCGCCGGGCTCCCCGTACCGCCAGAAGCCGCCGTCCACCCCGTCGAGCAGATCCGCCCGCCCCGCCACCGCGCCGATCGGGAAGCCGGCCCCGAGCGCCTTGCCGTACGTCGCGAGGTCCGGCACCACTCCGAAGTGCTCCTGCGCGCCGCGCGGGTGGGGGCGGAGTCCCGTCAGCATCTCGTCGAAGAGCAGCACGATGCCCCGGCGGGCGGTGAGTTCGCGCAACGATCGCACGAACTCCACCGGCCGCAGGCCAGGGTTGCGGCACTGCACGGGCTCGACGAGGACGGCCGCGATGCTGTCCCCGAGGGCGTCGATCGTCTCCAGGGACTCCTGGGCCCCGTACTCCAGCACGATCAGCTCCGCCACCGCGCTGGCCGGGATACCCCGGGAGACGGGCACGGCGTGCTGCCCGGGCCCGCCCGGCCGGCCGAGGACGGAGTCGATGTGCCCGTGGTACGAGCCCCGGAACATGACGACCTTGTCGCGCCCGGTCGCGGCGCGGGCCAGCCGGATCGCGGCCGAGTTCGCCTCGGTGCCGGACGAGGCGAAGGCGACCCGGTCCAGGCCGGTCAGCGAGGCGAGCAGCTCGGCGGCCTCCCCGGTGTCGGGGGACCGGGGGCCGAAGCGCAGCCCGTCGGCGAGGTGGCGGCGCACGGCCTCGGTGACCGGCTCCGCCTCGTGGCCGAGGAGCAGCGCGCCGAATCCCATGGTGATGTCGGTGTAGGTGTTGCCGTCCACGTCGGTGAGCCGGGAGCCGTGCGCCGAGCGGGCCGCGACCGGGTAGAGCATCTCCTTGGTGGCGTCCCGGAACCCCACGACGGCGCGGCTGTCGGCGAGCACCGAACGGTGCCGCTGGGCCAGCTCCTTGGAGGTGCGGGTGCGCTCGGTGAACCGGCGGATCAGCGATGCGGTGTGGGCCCGCTGGGCCTCGTCGGCCCCCGCCCCGGCCATCCCGCCCGCCGCGTCCACGACGAGACGGGGCCCGTGGGCGGCCTCCTCGACGGTGGGCTTCGCGTCCTGCGTCGGGACCTGGCTGTGGGCCTCCGCGAGCCGGGCGGTGAGCGCACGGGACAGCTCCGCCGCCCGTGCCACGGCCTCGGCTGCCGCTTCGGCGGCGGTGGCGGCGTCCGTCCCGGTCACGGCCCCGGCGGATCCGGGTATCCCCGCGCTCATCGGCCGTCCGTCCCCGCGGTCCGGGCGGTCAGCAGGGCGACGGCCTCGGAGAGCTGGGTGAGCATCGTGGCCTGGGTCTCGGCCAGTTGGCGCAGCTGCTCCGAGAGGGCGGCGACCTCGGCCCGGGTGGCGTACCCGGGCCCGTCGCCGGCCGGCGCGGGGGCGGGTGCGGGAACGGAAGCGGATGCGGGTGCGGGCACCGTCACGAGCGCGGGCACCGGCACGGGCGACGGCTCCACCGCTGCCGCCGGCGGAGAAGTCCGCCGCCCGGCTATCAGCGATGCCGTCAGCCGGGGCGTGCCCGCCTCCTCCAGGACCTCCCGCATGCTGATCTCCGTGCCGAACTCGGCCTCCAACTGCCGCACCATCCCGATGAGCTGGAGCGAGTCCGCCCCGAGGCCGACGAAGGTGCGGTCGGCGGCGACCTCGTCGGGCCGGTGGCCGAGATGGCGCGCGGTCAGCTCCAGCACCCTGTCCAGTACGGCCTGTTCGGTCATGCGGTCCTCCGTGGAGCGTGGGGATGGGTGAGCGGCCCCGCCGGTCGGCGCGGGCGCCTCCGTGAGCGGGGCGGGCGGTACGGGGGGTGCGTACGGGGCCGGGCCCCTCCAGTGCGACCTGCGCTGGAAGGGGTACGTGGGCAGCCGCACGCGCCGGCCACCGCAGCGGTCGAGCAGCGCCGCCCAGTCCACCCCGGCCCCGGCACAGTGCAGCGCGGCCACCGCCCGCTCCCACCGCCGTGTCGGTAGGCAGACCGCGTCCGGCAGCGACCGGCGGACCAGGCCCGTCAGTACGGCGGACGGGCCCAGCTCCAGCAGCAGCGGGGACCCGGCCAGCCGGTCCAGGACGGCGGCGAAGTCCGCCGTGCGGCGGGCCTGGGCGACCAGGTACGCGGCGTCCGGCCGCCACCCGGCGGGGCGCACCGTGCCGTCGATGCCGTCGACGAACTCCGTGTGCAGCGGCCGGAGTTCCGCCTTGTCGGCCAGCACCCGGAAATCCTCCAGCGCCGGGTCGAGCAGAGCCGTGTGGAACGCCCGGTCCACCGCCAGCACCTCGTACGCCTCCCCCCGCGCCACCAGCAGCGCCCGTGCCGCGTCCACCGCCTCCGGCGGGCCGCCCAGAACGTGGTGCGCGGCGCCGTTGACCACGGCGAGCTCCAGCCCGGGGACGGCTGCCAGCAGCTCCCGCACCCGGGCCCGGGGGACGAACGCGGAGACCATGGCGCCCGGGGCCGCCCGCTCCAGCATCAGCCGCCCGCGCCCGCACACCAGTCGCATCGCGTCCTCGGTCTCCAGCGCCCCGGCCACGCACAGCGCCGCGTACGCGCCGACGCTGTGCCCGGCGACCCGGGCCGGGGTGATCCCGAGCCCTTCCCACAGCCGGGCCTGGGCGATCTGGAGGGCGAACAGGGCGGGCTGCGCGAAGGCGGTGTCCCACCGCGCGGGACCCCGTCCACCGACGATCCGGTCCAGGAAGTCGTCCCGCCCGGTCTCCTCCGCGTACACCCGGGCGCAGGCATCGAGCACCTCGGCCACGACCGGGAAGCGCGCGGCGAGTTCCGTGCCCATGCCCGGATGCCCGCCGCCCTGGCCGCTGAACAGGAACACCGGCCGCCGCTCCCGTGAACCGTCGGCGACCCCGGTCGTGTACGCCTCGCCCTCCGGGGCCCCGGACAGGAACGCGTCGAGACCGGCCACCGGGTCCGCACCCGTGACGACCAGCCGGTGCGGCAGGTGCCGCCGCCCCAGGGCGGTGGTGGTCAGCAGATCGGCGGGCGAGGGGGGCGGCCCGTCCGACAGGCGGTCCCGCAGGGCGGCGGCGTACGCCCGGAGCGCGTCCCCGTCCGCGGCCGAGAGCGGCAGCAGCGCGGGCACGGTGGCGTCGTCCCCCGCCGACGCCGCGTGCGCGGTCTCCGGTGCCTGTTCCAGGATCACATGAGCGTTCGTACCGCCCATGCCGATGGAGTGCACACCGGCTCGCCGCACCCCCGCCAGGGGCCAGGGCCCCTCCCGTAACGGCAGCAGGAACGGGCTGTCGTCCACCGCCAGCGCCGGGTTGGGCCGGGAGAAGTTCACCAGCGGCGGGACCACCCCGTGCCGCAGCACCTCGACGGCCTTGATCAGCCCCGCGAGCCCCGCCGCGCTGTCCAGGTGGCCGATGGCCGGTTTCGTCGAGCCGAGCGCGCAGAAGCCGGTCCGGTCGGTGTGCGCGCGGAACGCCTCGGTCAGGGCCGCGAACTCGATCGGATCGCCCTTCAGCGTGCCCGTCCCGTGCGCCTCCACATAGCCGATCGACGCCGCGTCGACATCCGCCGCGCGCAGCGCCCCGAGCACCGCGTCCCGCTGTCCGGCGACCCCGGGGGCGGCGAACCCGCCTCTCCCCGGGCCGGCGTCGGTCCTCTTGTCCGAGCCGTCGTTGGTGACCGCCGAGCCCAGGATCACCGCGTGCACGGTGTCGCCGTCGGCCAGCGCCCGTGCCAGGGGCTTGAGGAGGACGGCGGCGGCCCCGTTTCCTCCGACCGTGCCGTCCGCGTCCGCGTCGAAGGCCCGGACCGTGCCGGTGGGGGAGAGGGTGGATCCCTTCACCGGGACCTGGCCGGTGACTTCCGGCAGATGCAGGGCGGCGGAGCCCACCAGCATCAGCTCCGCGTCCCCGGCGCGCAGCGCCTGGCAGGCCAGATGGACCGAGACGAGAGCGCTGGAGCAGGCCGTCGAGACGGTCAGCGCGGGTCCGGTCAGACCGAGCCGGAAGGCGGCCCGGGTGGCGGTGAAGTCGGGGTAGTTCCCGACCTGGACCTGCTTGGCGGTCATCCAGTCGCCCGAGCCGGCCTCCGCCGCCAGGTTCTCCGCCAGATAGCTGTGCAGCGAGTACAGGCGGTAGCCGGAACTGCCGCACACCCCGATCCGTACGGAGCCGCCGTCGCCGCCCGCGTAACGGTCCTCACCGCCCGCGTAACCCCCGTCCTCCAGGGCGTGGAAGCAGCACTCCAGGAAGAGCCGCTGCTGCGGATCGGTCAGCTCCGCCTCCCGCCCGCTCATCCCGAAGAATCCGGCGTCGAAGCCGTCCACGTCCGCCAGGAGCGCGCTCGCCCCGCCGAACCCCGGTCGCCCGTACTCCGCCGCCGGGACTCCCGCCGCGGCGAACTCGGCCCGGGTGAACCGGCGTACGTGGCCGGCCCCCGCCCGGATGTCACGCCAGTACGTTTCCGGGGTGTCAGCCCCCGGGAACCTCAGCGCCGTCCCGATCACCGCGATCCGGTCGTCCCTCAACGGCTTCTTCCTTTCGCAGCCCCGCACGCCCCGCACGCTCCGCCCGCCGCACTCCCGCCACCCTCAGCAGGAACACCACGGCGACGACGATGGCGGCGCCGTGGGACCAGCCCACCACGGCCAGCGGGGAGAACCGGTCGAGGGCCGCCGCCACAAGGATCATGCCGACGCCGAAGCCGAGGTTCTCGAAAGTGGCCGAAAGACCGAAGGCATGACCGCGCAAGGTGGCCGGAAGTGTCTGGAGATGCGAGGTGTACGCGACCTCGGTGAGGCCGTCCGCGGCCCCCGCGATCAGCGCGATCACCGCTGTCACGGCCAGCGGGAACCCGGCGAACGCCGCGATGAACGCCGCCGACATCACCACCGTGCCGTAGCCGAATCCGAGCGCCCCCACGGAGCGCCCGGTCCGCTGCGCGTACCGCTGGATCACCTGCTGGGCCCCGATGTTGCCGAGCGCCCACACGCACCAGAACGCGCTGACGAACACCGCGGGATTCGACGCGTCGAGCGAGGTGGAGTAGATCGGCAGCGCCGCGTTGTGGGACGAGGAACCGAACGCGTCGACCCCGCGCAGGGCCACCATCAGGCCCATCCCGGGTGCGGCGGCGAGCGCGAGGAACGCCACGGGCCGCCGGAGCCTGCCGCCCTTCGCGGCCGAGGCGTCCTTCCCGGCCCCGGAGCCCTCGGCAGCCCTGCCCCCCGCGCTCTTGCCGCCCGCTCCCTTTCCCCCGGCGATCGGCAGCAGGGCCACCGTCACCGCACAGGCCACGAACGTCGCCATATCGACAACGAAGGCCGCCGTGTAGCCGACGAGGGACACCACCACGCCCGCCGAGGCGAACCCCGCCACCATGGCCAGCGAGCGGCCGGTGATCGAGAGGGAGTTCGCCCAGGCCCTGCGGTCCTCCCCGACCATCTCCGGGATCGAACTGCGCAACGCCACCATGAACAGCGTCCCGCACGCCCCGATCACCACCGAAACGGCCATCAGCGCCGCAGTCAGCAGACCGTCCGGCGCCAGGATGAGCACCAGCATCACGGCGCCCTGTCCGACATTCGCCCACAGCATGATGCTTTTCGCGCTGAAACGGGCGAGCAGTCCGCCCACGACCAGACCGGCGACGAATCCGGAGGCGAGCCGCACCGCCATGAACAGCCCCATGGCCAGCGCCCGGCCCGTCGTCTCGTAGACGAAGAGATTCAGCGCCACCATATTCAGGAAAGTGCCGTAGGAAGACACCGCGTATCCGGCGACGAGGAATCGGAAACGGCGCTCGGAGACCTCGGTATCCCGGGCCTCCCCGGACTTGCGGGCGCCGCCGTCCGCCGCGTCCGTCATCGGCCCGTCCGCACTGCCCATTCCAGATGTCACCCGGACATACTCGTCGAGCACGGGCGCCGGACGGGGGACTCCGGATTGCACAAAGGTAATCTGCATCCTTGTGAAGGACGATCATTCCCCCTCACCGGTATGTGATTGCCGTGAATCACCCTCGGACCGGTCGATACCGGAACAACCCTGCGAGGCGGCGCTCGCGGCCTATCGCCGTGCGCTGACCGCGGGCTGCCTCCCGGCCGGCGCCGCGCCCCCCTGTCTGCGGTCCCTGCACCTGATGGTGGCCGACCAGGAATCACCCGGCTACCTCATCCCCGTACCGCCGGAGACCGCCTCGTTCGCCGCGCTCGCCCCGATCGAGGAGGCGATCGTCGAGCAGCGCCGCACCCTCCGCTCCACCCGCGCCACCCTCGCCGCCTTCGAGGGGCTCTACGCCGAGATGCACCGGCAGGAACGCCCCGCCCTCACCCGGCTCTCCGGCACGGCCGTCATCGGCAAGGCCCTGGACGCCGGGGTCAGCGGCTGCCGCGCCGAGGTCCGCACCGCCCACCCCGGCGGCGGGCGCCCCGCCCACGTCCTGGAGCAGTCGCTCCCGCGCGACCTGGGCAACCTGCGCCGCGGCATCCGGCAGCGCACCCTCTACCAGCACACCGTCCGCTCGGACCGCACCACGCTCGCCTACATCGAGCAGGTGACCGCCGAGGGCGCCGAGATCAGGACCCTGGCCGAGGTCGCCGACCGGTTCATCGTCTTCGACCGGGACCTCGCCCTCATCCCGTTCTCCGACGAACCGCACACCGCCCTGCGCGTCCAGCACCCGTCGCTGGTCCGCTTCCTGGTCCGCCACTTCGACGAGGCGTGGTCCCGTGCGGTCCCGGTCCGCCCCGAACGCGCGCCGCTGCGCACCCCCGTCGTCACCTCCGACCTCCAGCGCACCATCCTCCAGGCCGTCGTCAACGGCGAGACGGACGCCGCCATCGCCCGCCGGATCGGCATGAGCCGCCGCAGCGTCGCCGAGCACATGCGCAAGGTCTCCGAGCAGCTGGGCAGCAACAGCCGGGCGCAGCTGGGGTATCTGGTCGCGACCTCGGGCCTGCTGGACGGCTGAGAACGCGCGGGAGGGCCCGTCCGCGCGGACGGGCCCTCCCGGTTACGCCTACGGGGGCGGAGTCAGCCGAGACCAGGACCCCGCACCGGAATGCTGGTGAACGTCGGAGCCGGGGCGGGCTCGGTGAAGAAGTCGTTGCCCTTGTCGTCGACGACGACGAACGCGGGGAAGTCCTCGACCTCGATGCGCCAGACCGCCTCCATGCCGAGCTCCTCGTACTCGACGACCTCGACCTTCTTGATGCAGTCCTGGGCGAGGCGGGCCGCGGGGCCGCCGATCGAGCCGAGGTAGAAGCCGCCGTGCGCGTCGCAGGCGTCGGTGACCTGTTTGCTGCGGTTGCCCTTGGCGAGCATCACCTTCGAGCCGCCCGCCGCCTGGAACTGCTCCACGTAGGAGTCCATCCGGCCGGCCGTCGTCGGGCCGAAGGAACCGGAGGCGTACCCCTCGGGCGTCTTCGCCGGACCCGCGTAGTACACCGGGTGGTCCTTCAGGTACTGCGGCATCTCCTCGCCCGCGTCCAGCCGTTCCTTGATCTTGGCGTGCGCGATGTCGCGGGCCACGACCAGCGGGCCGGTCAGCGAGAGCCGGGTCTTGACCGGGTACTTGGTCAGCTCGGCCAGCACCTCGTCCATCGGCCGGTTGAGGTCGATCTCCACGACGTCCCCGCCGGCCTCGTCGAGGTGCTCGTCGGTGGTGTCCGGGAGGAAGCGCGCCGGGTCCTTCTCCAACTGCTCCAGGAAGACGCCCTCGGCGGTGATCTTCGCGGTGGCCTGGCGGTCCGCCGAGCAGGAGACGGCGATGGCGACGGGCAGGGACGCGCCGTGCCGGGGGAGGCGCACCACGCGCACGTCGTGGCAGAAGTACTTGCCGCCGAACTGCGCGCCGATGCCGATCTTCTGCGTCAGCTCGAAGACCTTCTCCTCCAGCTCCTTGTCCCGGAAGCCGTGCCCGGTGGGGGAGCCCTCGGCGGGCAGCTCGTCCAGGTAGTGCGCGGAGGCGTACTTGGCGGTCTTCAGCGCGAACTCCGCCGACGTGCCGCCGACCACGATCGCCAGGTGGTACGGCGGGCAGGCCGCCGTACCCAGCGAACGGATCTTCTCCTCCAGGAACTTCATCATGGAGGCCTCGTTCAGGACGGCCTTCGTCTCCTGGTAGAGGAACGACTTGTTGGCCGAGCCGCCGCCCTTCGCCATGAACAGGAACTTGTACGCGCCGCCGTCGGTGGCGTACAGCTCGATCTGGGCCGGGAGGTTGGAGCCGGTGTTCTTCTCGTCCCACATGGTCAGCGGGGCCATCTGCGAGTAACGCAGGTTGAGCTTGGTGTACGCGTCGTAGATCCCGTGCGACAGGGCCTCCTCGTCACCGCCCTCGGTCAGCACGTTCTGGCCGCGCTTGCCCATGACGATCGCCGTACCGGTGTCCTGGCACATCGGCAGCACGCCCGCGGCGGCGATGTTCGCGTTCTTCAGGAGGTCCAGCGCCACGAACTTGTCGTTGGAGGACGCCTCCGGGTCGTCGACGATCCGGCGCAGCTGCGCGAGGTGGGCCGGGCGCAGGTAGTGCGAAATGTCGTGCATCGCCTCGGCGGCCAGGGTGCGCAGCGCCTCCGGGGCGACCTTGAGGAACGTCCGTCCGTCGGCCTCGAAGGTGGAGACACCCTCGGCCGTCACCAGACGGTACGGCGTGGTGTCCTCCCCCAGGGGGAGCAGATCGGAGTACGCAAACTCTGCCATGACGGCCATTCCTCACTCGGCGACGGCGGCTGACCTCCCTCGGGCAGCGCATCCACCAGGGTAGAGCGCCGCCCCGGGTCGGATCCTGTGAGGTAAGGCTCACCTGGATCCCGCCCCCGGAAGGCGGGTGCGGGGCCGGGGCGCGCCGGTTGGAGGGGTAGTCGCGATCTATCGCGTTTGGGTACGCTGGGGCGGTGGACCTAGAGAAGCAGCCCCAGCAGCCCCTCGCGCCGGCCGCCCGGCCGCCCGCCGAAGCCCTGGACGGCGATGGCATCCGCGCCTCCGACGCCGACCGCGACCGGATCGCGGACATCCTGCGGGAGGCGATGGCCGAGGGTCGTCTGACGGCGGACGAGCACGCGGAGCGGATCGACCTGGTCTACCGGGCCAAGACCGTCGGCGAACTCCAGCCGCTGGTCCGGGACCTGCCCGCCGCCTCCGGCTCCACGGCCCGCCCCGACTCCCAGCCGTACGCCTACGGCCCCGAGGCCCCCGACGGCCCCGCGGAGAATCTCGTCGCGGTCTTCAGCAGCGCCAACCGCAAGGGCCGTTGGCGGGTCGGCGGAAGGACGAACGCCTTCGCGCTCTTCGGCAGCGTGGAGATCGATCTGACCGAAGCGCTTTTCGGCCAACGCCTCACCGTTATCAATGCGACGTCCATCTTCGGCAGCGTCGACGTCCGGGTGCCGGAGAACATTTCCCTGCGCGGCAACGGCACCGGCGTCTTCGGCACCTTCGAAGTGCGGACGCTCGAATCGGCGGACCCGGAAGCACCGGTCGTCGTGGTCAACGGCTATTCCGTGTTCGGAAGCGTGGAAGCCAGGCCGAAGCGGGGCAAGTTCGTCGCGGACCTCCAGCAGCGGCTGCGCAAACACCTCGGCTACTGAATACGGCGGGGAGCACGACATACGGCGGGGCGCACGACCTCCGATAATCGGCCATAAAGCCGCGGGGGCGCATTGCGGTGCGTCGCGCGCTGGTGCCACTCAGTGCATAGGCGTACGTACAGCGGGTAGGGAGTGCTGCATCGACTCTCGCTCGCGAAGCCGTAGCCGTCGTCAGGAGTAGACCGTGCTGCAACCGCCGCATCAGCCTCTGCAGGTCGCCGCCGTTCCGGCCCAGCGGACCCCCGCCCGGGAGGACGACGCGGGCCCCTGGCACTCCGATGCGGCCTGCCGCCGCGACGAGGCCGGCCTGTTCTTCGCCCCGTCGAAGGAGCCGACCGCTGCCCGGCTGGCCCGCGAGGAGGCCGCCAAGCGGGTCTGTGCCCGGTGTCCGGTCATGGTGGAGTGCCAGGAGCACGCGCTGATGCAGCCCGAGCCGTACGGGGTGTGGGGCGGGCTCACCGCCGCGGAGCGCCGGGTGGCGCTGGCCCGGCGGCGACGGCGGGACATCGAGCTCACGGCCGCCGCGACCGCGTCCGAGCACATAGCGCAGGCGGGCTGAACGAGTCCCCGCCCGCGGAATTCGCGCAGGGAGAAGGGGAGGGGTGCGGGGAGCGATGGTCCGCTCCCCGCACCCCTCCCCTTCTCCCTCAGCCGGCTACTTCGCCCGGTCGAAGTCGATGGCGCTGTAGGCGCGCAGCTTCGACAGCCGGTGCGTCGAGGAGATCGTCCGGATCGTGCCGGACTTGGAGCGCATCACGATCGACTCGGTGGTCGCTTCCTCCGCGCGGTACCGCACACCGCGCATCAGCTCACCGTCGGTGATCCCCGTCGCCACGAAGAACACGTTGTCGCCGCTGACCAGGTCGTCGGTCGACAGCACCCGGTCCAGATCGTGGCCCGCGTCCAGCGCCCGCTGCCGCTCCGCCTCGTCCTTGGGCCAGAGCTTGCCCTGGATGACGCCGCCGAGGCACTTTATGGCGCACGCGGAGATGATGCCCTCGGGCGTCCCCCCGATGCCCATCAGCAGGTCGACGCCGGTGCCCTCGCGGGCCGCCATGATCGAGCCCGCGACGTCGCCGTCGGAGATGAACTTGATCCGCGCGCCCGTCTCCCGGATCTCCTTGACGATGCCCTCGTGCCGGGGCCGGTCGAGGATGACGACGGTGACGTCCTCGGGCATGGAGTTCTTCGCCCGCGCCACACGCCGGATGTTGACCGACACGGGCGCGTTGATGTCGACGAAGTCCGCCGCCTCGGGCCCCGTCACCAACTTGTCCATGTAGAAGACCGCGGACGGGTCGAACATCGCGCCGCGGTCGGCCGCCGCCAGCACGGCGATGGCGTTCGGCATGCCCTTGGCGTTGAGCGTGGTGCCGTCGATCGGGTCGACCGCGATGTCGACCTCGGCGCCGGTGCCGTCGCCGACCCGTTCGCCGTTGAACAGCATGGGGGCTTCGTCCTTCTCGCCCTCGCCGATGACGACGACGCCGTTCATCGAGACGGTCGAGACGAGGGTCCGCATGGCCTTCACGGCGGCGCCGTCGGCGCCGATCTTGTCGCCGCGGCCCACCCAGCGCCCGGCAGCCATGGCGGCGGCCTCGGTGACCCGGACCAACTCCAGGGCCAGGTTGCGGTCGGGGGCCTCCGGGGAGACCTCCAGTTGGGACGGCAGATGATGCTCGGACATCGGAGCGCACCTTTCTGTACGGCGACGACCGGATATGAGGGTGCTGTGACTCTATCGGTAGGTCGATAAAATGAGCAGGCCGGGTCACGCATGAGCACCCCCGGAGGTGCGGCCGTGAGCGGCACCCTGCGGCCGGGCGTGTCAGGCCGCGTGCCACCATGGATCCCGTGGCAAGCAAGCGAGGCAAGCAGACAGTCCGGGACATGCTCCTGTCGACCTTGGTGATCGCCGCCTGCGCGGGCGTCATCTACCTCTTCATCCCGAAGGACGAGCACGCCGATCCGCTCAAGGCCGTCGACTTCACCGTGGAACTGGCGACGGTGCGGACCGCCGCCCCCTACCCGGTGGCCGCGCCCGAGGGGCTGCCGAAGGAGTGGAAGGCGACCTCCGTCCGGTACGACGACGTCGCGGGCGACGCCTGGCACCTGGGCTTCCTCGACGCGGACCGCAGGTACGTCGCGGTCGAGCAGTCCACCGTCGCCGCGGGTACGTACGTCCCCGAGGTCAGCCGGAAGGCCAAGGACACCGGGCGCACCGAGTCGGTGGCCGGCCGGGAGTGGCAGGTCTGGGAGGGCGCGAAGTACAACGCCCTCGTCCTGCCCGGCAAGGGTCACACCACGGTGGTGACCGGCTCGGCCCCGAAGGAGAGCCTGGTCGAGATGGCCGCCGCGCTGAAGACGACGCCGCCCGCCGCGCCCGCTTCCTGACGCGCGGCCCGCGCCGAACCGCGTACGCGAAGGGGCCCCGGAACACCAGGTGTTCCGGGGCCCCTTCGCGTACGGCGGCGCTCAGACGGTCGTGACGACCTCGTCGAAGGAGAGGCGCGGGCTGCGCGGGAACCAGGCGTCCTCGCCCGGCTTGCCGATGTTGACGACCATCAGCGGGGCGTGGTCGTCGTCCAGGAACTCCTTCTGGATGCCCGCGGCGTCGTAGCCGGTCATCGGGCCGGCGGCCAGGCCGGCGGCGCGGACGCCGATGATGAAGTAGGCGGCCTGGAGCGCGGCGTTGAGGACGGCGGCCGACTCGCGGACCGGGCGCTCCGAGAAGAACATGTCCTTGGCCTGCGGGAAGTGCGGGAGCAGCGCCGGGAGCTCCTCGTGGAACTCGTTGTCGGCGGCCAGGATCGCGACCAGCGGGGCCGTGGAGGTCTTCGGCCGGTTGCCCTCGGCCATGTGCTGCACCAGGCGCTCGCGACCCTCGGCGGAGCGGACCAGGACGACGCGCAGCGGCGACTGGTTGAAGGCGGTCGGTCCGAACTTGACCAGGTCGTAGATCGCCTGGACCTGCTCGTCGGTCACCGGCTCGTCGGTGAAGGTGTTGGCGGTACGGGCCTCACGGAAGAGGAGGTCCTGGGCGGCGGGGTCGAGAACGAGGGACATCTGGTGCAAACCTTCCGAACGTACGCGGTGGGGAGAAGACCCGAAGGTACGCCAGGAATAGGTTAACTTTCAACTAAAACCGGCCGGGAGTGATCCATTGCACAGTACATCTGTCTTGTGCGACGGCCCCGGCCGGAACCCGACGGCCGCCGCACGGCGCCCCCGCACCGCCGCCGGGCCACCACCGCACCACTGTGGCCGGAGCTGCCACGGCTGCGTCACCGCAGGCCAAGAGTGCGCCACCGCCCGGCGCCGCGGGCCACCGTGTGCAGCCGCTGGGCGCCGCGGGCCACCCTGCGCCACCGCCGGGTGCCGCGGCCCACCGTGTGTAGCCGCTGGGCGCCGCGGGCCACCCTGTGCCACCGCTGGGCGGCGCGGCCCACCGTGTGCAGCCGCTGGGCGCTGCGGGCCACCCTGCGCCACCGCCGGGTGCCGCGGTCCACCCTGTGTAGCCGCCGGGCGCCGCGGAGGACCACCACCGCGCCACCGCTGGGCGGCGCGGCCCACGCCGTGTAACCGCTGGGCGTTCGCTCAGCCCTGGTCGTCGTCCACCTGCGGGCGGGCCAGGGCCGCGTCCAGCCGGGCGCGGGCGCCCTCCAGCCAGTGCCGGCAGACCTTCGCCAGCTCCTCGCCCCGCTCCCACAGGGCCAGCGACTCCTCCAGCGTCGTGCCGCCCGCCTCCAGCCGGCGTACGACCTCGATCAGCTCGTCCCGCGCCTGCTCGTACCCGAGCGTGCCCGTGGCGGCAGCCGCCGTCGTCCCGTCGTCGTCCGTCATGTGATCCACCCTAAGCGTGAGCTGTTACGACAATGTGGGCGCTGCGGCCCCTGCGATACGGCCGCCCGGCCGCCCCGTTTCCCGCTTCCCCCGGCCTCATCCGTCCACCCGCACCGTGAACTCGCCCTCCGACACCCGCGCCCGCAGCGGCTCGCCGGGCGCCCCGGCCTCCTCGGGGGAGCGGACCACGTGCCCGTCGGGCCGCTGGAGCACCGCGTAGCCCCGCTCCAGGGTCGCGGCCGGCGACAGCGAGACGACCCGGGCGAGCGTGTGCGACAGCTCCGAATCGGCCCGGTCCAGCAGATGGCCCAGCACCCGGCGACTGCGCCCCAGCAGCGCGTCCACCTCGGCCTCGCGCTCGTCCACCAGCCGGTGGGGCCGCTCCATCGCTGGGCGGCCCAGCGCGTGCGCGAGCCCCCGCTCCTCGCGGTCCAGCAGCCCCCGTACGGTCCGCAGCGCCCGGTCCCGCAACTGCTGCACCCGCTCCAGCTCCTCGCCCACGTCGGGGACGACCTTCTTGGCCGCGTCCGTGGGCGTGGAGGCACGCAGATCGGCGACCAGGTCCAGCAACGGCGAGTCGGGCTCGTGGCCGATCGCGGAAACCACGGGTGTGCGGCAGGCGGCCACGGTCCGGATCAGCTGCTCGTCGGAGAACGGCAGCAGATCCTCGACGCTGCCGCCGCCCCGCGCCACCACGATCACGTCGACCTCCTCCAGCGCGTCCAGCTCCTCGACCGCCTGCACCACCTGGGCGACCGCGTTCACCCCCTGCACGGCGGTGTTGCGGACCTCGAAGCGCACGGCGGGCCAGCGGCGGCGGGCGTTCTCCAGGACATCGCGCTCGGCGGCGGAAGCCCGCCCGCAGACCAGCCCGACGAGCTGCGGCAGGAACGGCAGCGGCTTCTTGCGGTCCAGGGCGAAGAGCCCCTCGGCGGCGAGCGACTTCTTCAGCTGCTCCAGCCGCACGAGCAGCTCACCGATGCCGACCGGCCGTATGTCCGTCGCCCGCAGCGACAGCTGCCCCCGGGGCGCGTACCACTCGGGCTTGGCCAGCACGACGACGCGCGCGCCCTCCGTCACCACATCGGCGATCCGGTCGAAGACCTGCCGGAAACAGGTCACGCTCACCGAGATGTCGTGGGACGGATCGCGCAGCGTCAGGAAGACGACCCCGGCGCCCGGGCGCCGCGACAGCTGGGTGATCTGCCCCTCCACCCAGATGGCGCCGAGCCGGTCGATCCAGCCGCCGATGAGCCGGGACACCTCACCGACGGGCAGCGGCGCTTCCGCGGACGTGTTGAGAGCCATACGGGCGAGCGTATCGGCAGCCACCGACAGGCCCCCCGCCCCGCGCGGAGTCCGCGTCCGCGCACCACGCGAAGCGGTACGGGACACGAAGCGGTACGGGACGCGAAGCGGTACGGGACGCGAAGCGGTACGGGACGCGAAGCGGTACGGGACACGAAGCGGTACGGGACACGAAGCGGTACGGGACACGAAGCCGTACAGAACGCGAAGTCCCCCCAGCCCCTGTCTCTTATACACATCT
>NZ_JAAXYC010000100.1 GCF_018619185.1 Streptomyces sp. McG3 | reverse complement strand
GGCCGTGGCCGTGTGGGCGGGCGGGACGAGCATGTGGCGGGCGGTCAGCGCCGGGCGCAGCCACCACGTCCCGGCCGCCCACACGGCCACGGCCAGGGCCTCGCCCCAGTGGAGGCCGGACACGATCTGTTCGGCGACCAGGACGCCCATCAGGCCGACGCCGGGGATCGCGTACAGCACGGACGCGGTCAGCGCCTGGTGGCTCAGCCGGTCCTTCTGCGGCGCGGTGGGCGCGGTGGCCGCCTCGGGGGCCTTGGCCTTCTTCCACCTGGACTTGGTCTTCGTCATCTCCGCGACGGGCTGTGCGGCTGCCTGCTGCGCCTTGATGGCCCGCCGGGTGGGCAGGACCACGAGCCCCGCGCCGGTGGCGATGGCGGTGACGAGCAGGGCCTCGCCGGTGGCGGCCGGGGTGAAGAGGCCAGCGGTCGCGGCGGCGGCGCCGGCGGCCGTGGTGACCCGGCCGGTGCGGCTGCGGAAGGTGCCCATTCCGCGGCGGGCCCTGTCGAGCTGGTGGTGCATCTGCTCGATCTGCTCGGGGGAAAGCATCGTGCGCTCCATCTCTCCCCGGCCTGCCCGGGGTGCTGGCGTGCTGGCTGGCTGACACGCTGGCGTGCTGGCGTGCTGGCCGGTTGGGGGACGACGAAGCGGCGGCCACCGGGCCGCCGCTTCGTCGTCTGGGTGTGTGCCGCTCAGGCGGCTCGGGTCAGCGGTTGCTGTAGAACTCGGACTCGGCCGGTTCGACGGGCATCGCGTGGAACGCCTCGGCGACCGGCCCGTAGTCGGCCTGGTGCTCCGCGGCGGCCTGGTCGAACAGGACGCTCAGGTCCTCCGTCGCGGCGGCCATCGACTCGGCCTCTTCCAGGACGCCGCGCATGATGCCCGCAGCCTCGTGGTGCTCGGCCACCGAGTCGGCGTCGACCTTCAACGCGGACATCTGCTCCGCGAGGTGGTCGACGGACTTCGAGCAGCCCTCGACGTACCGGTACGTCGAGCGGACCTGCTCGCTCAGCCCCCGCAGCCGGACCCCGGCGACGGCGAGCTGGGCGACGACCACGGTGTAGCGGACCGCTTCCACGACGACCGATCCGGCGGTGGCCAGTGCCGACCCGCCCCCGCCCCCCTTGGCCGTTGAGGACTTCACTCCGTGGGTGAAGGCTTCTTCCACTGCGCTCATCAGCTACTCCATGTTGTATTCGCGGTCGGCCGGGCGGGTGTGGCCCATGTCCCTGGTGACGTCGGCCGGGTGGCGGTGGATGGCCTCGGTGTTGGCCCCGGCCGTGGCGATGGCCTCGGAGGCCCGGGGCAGCGCGGCGGCGATGGCGTCGGCCTTGGCCTTGACCTCGCCGGTCTTCTCCATCAGGCGGATGACCATGCCCTCCAGGACGCCGGGGACCTTGAGGTCCAGGATCTTGGCGTGGAGGGCTTCGAGCTTGGTCACCAGGCGCTCGCAGCCGTCGGCGGCGGCCAGGGCCTCGTCCACCCCGGCCGTGATCTCCTCCGCCATGTCGGCGTCCGCCTCGATGACGTCGTAGACCGTCAGCTCCGCGTCCTTGTACTGGGTGGACCTCACCGGTGCGCTCACGAACCGGGCTCCTCTCTGCGGGGGTACGGCCGGAGCTGCGGGCCCCGGCTCGGACGAACTGGGCTCGCTGGCCGCCGGGTCGGTGCCCGCCGGCAGTGCGGCGTGGCCCTGGGTGAGGGCCCCGGCCGCCGTCCTGGGCGGCTCCGGCGGCGGGCGCAGCACCTCCAGGTCGACGGTGACGTCGGTGTCGGTCGCGGCGGGCGGCGGTCTCATCGACCCGGGCCCCGGCATCCCGCCCGCGCCCGGAGGCGGCGGCGGGGGAGGCGTGGACGCGTTCGACGTCGTCGCGCTGCCCGCTCCGGCCGAACCCGGCGGGGGCGAGCTGGGCGGCGGCGGGGTCGCCGTGCCCGTGCCCGCCCCAGGGAACGGCGAGGTCTTCGCGCCCGGCCAAGCTCCCGACGGGGTGCCGGGTGGCGGCGTCGCCGCGCCCGCACCGGCTCCCGGCGCGGTGCTGGGCGGTGTCGTGCCCGTACCGGCTCCCGGCGGGGTGCTGGGCGGCGGCGGTGTCGACGTCGCCCCCGGCCCGGGGGCCGCAGTCCCCGCACCGGCGGGGCCTGGCTTCTTGGTCAGGTCGACCTTCGGCCCAGTCGGAGGCGTCGGCGTCGGCGGGGACGTCGCGGCCGCCGGCCCCGCGCCCGCCCCGGCGGCCGCAGGCTTGGGCTTCTTGGTCAGGTCCACCTTCGGCGGGTCCGGAATCTTCTTCGCCGCGCTGCTGACGACCGGGGTTGAGGGCGTCTTGCGGCGCTCCTCCAGGCGGCGGGCCATCGTCGCGGCGACAGCGGCCGGGAACGTCGTGCGGTTCGTCCCGGCCTTCGCGGCGTCGGCCTTCTGCTGGGCCTTCTCCGTACGGCGGTTGTCCTTCTCCTGCTGCCGGGCCTCCTTCCGGGCTGCCTTCCGCTCGGCCGTCTGCTGGCGCTGAGCGCGGGTCAGGTCCCGGTCCTTGGTCCGGTCGGCGAGCCCTGCGGCCTGCCGGGCACCGGTGCGGTCCTGGCGGGCGGCGGACCGCTCGTTGCGGCGTCGCGCCCGCTCCAGCCCCGGACTGCTCATCCCATGGGAGGGCTTGTCGCCCTTCCCGTCCTTGCCGTCCTTCCCGGACAACCCGGACCCCGACGATCCGCCCTTGCCGGAGGAACCGCCCGACCCCGCGCCGGACCCCTTCCCGTTCGGGGACTTGCCGCCCCCGCCGGTGCCTGACCCCTTGTGCGGGCCGCTGGAGCCCTTTCCCGACCCGCCCGGACCCTTCGGCCCGAGACCGGCTGAGCGGCTGCCAGAGGAGGTGTCAGGCTTCTTCGCGCCGCCTCCGGACCGCAGGGAGGACGGGGTCTTCCCGCCGCCGCTGCCGCTTCCGCCGGACGTACGGCCGGGGCCGCCGGAGGAGCCCCCGCCGCCGCTGCGGCCCGAGCCCGACCCGGAGCCGGAGCCGGACTTGGTGCTCCGCCCGAACTCCGGGGCGGGCTGGGGGCGTTTCGCGGCCGCCTGCTCGGCTGCCTTGTCGGCGGCGGTGCGGGCCTGGTCCGCAACCGCCCGGCGCTGCTCGGCGTTCGCCCTGGCGCCCTGGGCGGCGTGCCACATGCCCTGGGCGCAGGAGACGCCGACGGCCGCCATCACGGCCATGCCCATCACTGCGGCGTCGCGGAAGCCGGGCCGGTCCGGGTCGGCCGGGGCGGGCGGGGTGAACGCCCCCGGCTCAGCGGTACCTCCGGATTCCGCTTCCGGCACGCCCGCCACCCGCATGTGGACCGGCGGGGCCATGTCGGAGACGTCCGGCAGCATCGGCCAGGAGCCGACCGGGACCAGCGTCGCCGCGTCGCTCCCTCCGGCGCCGGCGGACGCGGGCGGTGTGGCCCCGCCCGCGTCCCGCGAGGGCGGGAGGGTGACGTGCGGGAACGGATGCAGTGTCCCGCCCGTGTCGTCGGTACTCACGGACACTCCCTTCTGGGGGTTGACAGAGGGTCACCCGATGAGCGAACCTCGCGCGCCGCGCGTCCGCGCGCCGCGCCTTGGGCCCCCCGGAAACCCGGGGGGCAGGCGGTGAAGATGAAGATGTGCGTCACCCGGCGTTACGGCTCGGCCGGGTCGCGTCCCGGGTCTCCATCGCGGAGCACCAGTTGGCCAGCTCCTGCGCCAGCTCGTGCATCGCGGCGGGGTTCCCGTTGCGCTGGGCCCGCTTGGCCGCCGCCTTGGCCCGGTCGAAGAGGACCTTCACCAGCTCGGCGTCGTCGGCGGCCGCCTGCATCTTCGGGTCCCAGAAGGCCCGCAGGTTCTGGAGCCTGCGGGCCGCCTCGGGGGTGATTCCGGTTGTGCTCACGCCGACCGTCCCCGGTTCACCAGCTCCAGGAAGTCGCGGCTGCCGCCGGCCCCGGCAGTCGGGGCCTCAACGGGCTGGGGCGGCACCGCCACCGGACCGGCCGTGACCTGCGGCGCCTGCTTGGCCTGCTTCTTCTCCAGCGCGCTCGCCTGCTTGGCGGCGGGCAGCTCGTGGCGGCCCTTGCGGTAGCGGGCCTCCAGGTCGAACGTCAGCTTCGCCGCGTCCTCCAGGTGCTCCTGGATCTCGCGGAAGGGGCCGACGACCCACCGGTGACGCCACCACGCCTCGAACGACGAGTAGCCCTCCGGCTTGTTGGCCTTCCACATCGCCTCGGCCTCTTCCCGGACGTCGGCGACGAACTGGGCCTGCGACTTGAGCACGCCCCGGAGCTGGGTGGAGAACGCCTCCACCATCTCGGGCTTGGTCAGCATGTCCCCGGACCACTCCGGTCCGGACGAAGTCCTGCTCATGGGATGCGATCTCCTCTACCGTGGTGATCCGCGACCAGGGCGGTTTCCTCGTCCTGGTCGTGGCTGACTGCTTCCGGCAGTCGCGACGAAGGCCAGCCCGATATCCGCGGGCTGGCCTTCATCGGTGGTGCCGGTGCGCTGGGCTGACCTCGGGTCAGCCGGTGTATCCGCTGCCGATCAGGTCGGCGGCCTCCTGGCGCCGCTTCGAGGCGGTGCCGTGCGACGTGCTGAGCACCTCGGCGACGGACTCGACGCTCATCCGCTCGACGTCACCGCCGTACTGGCTGAGCACGATCCGGGCGACGTAGCGGGCGGCCCGCTCGGTCGGCTGGAGCTTCAACAGAGCCTCCGCGTCAAGGGCGGCGTTCTCCGCGTCAGCCGCGAGGCGGCGAGCGTCAGCGGCAACGCGCTTCGCGTCAGCGGTCGCCTTGGCAGCGTCGGCGGTGGCCTTCTCGGTGGCTTCCGCCTTGGCGTTGATCTGGGCGGTGCGCAGCCGGGCGTCAGCGGCGGTGCGGGCCGCGTCATCGGCGGCGCGCTTGGCGTCAACGGCGGCGAGCTTCGCGTCAGCGGCGGCCTTCTCGGCGTCAGCGGCGAGCTTCTCCTCGGCCGCCACCTTCTGGCGGGCGAGCCGGACGGAGACGCTCTCCTGGGCGGCGGCCTCGACCTCGGCGGCCTGCCGGACCGCCTCCGCCTTCGCCTTCGCGGCGGCTTCGGCGGCGGCCACGTTCGCCCCCGCGTTCACCTCGGCCGTGGCGGTGCGGGCCTGGATCGAGGTGGCCGTCTCGGTCACCTTGGCGTCGGCCTCCATGGCGGCGATCTGCGCTGCCGTCTGCCGGTTCTTGGCCTCGGTCTTGCGAGCCAGCTCCTCGGCCGCCTCCTGGTCCTCCCGGGCCTTCGCCGCGCGTGCCCGCTCGGCCTCGGCCAGGCGCTCCTCCTCCGGGACCATCAGCGCCTCGTCGATCGTGAGGCCGTACGGGGCGAGGGTGAGCGGCAGCAGCTCGTCGGGCGTCGCCCGCTTCCGCCAGTTCTTGCCGTGCTTCTGCTCCAGCCGCATCGCGTAGATGGTGACCGCCTTCTCCTGCGCGACCGCCTCCGTGTACGAGCGGAGCTTCCAGAGCTTCATCCGACGCCAGATCAGCCAGGTGGGCCAGGGGGCCAGCAGCCAGCGGTGACCGGGGACTCCTTCGGTGTCCTGGCCTTCCGCGAGCCGTGCGGCGCGGACGACCAGGCGGCGGCCGGCCTCGACGCCGATGACGAACAGGATCGGCATCACCGCGTGGCTGAGCGTCTTCGACGAGAGGCTCAGGCCGCCCTTCTGGGCGCTGGCGTTGAGCACGATCGTCACGGCGGTCATCGCGTGTGCCGCGAGCCGCAGGAGCGGCCACGGGGTCCGCCGGTGGATGAGGACCAGGTCCAGCGCCAGGAAAGCGATGATCGAGGCATCCACCCCGATGGGGAACGCGCTCGCGAGCGTGGGGCCGAAGTCCCACCGGAGCGCGGCGGCCTCCAGCGTGGAGTACGAGGCGGCGAAGCCGATCGCGCCGACGAGGCCGCCAGCGAGCGCGGCGACCGCGTAGAGCGTCGGCATGAGGAACCGGTCGACCCGAGGCGTCGTTGACGCCGTCCGGCTCGGAGTTGACGCTACGGGGCTCGTCGTTGACGCGGTGGGGGCTGGCGTTGACGTGGCCTGGCGCGGCGGTGACGGCTTCGGTCGGGTGGTGGGCTGCGGCAGTGTGCCGGGCGGCTCCACTGTGGTGGTCATTTCTCTCCCTCGCGTTCGGTGTTGACGCGGACCGGCATGTCGTTGACCTCGCCCGGTCCGGGGTTGACGTCCGCTCCTACCTCACGCTGCCGAGCGTCAGCGGCTGGATCCGCCACGCGGTCTCGTTCGGGTGCGGGGCCGTGTCGCTCGCGATGGGCGAGGTCCACCCGTCGCGGTCTGCTCCCTCGCCTTCGGCGGCGATCTCGGCGGCGTCCCGGGTGGCGTGGACGCTGTGCAGCCGTCCGTAGCGGTAGAGGACGTACACCCGGTCGGCTCGGGCCTCCTGCCTTCGAGCGGTCCGCAGCAGCATGCGGAGCGCCGCCCGGTCCTCGGTGTCCAGGAAGTGCTGGGGCCGGAGGACGTCAAGTTCGCCCTGCGCGCGGGCCAGGTCATCCCGGGCGGCGGCGAGCTGCTTCTCCAGCGTCTCGACCAGGTCCTGGGACCGGAGGAGGTTCTCCCCCATGTCGCACGCGGCCGTGCGCTCCTCCTCCAGTAGCGTCTTGGCGTTCTCGACGTCGACCGCCAAGTTCTCGGCGCGGCCGTACTCGTAGGTCGATCGGTTGTGCATCTCCACGATCTGCGCGTTCATCTCTCGGAACGTGCTGGAGCGGACCAGACGGATCATGAGGTGAAATCCTTTCGAGGGCGCCGTGAGGTGCCGGAGCGGGTCCGGCACCTCACGGCGTGAATGCGGGTTGGTGTGCAGGTCAGCGGCCGACGGCGATGCACGCGGCGCACGTCCAGGCGCTGCCCGGGCTGAACCCGAACCATCCGCCACACGTGTCGCACTGCCAGCCGTTCGCCGTGGGGTGGAAGAAGCCACCAGCCGCCGCGTCGATCTCGGTGCCGGCGGTCCGGCGCCCGACGAGGTCGAGCTGGCCGACGAGCTGCCGGAACAGCTGGTCGGTCTCGTCACGCTCGAAACCGCGGCGGTTGTCGTCCTCGGTCATGTCGCCGACGATCCCGGCGCGGGGAACGTCCAGGGTCGATGTCATCCTGTGCATGCGCGTTTGCCCTTCGAGAGAGGGTGAGCTGCGAAGACGGGCCCCGGGGTTGCCTCCCTGGGGCCCGTCGCTTTGCTCCCGCCGCATCAGCGGCGGGCTGTACCCCGTACCGGACTCGAACCGGTCAAAACCTTCACGGGGCCCGCGATCTTTGCCCTTGTCTCACCACGTGCACGGATCGCTGTCCGCCCGGAAGGGCGGCCAGAGAGAAAGTGCTTGCTACCTCACGCGGCAGGGCCTACGGCTTGTCGCAGTTGCCTGATTTGTTCTAAAGCGCGCTGTTGAGTTCTCAAGGCATGACCGATCACTTGAGGCCGCCATCACGCGCTGCCCTCCGGCCGGTGCACCAACAAGGTAGACCACTAGCGGCTCATAGCGCTACTGGTAGCGCTACAGGTCTACGAGAGCTACCCTCATAGGTGCACCGCTGCACAAGGACGTGCAGCGCCATGACCAAGAAGGGAGGACCCGATATGTCCGAGAACACCGGATACGCGGAAATTGCTGCGCACTACCGTCAGCAGATCCAGGACGGGACGCTCAGGCCCGGCGACACCATGCCGTCGCTGCGTCAGGTCTGCGAGCGATTCGATGTCGCTCAGACGACTGCGAACCGTGCGTACCGGGCGCTGAAGATGGAGGGCCTGACGCTCGCCAAGCCTGGCGTTGGGACCATCGTTGCCGGTCCCATCAGCAACAACATCGCAGCTCGCGTCTCTATGCACGCGACCACGGGCAAGGCGCTGGGGGGTGGCGAAACCTCGCAGATTCTGGAAATCGGCACGACCGGCGCTGACGAGCTGGTGGCTCCTCGGCTCGACGTCGCTCCGGGTACGCCGGTCCACGTACGGCGTCGGCTCGTAAGCCGAGGTGGTGTACCTGTACACCTCAGCAGCTCCTACTACCCCGCCTATGTGATCGCCGTGACGCCTGAGCTGACACATCCGGTGTCCACCGGGGGTTCGCGCGAGCTGGCTGCCGAGCGACTGGGCGTGGGCCAGGACCACGTGCTGGAGGAGGTCACCTCGCGCTTCGCCCTGGAGGCGGAGAAGGCGGCACTCGGGCTCACGGCGGGGGATGTGATCGTCACTCAGATCGTCCGCACCGTGATCCTGGAAGACGGCCGGGTGGTCGAGGTCGCCGTCAAGGTCACCGGCGGGTCCACCATCCTCCGGTGGTCTACCTCCCTGAAACGACAGTCATGAGCGAGTACCTGCGGCAGGCCCTGGAGCTGGTGGAGCTCGGAGTGCCGGTGCTGCCGCTCCGCGAGGGCAAAGGCCCGTTTGGGAACTGCGACGCCTGCGCCAAGAACGACTGTGGCGGCAGGCCGAACATGAAGTCCGCCGGCACCTGCGCGTGCCCGCGCCCCTGCCACGCCTGGGCCGCTGCCTCCAGCTCTGTCGACGTGGTGACGTCGGCGGCCTGGGCGGCGGCATGGCGACAGGCGGGAGCCGTGGCCTATCACCCGGGGGGCGCTGGGGTCACCGTGGTCGACCTCGACAACGCCGATGCCGTCTCCTGGGCCCGCGACACCCTGCCTGCTACCCGGACCGTGGCGACGACTCGGGGTGAACACTGGATCTACCTGGGCACCATGCAGTCCTCGAACGGTGTGCGGCCTGGCGTCGACATTAAGTCGCTGATGGCGTACGCCCGCTGGCTCGGCCCCGGTGTGGGCGAGATGATCCGGCTGCCCGAGACGGTAACTGCCCTTCCCCGCTACGTGGTGCCGGCGGGAGCGCTCGCCTCGTCGCCCATGCCTCGGGCCGCGTGGACTCGGGCGGTCGCGTCCGGGTGCCGTCACACGGAGCGATATGTCCGGACGGGTCTCGACAAGGGCCTCGCTATGGTCACCGGCCACCGTGAACAGGGTGCTGCCAGTCAGGCGTTCGGCGTGGCCCGGTTCCTTGGCTCTCTGCACCGAGAATGCCCCGGGCCGTGCGGTCTGGAGGCGCTCGGAGGGGAAATCGTCCAAGCGGCCGTCAGCGTCGGTGTCCCCGAGAACTATGCGGTCAGGGCGGTGGACCGTGGCTTCGGTGAGTCAGGCGCTCCGGTGCCCTCGACACAAATGGTCTGAGCTGCATAAACACGCTCAGCTAGGGTCGAGCACCAATCAGAAATGCGAACGGCCCGGTGGTGGTGAGACACCCCGGGCCGGTTGGAAGTCTTCGAGCTGAGCCTTGGTTCCGCCTCTGCCGCAACTTCCTAGCGCAGTCACCACTGTACGACACGGTGACCAGGCGAAGGAGATGGAACCAGGCTCAGCTCCCGAGAAGGAGCACTTGTGAGCCACCCGTCCGACGAAGGACACGCGACCGAGAACGTCGCCACCGTTCCGCAGCCCCGGGCTGAGGAACGGGAGCGCGTGGTCATCGACGTCACCGACGAGCCCACCGGAGTCACTGAGGTGACCCGGGCGCTCCAGTCTGGCGCCATCGCGGAGGTCTATCTGCGTGGCCGGCGGCCGGTGTGGATCGGTGACGGCGACGACGGCCCATTCATTGAGGAGATCACCAAGGACGCCTTGACCCTTGCCCTCCACGAGCACGCCGATGTTTTCAAGATGCGCAAGAACGGCCCCGCTGCCGTGCTTCTTCCGACGCGCGTTGCGGCCGTCGTACTCGCACGCAACAACTGGAAGCTGCCTCGGCTCAAAGGGATCACCACCGTTCCCCTCCTAAGCCCGGACGGTCAGCTCCACCTTCGTGAGGGGTACAACCCGGCGACCGGCTGGTTCTACGCTCCGCAGATTCGCATCAAGGACGTCCCCGAGATTCCCACCCAGGAGCAGATCTCCGACGCGCAGGAGCTGGTCGTCGGCAGGATGTTGGGCGACTTCCCCTGGATGGCCCCGAGCGATCTCGCCCAGTTCGTCGGCGCATTGTTCATCCCTCTGCTCCGTTCGATGATCCCGGACCCCACCCCGTTGTGGTGCATCACTGCGACGAACCCGGGGTCTGGCAAATCGCTGCTGTCTCGGATCATGGGAGATCTGTTCGGGATCAAGACTGCGTCATGGGGCTCCGACAACGGAGAACAGCGGAAGGTCATCACCTCCGTGCTGATGGAGTCCGGCCACCCTGTGACCGTCTTCGACAACGTGCCCTCGGGTCACACGCTGCGCTACCCGGTGATGTCGGAACTGATCACCTCGCAGATCTGGGGCGACCGCGTTCTCGGCAAGTCTGAGATGGCCAACATCCCGAACAACATGCTGTGGGTCGCCAACGGCAACAACCTGACCGTCGGCGACGACCTCGCCCGCCGCACCATCTGGGTCCGGCTCAACCCCGAGGTTCGGCCCGACACCCGCGATCCGTCAGCCTTCGCGGCCGGTGACCTCAACGAGTGGCTCCAGCTGCACACCGCTGAAGTCCTCCACGCTCTCCTCACCCTTCTCCGCGGGTGGGTCTCAGCCGGGATGCCGAAGTCCGACCATCACATGGCCTCCTTCGGCGCCTGGCCCCGAACGCTGGGCGGAATCCTCAACTGGATGTGCCTGCCCGGGTGGCTGACTGACCGTGAAGCACAGATGGAGGACGCCGACGAAGACAGCATGGAGTGGGCAGCCTTCCTCTCCGTGTGGCACGACGAACTGGGCACGAACGAGTACACCTCGCAGAGCCTCGTCGACTTCGCGTTCGCCTCCGCGACCGGAATGAACACCGCGTCCAAGATCAACAGCGTCATGCCGACCAACGGCGACAAGATCCCCAACTCGAAGCAGTTGGGAAAGTGGCTGCGGGCACGCCAGGGCCGGTTCTTCAGTGGTTATCGCATCCTCGCCCGGCGGGACGCCCGCCAGAAGATCAACTACTGGCGCGTGGAAGGCCCTAAAAACCCACCGCAGCAGTAGCCACCGGCACCACCCCGAAGGCCCGCACTGATATCTGTGCGGGCCTTCGACGTGCGTTGTGCTCATAGGTCGTGGCAAATACACCCCGTACTACCCGCACTACCCGTACTACCCGCATAGTCCCAGGTCAACGGCCTGCGGGTAGTCGACCGGCCTCTACCCGCTGCGGGTAGAGGCCGCCCGCTCTACCCGCACTATCCGCGACCTGGGCAGTGCGGGTAGTGCGGGTAGTGTGATCTTGCCATCTGATCACTACCCGTACCTGTTCTGACCTGCTGTTATGCGGGTAGTACGGGTAGTGCGGGTAGTTCTTTTAACTTTGTTGTTGGTGTTGTTACTGAACTCTCCTGGTATCCGTGGGGTTGAAGAAGCCACGCCCCCGCGGGGCTCCGCCGTTGGTGCTTGCAGCGCGGCGTCGAGCGGCGGGGCGTGGCTTCTTCGCTTCGAACCAGCCCGGACGAGGCGAGACGGCTTCAACCTGCGGGTGTACTGGCTGGCTGGAATGCTGGCGTGCTGGCCCGTCAGCATGTTGGCGGGTCAGCACGTGTGCATGCCCAGGACGCTGGCAAGCTGGCGTGCTACGGGGACGGACGAGGATGGAGAGGGGCGAGGCGATGGCAGCCAGGCGTACGGCGTTGATCAACAACCGGGGAGGGGTGGGCAAGAGCGACCTGACGCTTCGGTTGGGCGCGGCCCTGGCGAAGCGGGGCCGGCGGGTCGGCCTGGTCGACTTTGATCCGCAGGGGAATCTCTCGCGACGGGCGGGCTGGGTCTACAACGAGGCGGCTCCGCAGGTCACGGTGAGCGAGGCGGTGCAGTCCGACCGCGTCGGCGCGATGCGTCAGGTGTGGACCCCGGTGCAGTGGAAGTCTCCGTACGCGGAGCGCATGCTGCTGGCCCCGGCCTGGCTGGAGCTGGAGAACCGGTACGCCGAAGCGGGCCTCCCCGGCTCCCACCTCCGTCTCGCCCGCGTCCTCCAGGGCACCGACGAGGACCTGGACGACGTCCTCATCGACTGCCCGCCGTCGCTGTTCCACCTGACGCAGATGGCGATGTCCGCCGCCGACGGCGTGCTCATCGTGACCCGAGCCGAGATCGACTCGATCCTCGGCGCGAAGCGCGTGCGGACTTTCATCGGCGAGAAGGCGCACGCCCTGCACGCCGATGACCTCCGGATCGACGGCGTGGTGGTCAACGACTACGAGCAGGGCAAGCCGCGGCAGCGCGCCCAGCTCGCGAGTATCCGCCGTATCTTCGGCGACCTCGTCTGGGACCCACTGATCGCCCGCCGCGAGGTCATCGCGAACGCGGCGAACGACTTCGTCCCGCTGGAAGCTGCCACGGGCTCCCAGCTCACCCAAGCTGTCGCGGGCTTCGAGCTGCTGGCCGACACGTACGAGAAGAGGATCACCGCCTGATGGCCCCCCGCCACAACTTCGAGACCCCCGACGACGTCACCGAGCCGCCCCTGACGCCGAACACCGACGGGGTCAGAGTCGGCGCGGACCTCGGCCGGCGCCCCCGGAAGCCGAGCGACTGGAAGTCCTTCTCCAGCTACCTCCCCGAGGACCTCCAACGGGTGTTCCGCTCGGAGTGCATGCTCGCCGGGATCGAGGTCCGCCAGGGCCTGGACGA
This sequence comes from Streptomyces sp. McG3, assembly GCF_018619185.1. Classification (GTDB taxonomy): domain Bacteria; phylum Actinomycetota; class Actinomycetes; order Streptomycetales; family Streptomycetaceae; genus Streptomyces. Next base: position 12,517 of record NZ_JAAXYC010000100.1, on the reverse strand, counting down.
AGCGGTCCGCGCCTGGCTGGAGGCCCGGCAGGCTGGCAAGTCCGCAGGCTGACACGCTGGCGGGCTGGCATGCTGGCACGTCAGCGCGCAGGCAGACGTCCCTGAGCAGCCCAAAGAGCCCCGCACCGGTCGGTGCGGGGCTCTCGTGCGCTTGCGGGGGTGGGTCTAGTCGGGGTCGGTACAGCCCGCGTCGAGTTGGAGGTAGGTGTTGCCGCTCGTGTACCTGCGGGAAACGGTGGTGTTGAACTGCGCCCGTAGGGCGTCGACCACGATCGCGGTGGTGGCCTCGTCGGCGGTGATCCGGATGTCAGCGATGCCGGGCAGGGTGCTCCTGGGTTCCCGGGTGTCCCGGCGGCCCATCAGTCAGCGCTCCGGGTCAGCGGGGCCAGAAGCCGTGCCAGCTCGTGCAGCCCGTCCCGGATGATCAGGTGATCGGTGGCGGGAACCCGAACGGCGCGGCCGTCCTCCAGTTCGACGTCCTGGTGGGCGTTCTCGTGGGTGAGCCGTACGGTGGCCGACCGGCCCTGTGAGAGCAGCAGTTCCGCCGACAGCGACCCGACGACCGGCAGTCCCTCCTCCAGGTTGCTGTCGATCAGCCCAGTGGTGCGGGCCTCCAGCTCGGCGGCCGGCACCGTGGCGGCCATGTGCTCGTGGACGTGGAGCGAGGCCCGGCGCAGGCGCCCCACGACGTCCTCGCCCTGGGCGAGCTGGTCGTCGGCGTCGGCTTCGACCAGCCGGGCGAACGCGCACAGGGCGATGGCGAGCTGACCGGCGGCCTCCCCGAGGCGGGTCTCGCTTTCGACGGGCCCGGAGGCTGCGGGCATGAGGACGTCCAGGGCGTGCCGGGCGAGCTGATGCACGGCAGGCGGGTCCAGCGGCGCGGGCGGCATGAGCTGGCCCGGCACAGCGGTGGTCTCGTACGTGGTCATGGGCTTCATCCCCTCTGAGGGTTGAGCAGGGCTGCGATCCAGGCCGGGAGCGGCGCCACCGGCACGTCACGGGCGATCAGGTATGGCAGGCCGCCGACGACGGAGCCGGGGCCGACCAGGTAGCCGCCGCGGCGGCGGCCGGGGCCACGGATGTCGATCCCGGGCCCGAGCGGGGACTGTCCGCCGGAGACGCTGCCGATGGTGCAGGTGGTCGGCACCCGGAAGTACAGGTGCAGGCCCTGGTGCGGGGTCATCACGGTGAACGTCTCGGGCCAGTCGGCCAGGCCCCGGATGTCGAGCTGGGTGCGCAGAGTCTCGATGCCGTTCAGCGCCGGGCCGTCTGCCTCATGCACATCGAGGTCGAGGGCGACCACGCGCGAGGCCCGGCAGCCGACACCGATGTTCGCGCCGTCCGCGAGCAGCTGCACGAGCGCGGCCGGGTCGGTCGTCGCCTCCTCGTGCCAGCCGCGCGCCGGAACCCGGCCGCCGGCGGGCAGACGGAACAGGGCCAGGCCCCGGCCCGCCGCCCGCACGGCGGCGTCGAAGTCGGTCGCGGTGTTCACGCGGCCTGGTCCTCGTCGTCCTCGTAGCAGCAGCACTCGCCGTACGGGTTGCCGCCGCCGCCGGCCCCGCACTCCTGGCAGGCGTTGGGGTCGTAGTCGCTGTCCGGGTCGTCGTCGGCGTACTCGTGGTGGCGCCACCCCGAGCACTGGTCGTTGTAGCAGCCGCACCCCGGGCACTCCGGGCAGACCATGCCGTTCGTCCAGCCGCACGTCTCGCACAGGACCTGGTTGCGCGGGTCGTTCTTCTCCTGGGTCAGGTAGTCGACGGCTTCCTTGTAGGTGTTGATGTCGACGTACGTCGCCAGGTACTCGTGCAGGGTCGCGCGCTCGTCGGCGTCGGCGTGGTCCAGGAGCGCGATGGCGTCGGCGTGCTTGATGCCCAGCGACTCTTTGAGGTGGGCGAGGTCGTTCTTCCGCGCGTGGTCCTTCGGCATCTCAAGCTCTTTCCGCGGCTGCGGTGATCCCAGACTCACCGGCCGCATAGAGCGAGGCCAGCGGAGGTGATGCGATGTGGAGAGGTGGCTCGGCGCGGAGCACCTTCGGCGTGCGCGTCCGGGTCTGGGCCGAACGCACCGGGCCACGAGCCGGGCCCACGGTCACCGTGGTGACCGCGAACCCGACTGTAGCGAACGGCACTGACACTCAGGGCGTGATCCGTACGGACGTCACACGGTCGGAGTGGATGCGGTGGGCCTTGCGGCCGGCGGGCGACTGCATGAGGGCGGTCGCGGAGTGCTTGATCATCGCCGCGTGGACGCTGACCGGGGCGGTGACCCGTACCGAGTAGCCCTGTCCCCGGCGGATCGTCTGCCCGGCGGCGAGCGCCTGGCGGACGGGCTCGGCCTCGACGTCGACCAGGTGCTCGGCCACCAGGCCCGGCACGTCGACCGCCACGACGGGGTCGGCCTCCTGGACGCGCCCGCCGACCGGAGCCTCGTCGGGGGTGGTGGCTTCTTCCTCACCAACGGCGTCCAGGTCCTCGGGCACCTCACGGGCCCGGGTGTAGTCCAGGGCGCGCCGGATGGTGTGAGGGTCGACGCCGTACTCCCGGGCGAGCGCCTTCACCGCCGCGCCCTTGTGGAACGCCTCGGTGATGGCCTCGACCTGCTTCTCGCTGAACGCGGACGGGCGGCCGATCGTCTTGCCCGCAGCCCTGGCGGCGGCCACGCCCTCCTTGGTGTTCTCGGCGATCATGTCGCGCTGGAACTCCAGCACGGCGGCGAGGACGTTCACCATCATCTTCGTGCCCGGGTCGTCGGAGGCGAGGTCGATGCCGGACAGCAGCCCCGACTCCACCCGCAGGTGCAGCCCGCGCCGGATCAGGACCGGCCGCAGCGCGATGATGTCCGCCACCGACCTGAACAGCCGTGCCGCGTCAGCGATCCGGATGGTGTCGCCCACGGCCGCCTCGTCCAGCAACCGTTTGAACCCCTCCCGGTACAGCGACAGGATGCGGCTGGACGTCGCCGGGTCCTCGTACCTCGGGGCCCCGGCTGCGAGCAGGGCCGCCAGGGCGTACCGCTGCCGGGCGTCGGTCTGCTTGTCCGTCGAATGCCGCAGGTAGAGACGGTCAGTCACGGCGGTACACCTCCGCGAGCCGGGCGGACCGCTCGGCGCGAGCGCGCTCGATCCGGGCCCAGTCGGCGAGCAGGGCCGCCAGGCGGTGCGTGTCGCCCTGGAGCTCCAGCGGCAGGTACAGCAGCGACTCCTGGATCAGGTGCAGGGCCGCGTATGCGGAGAACCCGGGCGGGGACTGGGTGCAGGCCCGGTGCGCGCACCTGTCGAGCTGCCCCAGTTCCCGCCGGATCTCCTTGACCCGGGTGGCGTCGCCTCCCAGCTTCCGGGCCGTCTTCACCCGGGCGGTCAGTTCTTCCCGGATGCCGTCGTAGACCCACGTCCAGGCTGCGGCGATGGCTCCGGCCTCGTCGGGGTGAGCCCCGGCCGCCATGAGCTGAGCGACGTTCACGCGTTGTCCTCGTCGTCGCCCAGTTCGGTAAGGGCGAGCAGGGCGGCGTACTTGTCGGGGTCGAACCCGACGGGGCGGGTGTCGCCGCGGTCGACGTAGTGCTGGTAGAGGTTGTGCTGGCCGTCGGCCCACGTGCGGAGCAGGGCGCGGGCGGCGTCGGTGGTGATGTCCAGCGCGGTCGCGAGCTCGCTCCAGGTGGCGCCCAGCTTGATCGCGTCGTGGACCCGGGTACCGCGTCCGTGCTCGATGTCGCGGTGCATCGACTCGCGCAGGGCGATGGCCGCGAGGGCGTCACCGACGTCGCCGCGCTCGACCTTGTACGGGAAGTCCGCGGGCAAGTCGTTGTTCATCAGCCGGTCGCTGTGCTCGGTGAGCTTCTCGATCTGCCACAAGAGCGGGGTGCCGGGCGGGACATCGTCCGGCCGGCGGACCGTCTGCGCCTTCCAGTGGTCATGCTCAGTGGTCAAGGTGTTCTCCTTCGAGGTTGGTGCGGGTGCGGGCGACGATGTCGGAGACCTCGTCGCCGGTGAGGGTGAAGTCAGGGTTCGCCAGGAGCGCTTCGGCCACGGCGGTGATGGCGGGCCACAGCTCCGCGACCAGGTCGCGGGCCTCCTCGCTCACCTCGGCCCAGGTGGCTCCCCGGTCGGGATCGGCGGGCGCGGGCCCATCGACCACGATCGTGAACCCGAGCGATCCGGCCGCGCTGATCGCGGTGTCCCGGTCGTGGTCGGAGCAGGCCGTGCGGGCGGTGGCCGGGCTCAGCAGTCCGGCGGCCGCCAGGTGGTGCAGCTCGCTGTGCTCTCCGGCTGCGGCGATGAGAGCCAGTCCGTACGCGCTGACCGGGACGTCGTCGTACGAGGTCGTCCCGGTCCACCCGGTGCCGTCGGCCCGGGTCACCCGCATCACGCGGACGCGGGTGCACGGGACGGCGAGCGAGGCGGCGACCACCGCGTGAGCAGCCTCGTGGTGGGCCAGGCCCGCCCGCACCTGATCCAGGCTCAGCGGGCTGTCGACGAGCGACGGATGGGCGCGGTGGTCGTCCAGGTGCGGCACGTCGGTCTCCTACAGCGGGGTGACGATGTCGTGGGCTGCGGTGAAGCCCTCCGCGATCAGGGCCTGCGGGGTGGCCGCCCGTGCGAGGTCGTGCTGCCAGAGCAGGACGTCGTCGGGCACCTGCCGGTTCGGCGGCCGCGAGGCGTTGCGGGCGCGGCAGGTGTCGAGGTGCGGGAGGAAGCGCAGGGCGACGATGGGACGCCCGTGTCGGCGGGCCTGCTCGATCAGCCCGGCCCGGATGGGCGCTTCCACGTTGGTGCTGTCGAGGTAGACCGCGATCCCCTCGGCCAGGTGCTCCGCGAGGAGGCTGTTCTGCCGTTCCACGGCGGCCGGGGTGACGGCCTGGTCGCCCGCGTCCCCGCCGATTTCCTCCCGCAGGGAGTCGAGCGCGAGCACGGTGACGAGCCTGGCCTTGGCGGCGAAGGTGCTCTTGCCCGCTGCTCCGGGGCCGACGGCGACGACCAGCGTGCCGGGCTCCAGACCGCGCAGTGCGTCGGTGGTGGCCGACGCCAAGGCGGCGTCCGCCTCCCGGTGGGTGTGGACGGCGGTCCACTGGTCGGGTCCGCCGGCGCGGCTGTGCCGCCAGTCCTGCCGGGTGCCGATGATCTGCTCGGCCCAGTCCATGGCCGCCTCGACGTCGCGGTCGAAGTCCGGCCGGAAGGTCTCGTGGCAGTCCAGGAACAGACCGTCGCGGTTGAGCTGCCAGCCGAAGGTGTCACCGGTGAGGTGGGCCGGGGCCAGGACGTAGCGCGGTAAGAGCACGGGTTCCCCCTGCGGTCGGGCCGGACCTGATGGACCGGCTTCCGATGAACACTCTAGGGGGGCGAAAAGGGGAGGCGCAAGTACGGAATGGATTCCAATGGATCGCAGCCGGTTCTAGGCCCGATTTTCACCCGTTTGGGCGATTAGGCGGATTGGATCGGCTACCGGGGGCGCAATCGACCGTTTCAGCCTCCCGTCTGGAATGGATCACCTCGCGTGCGGTGAGTTCTCTCGTTTGTCAGGCTGGGCCTGACAAGCGGGGGTAGCGTGGAGATATGACTGACACGAAGTCCGTGAAGCCTCAGCTTTCCCCCCGCGACGAGGCGGTGGTGGCCGTTGCCGAGTCCGCCCGCGTCGTCGCCGAACTCGCGCGCGGCCTGGTGCCCACCGTGTACGAGGAGCGCCGCTCCGATCCGGCCTGCTACCTGCGCGACGTCCTGACGATCCGCGACAAGTTCCTCCCCACCCTCCTCGCGCGCGCGGTGATCGCCAGCCGGGAGTGCGGCGCGACCTGGGAACAGATCGGAGGAGCTGCCGGGATGACGCGCCAGTCGGCGCACGAGAAGTGGGCGCCGCATCAGGCAGCGTGGGAGGCAGACGGCCGGCGGGGACACAGCCGGGGCGAACCCGTGAACGCGCTGCGGAGCGCGGCCCGGTTGGACGACTGGTACGCCCGCGGTCGTGACGGCGGCGATGGCATCGTCACCGGCCCGCGCGGGTACCGCGCGGTCACCGACGGCCTGGACGCCACGGACCGACCGGAGCGGGAGTGGGAGGAGGACCGTCCCGAGCGTCCGGTGACCGCGGCCGCGATGCGCGCCGCGCTGGCCCACTACAGCGACCACGAGTGGGGTGACCGGCCACTCCGGTACCTGCTCGCGTTCCCGCCGGTGGACCTTCTGGCCGACGCGATGGAGTGGGGGTGGTCGGACCCGCGCGTACGCGAACACCTCATCGACGCCCTCGCCCGGCTCCTGACGTACGGGCGGTACGGGTGGCCCGCAGACGGCGACGACGTCTCCCGCGACCTGGTGCTCGCGGAGATGGTCGCGGGTGACCGCAGGTACCCCTGAACCGGTTCCTCCTCCCGGGTCTCACCGGTCTCACCGCGCGCGCCTGCGTAGAGCGGTCCAGAAAGTTCAACAACCCCCTGACCAGGGATGCGACGAGCGCGACCAGGCATGAGACTTCCCGCCCGCGTGCGCGTGGAACGGTCTCATTAGTTCCACGGCGTGTACCTGGCCGCCTGCTGTCAACGTCCTCGGCTGGGTCCGGAGCGGCTCGGTGCCGGCGGCTGGTACCGCCGGGTCTGCTGCTCGATGCGGGCGGCCTGTGCCTGCTTCGCCTGCTGGACTTCGGCCCGCGCCCGGGTCTCTGCCCGGTGGAGCTCCGGGTGCTGCTGGGCGATCCGCTCGCGCAGCTGCTTCTCGGTCCGGGCGTCGGTGGCGACGGCCCGGTACATCGAGGCGGTCTCCGTCGCTTTGGCCGCCTGGCCGTGGAGACGGGCGACGCGCTTCTGGTCGCCGGCGTCCTTCTGCTGGGCGAGGGCGGGCACCGTCGTCTGGCGAATCTCGGTGAGCCGGGCCGGGAGGGTGTCGACGTCCGGGGCGCGGCCGGTGGCACCGAGGGCCGTTGAGTACGGGCTGTGCCGGACGGTCGCCCATGCGTCCGCGGTGGCCCGTCCGGCGGCGTCCCGGGCTTCGGCGGCCTCGCGCCGTGCTGCCGTGCGGGCCGTCTCGGCCTGCGTCTTGAGCTGGGTGTGCTCCTTGCGGGAGGTGCCCGCGAGGCGAAGCGCGATGCGGCTCTTGCTGTCGGCGGCAGCGAGGACCCGCAGGTGCTCGTCGGCGGTCGCGGCGACCTCGGAGGCCGCCGTCTCCCGGGCCTGCTCGGTACGGGCGACGGCCAGGTGCTCGTCGGCCTGGTCCAGCAGCGCGTAGATGGGCGCGACCTCGACCTGGCCCCGGCTCGTCCCGGCGGCCGCCGCGTCGGCGATCTCCTGGAGCAGCGACGCCTTGGCCTCGTCGGCGGCGGCCGCGTCCCGGTCCCACTGGCGGGCGTCGACGGGCCCGGTGGCGATGAGCCGGGTCAGCTCCTGGTCGGTGTGCCCGCCGTACGGGCGCTCCGTCCAGGCCCGCGTCCCGGCGAGCTCCCGTTCCTCGCGCATGTCCTCCAGGCGCTGCTTCTGCTCGTCGCTCAGCCGGTACTCGCGCGGGGCCGTGGCTTCTTCTTGCCGCAGGTCGTGCCGTGGAGATCGTGCGCGTGCGACCGCAGGGTCGACGGCCCGGGTCTGCGTCGGCGACGGCACGACGACCGGTGCCGGGGCCGGCGGCTCGTGGAAGAGGTCGGAGACCATGCTGTCGGGCCGCGACTGCCCGAGGAAACGCGCGTACGCGTCGACCGCGCGCTCCAGGCGCTCCTGCTCGGTCCGCGCCGCACCGAGCCGCGCCCGGGTCTCCTCCGACTCGACCACCTGCAAGGGCAACCAGAGGTGGTTCTCTGCGCGCCCCCGCGTCAGCCCCGGGTACGCGGCGTGCGCGTTGGCCCCGTGCCCGTACAGCAGGCTGGTGTCGCACGTCATGCCCTGCGAGGCGGCGATTGTCATCGCGTACCCCAGCGACAGGGCCCCGCCCGCGATCTGGTCCGGGGTGAGCCACGCGGACACGTAGGCGGCGTCCTGGCCGCGCTCCTGGGTGCGCCACGTGACCTCGACCCGCCCGTCGTCGGCGAGCTGGCTGACGACGGCCCGGTACCCGTTGAGGAGGTCTGGCCCCTCCCCGCGGCGGCTGCGGTAGTCGTTGGCGCGGACCCGTACGGCGTCGCCCTCGGCGAGGGTCAGCCGGTCCCCGCCGGGCAGCGCGTACGTCCGCTCGGTGCCGAGTTCGCCAGCGGCGCGGCGGATCTGCTGCGCCCCCAGATTGAGGGCGTCCACGTCGCTGTTGCGCGCGGCGAGGACGACGAGCTTGTCGAGGAGGTCGTGGGTGTCGGGCCAGCGGTCGCGCCGGAGCTCGTCCCACGTCGTGAGGATCTGGGAGCGTGCCTCGTCGGCGCTCTCGGTGGGGTGGACGCGGCCCCGGTCGGCGAGGAGCCGGAGCGCCTGGTCGTGGTCCCCGGTGCGCCACACCTCCAGGGCGTGCCGCTCGGCGGCGTCCTCTTGGCGCCGGTTCTCCGTCAGGGTGAGCCCGCCGACCAGCCGGTGGACCTCCTTGAACCATCCGCCGGCGGCGATGGCCTGGAGCTGGAGAGGGTCGCCGATGCCAATGAGCTTGGTCCCGGTGCGAGCCGCCTCGCGCATGAGGACCTCGGCCGCCCGGTCGTCCACCATCGTGGCCTCGTCCACGACCAGGACGTCGACACCGGTGAGCCCGGAGCCGGTGCGGATCTGCTGGAGCCAAGAAGCCACCGTGCGCGCGGGGATGCCGGACGCCTGGGTGAGCTGCTGGGCGGCCACCGCGCTCAGGCACGCGCCCGCGTACGTCGTGCCCGTGGCATCCCACCCGATCCGGCACGCCTCCATCAGCGTCGACTTGCCCGCCCCGGCGACGCCGACGACGGTGTCGATGCCGTGCCCGCCGGTCAGCAGCCGCGTCACAGCCGCCCGCTGCTCCTGTGACAGCTCGAAGCCGACCGCGACCTCGAAGACGTCGACGGCGGCCGCCGCCTGGTCGCCGGTCAGCGCGGCCGCCGCCTCGCCGTGGCGGGTGAGCGCCTGGTCCCGGACGTACGCCTCCGCGTCGAGGATGTCCTGCGTGGTGTACCGGGCGGTCGACGTCATGACGGTGGAGCCGTAGTCCGGCGTGCGGACCGCGTACCCGGTCACGTCCAGGACCTCGTCGACGAGCTCGTCCAGGCGGCCCGGCACGTCCGTGTCGAGCCCGTACGGCAGAGAGTTGCCGACCGCGGCGAGCAGCTGCGCGCGGCTGAACGTCTTGGCGCTCGCGGTGAGCCCGGTCTCCGGGTGGAAGACGATCGCGGCGAGGTCGGACGGCGGGGGAATCCGCGGTCCGCCGGGGCCGTCGACGGTGGGGCCGGCGCCCGGGTCGGGCGGTCCGGGGGCGGCGGCCGCGACCATCGCGTCGACGTCGACCCCGGTCTCCTCGGCCCGCTGCCGCCAGCTCGCCCGCATCGCGCCGGCGTCGGCCGCGTGCTTCGCTCGGAGGCTCTCGGCTGCGGCACGGTCTCGCTCCTGGCGCCCGGACTCGTCCCCCGCCATCTCCACGATCCGCCCGTGCCGACGCGAGTACAAGTCGCGCACCTGCTCCGGGACGCCCGCTACCTCCCAGGCCCCGGTGCGCTCGGCCTGCTCGCGCCGGACGCCGTACCGCTCGTAAGCCAGGGCTCGCAGCCGCGCCTTGAAGTGGGCGTCGGCGGCGGCCGCGTGCCGGTGGAGGTCCTGGCCGCTGTTGGCGATCGACCGCCACTTCCCGTCCTCGCAGAGCGCGAGGTTGGCGATCGTGATGTGGAGGTGGAGGTGCGGGTCGCCGGGCTGCCCGTCGCCCATCGGCCGCGCCGACTGGTGCTCCACGGACCACGCCAGCAGGCCGCCGGTCGCGAGCCGGACCGGCTGCCCGTCCTCGGAGCCGACCGCGTACCCGACCCACCGCTCGACCTCACGGAGCGTCTCCGTCTTGGCCCGGTGCACCAGGTCGCGGTACTCCCGCCCGTCGGCGTCCGGCAGCAGCCCGGCGAGGACGCTGTCGCTCTTGGGCATGTCCAGCATCAGGTCCCAGCCGCGCACCCGGTCGTCCACGCGGACGTCGGCGTGCTCGCGCGCCTCGGCCAGCTCCCGCTCCCCGTAGACGTCGTCCAGCGAGAGGCCGGCGGCGCGGGCGAGCTTGTGCAGGGTGCCGACCTGCATCCGGTGCCGGTCGCCCTGGCGGTGCACCATCCGCTGCTGCTGCGCGAACACTCGGGCCTGCTTCGGCTTGCCCTCCAGCAGCTCCGCCGGAGTCGTCGCGCGCTCCTCGGCGGCGGCCTCGATCGCCTCGACCAGACGGGCCGTCGTGAGCTTCGCCAGCGGGTGCGCGCGGGCCGACGTCTGCGTACGGATCAGCCGGGCGCCGGTCTCTGGGTGGCACCCCGCCATCAGCCGCCGCGCGGCCTCCTTGCCCGCCTCGTCCAGCGCCGCGCCCTCGGTCAGCTCGACCGCCGCGAGGCCGCTGCCCATCCACACGAGAGCGGCCTCGCCCTCCTCCCGCAGCCGGTACTCCACCGTCCGGTCGGCCTGCTCCTGGACGACGTCCTCGGACGCCACGACCGAGCACCCCGCCTGCTCCTTGAGCCGGTAGTCCACCTGCTCGTCGTCGCGGATCGCCGTCACCCACGCCATGCCCGTGTCCCCCGTTGTGTCGCGCGCTGTGTCCCTGTGTCCCGGCTTGTGCTCTTGTGCTTTTCCCGGCTCGCCGGGGTTCCCCGACAGGGGAACCCCCTTCGTGCTTCCCCTGTTTTTGATCATGACCGGTTCGGTCATGAAGGCGTGTCCCGAGTCGGGACATTCGCTGTGTCCCGACTCGGGACACAGGCGCTGTCCCGATTCGGGACAGCGGGTGTCCGTGTCGGCGGGGCCCATCACCGTACGGTCGGATCGGCCGCTCACCAAACGGTCGCTCAGCCAGAGAACGGCCACCTACGACAACCGCGAGTTGTCGTGCGACGAGGCGGAGGCTCGCGGCATATCCACCAGGGGTGAGCCCTTGCTCGGTGGACGCCAGCGGCGGGTCGTACGCTCGTACGACAGCGACCCCGGCACTTTCCCTGCCGGGGTCGCTTCGTGTCGGTGGTGCGGGGGTCAGGGCCCGGCGATGAGCCAGAGGATCAGCAGCGCGTCCAGCTTCTGGTCGTGGCGGTAGACGACGGTGATGCCGCGGCCGCCAGTCTGCTCGGGGAGTAGGTCGATGGCGTACGACTCGGAGTGCGGGTCGGCGTCGGGGAGCCTGCGCGCGTGGTCGGGGGTGGGGTCCTCCTCCAGCGAGGCCCGTACCGACATGACGGCCGTCCGCTCGCTCACGCTCAGATCGCCCCGCAGGATCTTCTCGGTCCCGTCGCTGTAGAACGCGTGGGTCACCGGGTCTTCCTCTCGGCCATCTTCCCGCCCAGCTCGAAGGCCACGTCGTGGGTGCTGCGCATCAGGGCGGCCATTGCCTGGGGGTCGCACCGCAGCAGGACGCGGTGCCGGTACGCCTGGGTGATCTCGCGGACGCGGGTGAGGTCGTCCAGGTCCGCGTCCGCCAGCTCCTTCTCGAAAGACTGGATGTCGCCCGGGAATCCCCAGACGCGCAGTGCGGCGCGCAGCTCGGCAAGCGTGCGCATCGGCGGGACGACGTCGTGTTCGGGTTGTGCAGTCACGGCCTCTCCTTCGGTCGGTGGTGTCGAGTCTCCTACGCGCTCGCGCTCGGGACACGCCCTTCCGCGTTCTCCCTGAGTGCCGCACGAGTGGTGCCGGGCCCGAGAGGCCGGCGGCTTCCTGGGGTGGCTGCGGCTTGGCGCCCGTCGTCGTCCAGGAGCTGCCCGGGGTCGCCTCGTTCGGCGGCCAGCAGCCGCGGTGCCACGTCGGCTGGTGAGGCGCTGCTGATGGTGGTGGGGCCGGTGCCGAGTCGGCGTCGCGGGGTGCTCATGGGAGGAGTCTCGCGCGGCATGTCTTGTGGGGCGGCATCAGGGACCATCCGCCGTCGGTCGCCGACGTGCGGGTGGCCGCGTCGGTGCGTGGGCGCGACCGGGCCGAAGGCCCAAATAGGTCGTGGGCGAAGCCCTCGCTTGTCGCCCCTTCCCCCCAGAAACGCGAAAGGCCCCCGGCCCGTCTCGGGGGAGACGGGCCGGGGGCCTCGGTGGTGCGCGGTACTACGCGGCCTCGATCCGCCACTGCCAGGGTTCGGCGGCGACTGCGGCCTCCTTGGCGGCGGCCGCCAGGGCGTGAGCGATGGCCGACTCCTTCGGCCGTACGAAGCGGTGCCGTGCGAGTTTCAGCAGCAGCGGGGCGATCTCGGCGGCCTGGTCGGGTGTCATGGTGCCGCCCTCGCCGGGGTTGCTCAGCAGCAGTACGACCGGGCCGCGCTCGTCGTGCGAGAGGCAGCCTTCGGCGTATCCGGCCAGGCTCGTCAGCGACGCCAGCGGGTGCCGGTCCTCGCCGAAGAAGTCGGCGCCGTGGCTCGTCACGAGGTGCGCCTCGGGGGCGTGGATCGCGTGCTTGCGGCTCATCGCGGCGACTCCTCGGTCACGGTGGCGGGCTGGGTGTGCGCGGGGGCCGGCGG